>JALSLH010000083.1 GCA_026988435.1 Methylophaga sp.
TCTTGTTAAGAAGAGCACAGGCAATGGCAGTAGCCGATGTGGTATTACCAATGCCCATTTCACCACCGATAAAGAGCTGGACAGCATTTTCAGTCAAACTGTTAATATGCTCTGCGCCAACAAGCATGGCCTGTTGGCATTGGTGTTGGGTCATGGCTTGTTCTATATAAAAGTTGCGGGTGCCAGAACTTATTCTGGCATCTTCAACATTCTCAAGCGGTTCTAGTGGATCAACTGTGCCTAGATTAATAACAGATAAACGGGCATTGTTTTCTTTTGCTAATACACTGATTGCAGCACCACCAGCAGAAAAATTTCGGATCATTTCTGCAGTTACAGATTGAGGAAATGCCGAAACACCTTGTTCGACAACTCCATGATCAGCAGCAAATACCGTAATTTGTACATTGTCCACACTTGGCATAGCGGTTGCCTGCAAGCCTGCTAATTTGATTGCAATACTTTCTAGTTGACCTAGTGAACCAGCTGGTTTAGTAAGTTGTTGTTGATGTGCAAAAGCAGCATTATGAGAATCAATATCTACGTCTTTAACTGGCAAGGCTAGCCAGTGTTGAAAATTAGGCATGTAATTTCCCTTTTAGAATGTGAGGCAGCCCCGCAACGGTGAGAATGACATTATCGGCACATTGTGCAATTCTTTGGTGCAAGACACCTACCTCATCACAATAACGACGAGATAATTCACCTAATGGCATGATCCCCATATTGGCTTCATTACTGACTAAAATCAGTGCAGTCTTGTTTGTTTTAATAACTGAGACTAGAACGTCTATCTCTCTTTTTAATATGGCATCATTATCTAGCATCAATAAGTTGGTTAGCCATAAGGTTAAACAATCGACGAGTATGCATTGCCTTGTGTTAGCGTGTTTGCTGATTATTTTAGCAAGATGAATAGGCTCTTCAATTGTCTGCCAATGTGATGGGCGACGCTGGCGGTGTTGAGTGATACGCTGTTGCATTTCACTATCATCGGCCGATGCCGTGGCAATATACGTTACGGCTAACTTGGAGTCTAGTGCTAATTGTTCAGCCAGCGCACTTTTACCAGATTTTACGCCGCCGAGAATAAGGGTGGTAGCCATTAATTTTTATCCTGTGTTGCGAGTAGCTCAGTAAGGTAATCGCTATCTAAATAGTGATCAATCAAATCAGCTAATCGATCAATATCACGTTCACGCACGGCATGATAATCTATGGGTTCAAAACCGTTAAAACCAGCCCAATCAAGCAGGGCTTTGCAGGCTTCTCTTTGTTCAAATATACCGTGGATATAGCTACCCAAAATAAGATTATCATCGCTTATAGCGCCGTCAGCATGGTCGTGGAGATAACATGCGGGCTTTTGCAAAGCACGTCCCTCAGTAATGCCTGCATGAATTTCATAACCCGTCACTTTGGCATGATTAAAAGATAAGGTGCCACTTACATTACGCAGTTGTTTGTCAGGTTTTAGTATTGTATTTATGTCCAGTAGTTGTAATCCATCACATTGACGAATTGAGCCCTCAATCCTGTCTGGATCAGCTATCGTTGTGCCTAACATTTGGAAACCACCACAGATGCCGATGACTTTGCCACCATAACGTAAATGTTTATAAATCGCATGCTGCCAGCCATATTCCATTAAGGCGTTGAGATCGGCAATCACACTTTTAGAACCCGGCAATATAATAAGATCAGCTTGGGGAATAGCTTGGTTTGGTGCTATAAATTGTAAATCTATTTGTGGATGAAGCCGCAGGGGATCAAAATCAGTGTGATTACTAATGCGAGGATAGGTCAATACCACAACCTTGAAATTAGCCTGTTGTATAACTTGTTGGCTATTAATGGCATCTTCTGCTTCAAGATGAAAGTCTGATAAATAAGGAAGCACACCAATAACTGGCTTTCCGGTTTTATTTTCCAGCCATTCCAAACCGGATGTTAGTAAGCTAATATCACCTCGAAAACGATTAATGATAAAGCCTTTTATTCTGGCTTGTTCAGAAGGGGATAGCAGTTCCAATGTACCAACCAGCTGGGCAAAGACACCGCCTCGATCTATATCGGCGACTAAAACAACGGGGCAGTCAACAGCCTCAGCAAATCCCATATTGGCAATGTCATGATCACGTAAATTAATTTCAGCAGGTGAGCCTGCGCCCTCAACAATAATATAATCATAATGTTGGCGAAGTCGTTGATACGACTCCAATACTGCAGACATCGCCGTGCTTTTATAATGATGATAATCTTGTGCTTCCATCGTGTTGATAGCATGACCATGAATAATGACCTGCGCACCGGTATCACTATTCGGTTTTAATAATACGGGATTCATATCCGTATGCGGTTCAAGCTTGCAGGCTTGCGCCTGTACAGCTTGAGCGCGGCCAATTTCTCCGCCATCAATAGTCACGGCACTGTTTAATGCCATATTTTGTGGCTTAAAAGGTACAACCACCTTGTTTTTACGTTGTAACCAGCGACATAGTGCTGTTACCACGGTGCTTTTGCCAGCATCGGAACTGGTGCCTTGAATCATAAGAGTAGTCGTCATGATAGCTTCACCTGTTGTAATGCTGTTTCTAAGCGATTCCAATCATATTCTGTTTTGGGTAAACCAAATCGTATGCTTGATGGTGAGTCAAATAAGCGTGTATGAATGCCTTGTTGTGCAAGTTGATGATAGATGCTGGCAGCATGGTCTGTTTGTAGCCATTGAAATAGAGCACATCCCGTACTGAATAAGTGATAATGTTCAAGTAGCTTTTGTAGTCGTCGTTCCATAGCCAATAACTGCTGTCGGGTTGTTACTTGCCACGCGCTATCAGCTAAAGCCATTTGACTAATATAACGTGATGATGTGGCAATTGGCCAAGGGCCTAGGCACTCTTTTAGTTGAGATAATAGCGCATTATCGGCAAGCACAAAGCCTACCCGTAACCCTGCCAAGCCAAAAAACTTACCGATCGAACGCAAGACAATTAAACCAGGTTGAGGACAAATGGAGCTTAAACTCAATTCAGGCGTTATATCAATAAAGGCTTCATCAACAATTAACCAAGCCTTCTTTTTGGCAAGTTGGTGATGCCAGTTCAGTAATTGCTTAACACTAAATGTATCGCCAGTTGGGTTGTTAGGATTAATAATAATCAACACATCTAAGCTAGCGATTTGTTGCTCAATAGTAGTGAGATCTAAGATCACAATTGTATGACCAGCTTGTTGCCAGGCATGATGGTGTTCAGCATAAGCAGGTGAGAGTATGCCAACACGACTTTTGATACGACAATAAGGTAATGCCTGAATAGCCGCTTGTGAACCCGCCACTGCCAATAGTGATTCACATTGATAATAGCGTTGTGCACTCGATAATAAGCCATCATTATCTTGTGGTAATTGCTGCCAAATTGACGGAGGAAGATCGGTGGGAACTGTCCAACTATTAGGATTGATACCGGTCGATAAATCCAGACAATCAGCAATTGGTCTGGCATATTTTTTTGCCATAGAATAGATATTACCACCATGATCAAGCATAATAAGTTAAACCTGAGATAACAACGAGTGTGACAAGCCAAAGCATAATACTATGGCGTAACAATCGCAGAGCGCGACGGATATCAACAGCTGTCGGTTCATTGCCATAACCTAAAATAACGCGTTGATGCCAAATACCATCATATTGGGCAGGACCACCCAATGTAATACCCAAAGCACCTGCACCGGATGCCATTACTGCACCAGCATTAGGGCTATCCCAGTGACCAGCCTGTTTATACCACGCCCGCAAAGCTTGTTTTGTATTACCCATTACGGCATAACTGAGAGCGGTAAGACGAGCAGGTATATAATTGAGAACATCATCAAGACGTGCTGCAAAACGACCAAAATAGAGATAATGTGGATTTTTATATCCCCACATTGCGTCCAAAGTATTGGCAAGACGATAAAAAATAACCGCTGGTGCGCCACCGACTAAAAACCAGAACAGTGCCGAGAAGACACTATCGGCACCATTTTCTAAAACGGATTCAATCGTTGCCCGTGGAATATGTAAGGTAGCAGGATCGCGGCTGACAATACGGCTGGCATAATAACGTGCTTGTTCATCATTTTTAGACTCTAATGCCTCAGCAATGGGATAGGCATGATCGTGCAGGCTTTTATGACCAATACAGAATGTGAGCATTAGCAGGCTGAAAAGAACACCCCAATAAGCAGTATTGGCAATAAAATAGCTTAGCACGGTAACTGGAACGACTAAAATACACACTGCAAGCACTCCGCGAAAGAGTTGTTGTGGATTTGATGCCGTTGTTTTGAAACAGAGACGTTCCACTTGGTTGCTTAATTTCCCAAAACCGACCAAAGGGTGCCAACGCTTGGGCTCGGCGAGCAACCAGTCTAATAAAATGGCCAAGACAATAATTAATGTGCTAAGCAACATCGTTAGCTATGCCAGCTATTTTCAAATAACACGATAAATTGCATCACGAGCTGTCTGAATTATAGGCATGTTTAGACTGTTTCATGACAACACCGCTTCAGTTGAATAGCAATCGGGGTGAATGCTTGTCAAGAATGACGATGTTGTGAGTAATTTGAACGTGTTATCAACATGATAGCAATATGGATAATCGCGGCAATAGTAAGATAAAAGGCAAGATTAGACAATTGAGATGGATAATATTTTATAAATCGCAAACCAAATTCAGCGAAAGAGGTATCAGTAAAACGACCCGAAAAGAAATAAAAACCGCCACTCGATAAAATTTGGCTAATAAACGTGGAGCAGGCAAGACTCACTGTTAAAGGTAGCAATGTACTCCACGAAAAGTGGTGGTGCCTAGCATACCAGCGACCCGCTAACCATAGTGAGCTGTATGCGGGTAACAACAATGCGTAAGCTGGAGATACACAAAAACTACTTACGCCTCCCCATGTAATTGCGGCATAGTCTAACAAAGCAGCAAACACCAACAACACGGGCAAAAACACCTTTGTAGAAACATAAAAACCAGCTAAAAAGAAAACAGCCCAACTGGCGCTGGGAAGGTGGTTCAGTGATGCAAAGTGATGACCTCGAGTGAGAGCCATTAATAAAACAAGTAATAAAGCAATGATAAATTGGTAGTGACGAGATAAGGTAAACATAGCAATCCCTAGTGTGCCGACCCGCACACAATTGAGTTAATAAAATACTTAGGCCGGTATCCGGACTTATGAATGGTATACATTCACTTACCGTTGCGGGGGCAGTGTAGGACTTGCACCTACTTCCCGTTTAAGAATCAGTACTACACTGATCCCACCTAAAACAGTCGATAAGGATAAGGATGTCTAACGGCAGTTGTCAATATAATTCCAACAAGCAAGCGAAATAATCTTGACTAAATTGGTCAAGATACATATGATGCCGCCTGCTTTAGGTCGTTATTAGCAATGATAATGTTAAAAGGGAAGTGAGTGAGAGGCTCACACTGCCCCCGCAACGGTAACCATAACGTATGGAAGTCCGAAAATCTGCCTGAAGCCCTTTCAACCATAATTTTGGAGCGCGGGTGAGCGTCTCCTAGGAGTAAAAATGAAACATTCTTATGTACGTACAGCTGTGCGCTATAGTTTAGCAACATTAGTTGCCTCTTCTTTATCCAGTATTACGCTGGCAAATGAACAGTTAGATCCCATTACGGTGACGGCAAATCGTATGCCTTCGGCAAATGTACTTGCCAGTACTACAGTGATTACACGTGGTGATATTGAGCGCCTGCAGATTACTGATTTACCGGAATTATTGTCACGACAAGCAGGCATTGATATGACTGTTAACGGCGGTATTGGCAAAGCCAGTAGCCTGTTTATGCGTGGCACTAACTCTGACCATGCGCTCATTTTAGTTGATGGTGTCAAATGGCATTCAGCCACAGCGGGTACAACATCAATTCAGGATTTCCCTGTTGAGCAAATTGAACGAATAGAAATTGTTCACGGCCCACGTTCTGGCTTGTATGGATCAGAAGCAATCGGCGGTGTCATACAGATTTTCACACGACAAGGTAAGCACGGTTTTAATCCATATGCCAAAATTGCCTACGGCACACATGATTCAAAACAAGCTACACTGGGCATTAATGGAGCTACAGACACAACGTCTTATAATTTGAGTGTAAACCATCAATCGACAGATGGCATTAATGCAAGAAGAGAGAATAATCCTGATAAAGATGGTTACCGGAATAATGCATTCTCTGCAAAAATTCAACATCAATTAACCGATACTGTCAATATTGGTGCCAATTTTTTACGAGCAGATGCCCGCAATGATTATGATGGTTTTGTAAGCAGTAGTGACTATTACGCAGATTCCATCCAGCAGGTGATGGGGCTTAACCTTGATTGGCATCTCACCGATAGTTGGCGTTTGGCTGCCCAAGTATCTGAATCACGAGATGAGTCAGACAATTACACAGATGGTTTGCCAGATGGCACCTTTAATACCCGTTATCGCTTTGCATCTGTAATCAATACGTTTACCGTCAATAAAAATAACACCCTCAATGTGGGCTTTGATTATGGTGAAGATAAAGTGGTGAGTACAACTGATTACGCTGTAATATCACGTGATAATAAAGCCTTGTTCTTGAGTTGGCAGGCAGACTACGGCAAGCAAAGTTGGCTGATAAGTGGCCGCTATGATGATAATGAAGCGTTTGGCAGCCATAAAACAGGCACTGCAGAATGGGGTCTCTGGTTACAGGATAATCTGCAATTCAGTCTAAATTATGGTACGGGCTTTAAAGAACCTACTTTTAATGATTTATATTGGCCTGTCGGTATGTTTTTCCAAGGAAATCCCGATTTGAAACCTGAAGAATCTCATAGTTTTGCAATGAATTTAAAAGGGATTCATAGTTGGGGTGATTGGAAGCTAAATATATATAATACATCGATAAGAAATCTAATCGTCTATCAATTTCCACAAATGGAAAATGTTGATAGAGCCTCAATTTCAGGTCTGGAAATTGAAGCAAATACAGAGTTGGCGGGGTGGTTAGTTAATTTCAATGCCAGCTTACTTGATCCGCAAGATGATGCAACGGGCAATCTATTGCCTCGCCGAGCAAAACGTTTAGCTAATCTGAATGTTGATAAACAGTGGGGTAATTGGTCAATCGGTGCAAGTTGGAAGATCAGTGCCTATCGTTATGATAATGCTGCTAATACAACACGTCTAGGTGGCTTTGGTGTGGTTGATTTGCGCGCTAGCTATCAAATGCATAAAGATTGGTCAGTTCAAGCCACAATCAACAATGTATTTGATAAAAAATATCAAACTGTTAACAGCTATAATAGCTTGGACACGGTGGGTATGGTGACACTGTCTTACGCACCATAGATCAGAGTAATTGTTTAGGCTCACAGTAGTCACTGTGAGCCTAAATATTAGAGGCTACCACCGTGAAAGTTCAGTACTGGGGGGTAGTTTTCATATTGAGTGATGCGGCTCAGGCAACCATACGGTACATCAAGTCGGAATAGGCTTTCTTCAGGAAAGTCTAATATGTGACTAAGAATAGTCCGAATGACGCCAGCATGAGTGACTAATACGGCGTGGTTTATTTCTGCATGATGTAACGACTGTAACAAGTCATGCCATGCTGAAAGAATACGGCATTTGAATTCTTGATAAGATTCCCCGTTTGGTGGGGTAATAGAAGAAGGTGATTGCATAAATTGACTTAAATACTCAGCTTCTTCACCTTTATATAAATCCGTTAATAAACGACCATCCCATGTACCAAAATCAATTTCTTGAAACTGATGGGTGATAGAAATGGGGAGTGAGTGTTGCTCGGCTATCGCTGTTGAAAAACTTAAGCAGCGCTGTAATGGGGAGCTTATTATTGTTTGCCACGGCAGTGATGATTGCTGGATAATGGCGCGGAGTTGATTCCAACCCAATTCTGATAATGGTTCATCTGTTTTCCCCAGTAGTTTCTTACCGCCAGCGGCATCACCATGCCGAATTAAATCGATGCTTATTTTATTCATAGTTATAGAGTGACGTTTTTATTAGAGATTGTTATTAAATTATAGGCTGATAATGCTCAGAAACTACTATTAATTACAATTTACCGTTAAAATGACGATACCCCTAATCATGGTATATGAAAAAATGATAAAACATGGTAGTTATTTATGAACGAAGCTCAATCTAAGCCCGTAGTTTCTCCACGATTACCGAATATAGTCCCTATAATTATTTTTACTTTGATTATAGTGAGCTTTTTTATTCTGCTCACACAATATATTGAAGATAGCTACAGTAGAGAAGAGATTTTAGAGACCAAGCGAATCAGTGTATATCACCAGCAAGCGGGGATTGCAGGGAGGATTGTCAGCTCTGCTTTGCAATTGAATAATGCTGATAATGATGTGCAACGAGATATTGCATACACTACAGTTCGAATGGCGATGCAGGATCTAAAGGCTACACAACAGCAGCAGGTCTCGTTGAGAGAGCAGTTAAGGCGACTAAATGAATCTGACAATATCTTGTCAAGTGAAGGTGTTATTTATGAGCATGTTGATCAAGTTATTCTTGCTGGCAATGCGTTGTTAGCAGCAATAGAAGCACAACAAATTAATGGCCAGCTAACGTCAAGACTAAACGAGATTTATCAGCAGTATCAACGCGAAAATAACCGTTTGGTAACTCAGTTGTCTGAGTATTTACAAGAAGAAAGTATTGCACACCAAAAGATTTCTTGGTGGCTCACCTTCTTAACAATTGCATTGACCTTTATAGTCAGCCTAGCGATTTATTTTAAAGGTAAAAAGTTAGTGCATAAGCAATTTACTCTCTTGCGAGATGCCAAACAACAGATTGAACAGGAAGTCGAACATGTAAAACAAAATGAGCAACTTTTAGCAGAAGAAGCAGAACAAAGAACGTTGCAACAAAACAAATTAAATGCCATTTTGAACTCAACGGTTGATGCAATTATTACCATTACGGAAGAGGGCATAATAGACTCATTTAATAAAGCAGCAGTGCAAATGTTTGGTTACCCAGTCGATGCTGTTGTTGGAAAAAATATAAAAATGTTAATGCCCGAGCCCTATTGTTCTGAACACGATGGCTATCTAGCACATTATCATAAAACAGGTGAGAAAAAGGTTATTGGGCATATACGTGAAGTGACAGGTCGGCGTATCGATGGTAGCGAGTTTCCCCTTCGTCTATCTGTGAGTGAAACTGCTGAGACTGATCCAAAATTATTTACGGGTATTATTCGTGATATTACGCAACGTAAAAAGATAGAAGATGAGTTACAAGCCACTTTAACTGAACTCACGCAACAGCAAGCATTACAGCAAGAAGAAGAACGTATTGCTCGCCATGTATTTGAAAATATAACCGCAAGTAATAACGATCTAATTCCTGAAGTTTCTTTGTGGTGCGAACCGATGGGTACATTTAGTGGCGATATGATGTTATCTGCCATATTACCCTCTGGTGGCATTCGTATTATTCTTTGTGACTTTACGGGCCACGGTTTACCGGCAGCACTGGGTGCAGTTCCTGTTTCAACAATTCATAGTGCAATGGCTAAAAAAGGGTTACCACTGCAAATATTGATGAATGAATTGAATAATAAGTTAAATGAATTATTACCTACCGGTATTTTCTGTTGCATTGCAGGAATTGATCTTGATTCGAGCCGAACACAAGCCCAAATTTGGAATGCCGGCTTGCCGGAGGTGCTAGTAGTTAATCAAACAGGCGAAATTACGCAACGTATAGTGTCTAACCATCTTCCTTTAGGGGTGGTGGCTTACAATAAGAACGAACTGAATTGTCGTGAGATTCAGTTAGAAGAGGGTGACACTATTTATGCTTTGAGTGATGGTTTAACCGAAGCTGAAAATGAAGACGGTGAGATGTTCGGACAAACGCGTTTTGAACAACTTCTTATGAATAAAACGGATGAACATGGGCGCTTAACTGAGATCAGAAGTAGTATCGGCAAGTTTGTAGGTAAAGCTGCCGCAACAGATGATGTTTCATTAATTGAAATAAAAACACTGGTCACAGCTGACTAGAAAATTTACAATAGCGGCTCATCAGAATTAGTAAACAGTAAAATGACAACAGAATACGACGATAAAGGTTTTGCTACACGATCAGTCCGCGCAGGGCAAAAGCGAACTAACGAACGCGAGCAATCTGAACCTATCTTCCCCACATCAAGTTATGTGTTTGATAGTGCAGCGCAAGCTGCTGCACGCTTTTCGGGTGATGAGTCGGGTAATATCTATTCACGTTTTACCAACCCAACTGTTCGCACATTTGAACAACGATTAGCTTCATTAGAAGGTGCAGAATCAGCAGTGGCGACCTCTTCTGGCATGTCCGCGATTTTATCAACGTTTATGGGGCTTTTATCTGCGGGTGATCATATTGTGTCATCACGCAGCATCTTTGGCACTACGCGTGTTTTATTTGATAAATATTTGGCGAAATTTGGCGTTACAACAGATTATGTTGCTTTAACTGATCTAGAAGATTGGCAACAAGCGATAAAGCCAAATACCAAAGCCTTGTTTTTAGAAACACCTTCAAACCCATTAAATGAAATTGCTGACTTATCAGCCTTATCTGCATTGGCTAAAGCACACGATTGTTTACTGATTGTTGACAACTGTTTTTGCACACCCGCATTACAACAACCGATTGCATTAGGTGCTGATATTGTGGTGCACTCTGCAACTAAATATATAGATGGGCAGGGGCGTTGTGTCGGCGGTGCGGTAGTGGGCGATGCACAACTTGTGGGTGAAGAGGTCTATGGCTTTTTAAGAAGTGCTGGGCCGACAATGAGCCCGTTTAATGCTTGGACATTCCTTAAAGGTCTGGAAACGCTGTCATTGAGAATGAATGCCCATTCAGCCGCCGCTTTGCAACTAGCACAATGGTTAGAGCAGCAGCCACAAATCAATAAAGTATTTTATGCCGGTTTGCCCAGTCATCCGCAGCACGAATTAGCCAAACAGCAACAATCTGCTTTTGGCGGCATTATTGCCTTTGAAGTAAAAGGTGGCCAATCGGGTGCGTGGACGTTGGTTAATGCAACAAGATGGTTGTCGATTACTGCCAATTTAGGCGATACAAAAACAACAATTACACATCCAGCAACGACAACACACAGTCGACTAACGGATGAAGATCGCGAACAAGCTGGAATTAGTGATGGCTTGTTACGTATTTCAGTGGGTCTGGAAAATGTAGAAGATATTCAAGTTGATCTGCAACATGGACTTGATTTATTGTAATTGGGTAAAACAATAAAATCACTTCGTCATTCCGGTAGTCTTTTAGCCGGAATCTGAGTATAAGCAATTCTCTCGCATATCGGTAGCGTGAGCCGGCAAGATCCTCGATAAAAGATCTCGAGGATGACTGAACTTTTAAACTACCTTCAAAAACTTTGTGCTCTCTGTGCCTCTGTGGCGAAACAAGATAAATAACGGCACAAAAACTGCATAAACAAATATAACAAAAGTTAATATATTTTTTGTAATCATCTTTAGATTCAGGTGCTTACTTGAACTATATAATAAAAAACAATAGGTTATAAGTTTATGATGCGTTTTATTCAATATATAGTACCGCTTATTAGTTCGATTTTTCTGCTGTTTTTCTGTCAGATTTCCGCCGCTGAAACTGATGCTGTGACTGATGTTAGAGTATTAATAGATGTTTCTGGCAGTATGAAACAAAATGATCCTAATAATCTTCGCGCCCCAGCATTAAGGCTTATAGTGGGCTTAATGCCTGACAAAGTTATTGCTGGTGCATGGACATTTGGCGAGCATGTAAATGTCATAGTGCCACACCGAAAAGTTAATGATAGCTGGAAATTAAAAGCACAGCAGCAATCAAAAAAGATTCATTCTCGAAGTCTATTTACAGATATGGAACAGGTGCTGAACAAGGCAACAGCTGACCAGCAAAATGATAATGAAAAAATCCAACGTAACGTCATCCTTCTTTCCGATGGTTTAGTTGATATTTCAGCTAACTCTGAACTTAATAAGCAGTCTCGTCAGCGGATCCTTGATGATGTTATTCCAAGATTAAAACAGGCTAACGTAGCTGTGCATACCATTGCATTATCAGAAACTGCAGATCATGATTTATTACGAGCAATGTCATTAGCAACTGACGGGTGGTATGAACAAGTAGATAATGCTGATGAATTACAACGTGTTTTTCTGCATTTATTCGAAAAAACGATACAACGCGACACAATACCATTGGATGAAAATCAATTTAAAATTGATCAAAGTGTTACTGAAATGACCTTGTTAGTGTTTCGTCAACAAGGATCGAAGGCAACCGAATTGGTGTTACCTGATAACTCACGCGTGACGATGGATCAACTTCCAAGCAACATCACATGGCACAATGAAACCAACTATGATCTAATTACAATTGAGACGCCATTAATAGGTTCTTGGAAAATTGATGCTCAGGTTGACCCTGATAATCGCGTAATGGTAGTCACTGATCTGAAATTACATACAACAAATTTACCCAATAATATTTTAATTGGTGAAAGTTTTGATTTTGAGGCAAACCTAACTGAAAAAGATCACATAATCGAACGCCAGGATTTTTTGAAACTGGTTGATGCCCAGTTAAAAGAAGAATCTGAGATTGCGGATTCAATAGAACGAAGCTTAAATTCTCAGCAGGAAAAGGGCATTTATCGTACGCATGTGGGTGATGATTTTCAACCCGGTCGCAACGATGTAGTCATCACAATGAAAAGTGCAACATTTGAACGGCAGCGCCGCCAAAGTATTAATGTTGTAGCGATACCCTTTGAGATCACAGTTGAACGCCTCACCGACCAAGAAACACGTACACATCGCTTAATACTCGTGCCGGATATGAACCTAATAAAAGCAGAAGGTTTAACCATAACAGCGATGCTCACAGGGCAAGATGGCAATGAGTGGTCTTATGATGTAATGAAAAATTCCCAGCAAAATTGGCAGTTAACCTTAGCTGAATTAAATGAGGATGAGCAATACACCGTAGCATTACAAATTAAAGGTGAGACGGTCAAAGGCCGTAGTTTATTTCTTCAACCAGATCCCATTGCATTGCAAGAACAGCCTATAGAAAAGTTTGAAGAAGAATTAATAGTCGAAGAACAGGTCATCGATGAAGAACAGCTTGAGCAGAGATCTGATGGCCTAGCAGAGCAAGGCTCAGATATCATTAGTGGAGAAGTGAATAATCCGACGATTGAAGAGTTAGTTTTAGACGAGATGGCGGAAGATGCTGATGAACTGTTATTGGTCGAAGATGAGCTGGATCTTGATTTAGAAGTTGATGCTAAAGAATTGGCAAAAGAAGGGACATCAGCAACACTCAAATTAGCGATAGGAAATGGCGTTATTGTGATATTAGCGATTATTGGCATTTTATTATGGCGAAGAAGTCGCGCAAAAAAAACAAACCCTGGAGATCTATTATGAGACTTTTGCATGACTTAAGTACGAAAGGAAAATATGGAAAAATTTTCTCTGATTCTATTAAAAATGAGCGTAATAGCTGGTTCTTGCACGATTTTTTAATAGAATCAGGGGATATTTTAACTATTTTATCTCGTGGTTTAATCGTGCAAAGGTCTCATTTAAAATGAATATGATTGATCCAATTATGCAAATGCTGGCTTATGAATTGGCATTTATCTTTTTAGTGTTTAGTTTATGGCTTATTTTTCGAGCCAGTAAAACAAACAAGCGCGTGCACAATGATGCCACAAAGATTGTTAAAAAAATAACGAAAGGGAAAGACAAGCGTATAGATGACCTGACTCAAAAATTAACAGAGAAATATGGCTTAACTGGGGAAGCGCTTACACAAGCCGCTGCTGATTTTCAAGAACGAGAACAGAAGATCAATAAAACTATTGTAAATTTATTTATGGAGCAGGATGGCAAACTATTATCGAGTTCATCAGAACAATTAACAAGCATAATAGATGCTTGTTTAGATTTGCTGCCAGTAGGCGGTTCGGTCACAAATGATGAGCAAGATAGTGTACTGCCACTGAATGAACAAATAGATGCTGCCCAATTAAAATTAGATTTATTAATGGCTGAATTGAAAGAAACCTTTGGTAGTGATGATGAAAATGAGAAGTTTGATGAAGCTTTAGCTGAAATTGATAATGAAGAAGAAAATATTGAACCAGAACCAGAACCAGAACCAGAACCAGAACCAGAGCCAGAGCCAGAGCCAGAGCCAGAGCCAGAGCCAGAACCAGAGCAAGAACCAGAACCAGAACCAGAACCAGAACCAGAACCAGAACCAGAACCAGAAGAGGATATGGTATCGATAGATGATATCGATGCGATTTTAGCTGGAGCTGATGTCGATGTAACGGATACTAGTGAAAGCGGTGAAGAATTAACTGAAGCAGATAATGAACTGGAAGAAAAAACATCCATAGATGAAATAGATGCCATTTTAGCTGGAATTGATGTCGATGTATCAGATGATATTACTGAAGATGAAAGTGAAGGTATTGATTTAAGTGAGACTGACGATGACGAGGATGAACCTTCAAAAAAGAACTAGCTGAATCAGTATCAGCACCGACTGATTCAGAGCCTGATAAACAGACAGTTAATACTGATGATGTAGCAGAAAATAGTCATGCGAACAAAGCCGAGACTGATCTTACAAATAAATTAGCAGACTACGCGAAGAGTGATTGGATAAATAGTAATGCCGATATTTATGGGAAATCAGATAGTGAAAGTATATTAAAACGTTCAGAAGAGGCCGTTTCAGACTTCTCAACTGAAGAAGAGAAGCTGACATCAAAAATGTCGGATCTTTTGAAAGAAGCGATAGATGACGACGTTAGTGGTACTCCTGCTTCTGAACCGTCACCATTGCCCACAGAAAGTGAAATGGAAAATATGTTAACTGAAATTCGTCAGCTGGAACAAGAAGATATTCAATCATCGGTAGATAAATAGAGAAAATAATCTATGCTCATAGCATATACAAACTGGCGTATCTTTTGCATTAATATACTTATAAACTCATTTATGGCATAGGTAAAATGGGTTAAACAGTATATATAGCGGCTTAAATAAAGGATATCAGTATGGCTCTCGACCATGTGGCAACAAATAACAATACCGGAAAAATTGGTCCGGAACGGCAAATATTTACTTTTTATATAGAAGACATGATGTTTGGTCTTGATGTGGAAAATGTATTGATGTTGGGTCAAGATATCAGTGATATTCAGCGATTGCCTGTTGAAGAGCGAGGCTTTTGTGGTGTGACAAAGTATCAGGGTACAATTGTTCCTGTATTAGACTTTGCTCACCGCTTAGGTATTGCATCAGGTATGGATGTTAAGTCTGAATTAATAACGACGTTAATAGATCGAGAAAAAGATCATATTGAATGGATGAATTCTCTCGAAGTATCAATTAAAACGGGGGCGGCCTTTGTTAAGGCGCTTAATCCCGATGAATGTGCTTTTGGTAAGTGGTATAACAAGTTTGAAACGCGTGATGAAACCTTAGAAGAATTGCTACAGGTATTCGATGAGCCACATAGAAAGATCCATGCTTTGGGAGAAAAATTACTAGCACTGCGTGATAATGATAAGGTAGACGAAGCCTTAGAAATATTACAGCACGAACGTGCTACTACATTGAGACGTTTACGTGCTTTGTTTACGCGTGCGCGCGATCAAATTCAGGGAGGCATGCGACAAGTACTATTATTTGTGACCTTAGATGGTAAAACACCGCTCTATGCATTGATGATTGATGATATTAATGATGTAATCAATTACATGCCCTCGGAACTTCAATCAAGTCGTTCTGGCGCTTTAGGGCTGATTTCAAAAATTGAACATGTGATAGAGGGTATTTTTGCTCGAGAGAATATGCCTGATTGTTTGTATTTTGATATTAACAAAATGACAGACCTTGATGAGATAATCAAAAAAGTGAGTTAGTAGCAAATAATTATTATAATGAGCCATAAATAGTTTTTAAAGGGTTCAATATAAATGAAACTTTTGCCTTATATCACCGCTGAAGGTATGGCTGTTCTAAACGATGAGCTAGAGGCTATTTGGATACGTCGCAGGGATGTAGTTAAAGCTTTATCCGCCGCCGCTGCAGAAGGTGACCGCAGTGAAAATGCAGAATATATTTACCGAAAGAAAGAGTTGAGAGGCTTAGATCGACGAATTCGGTATTTACAAAAAAGAATGCCTGATTTACGGGTCGTAGCGGTTCCGCCCGATGATGAGACTAAGATTTTCTTCGCGGCATTTGTACTGTTAGAAAATGAAAAACACACTCGGATTGAATATCGAATTGTCGGTTCTGATGAACGAGACCACCAAAAAAATAATATAAGTATAGAGTCGCCGCTCGCGCAAGCCTTATTAGGAAAAGAAGTGAATGATGCTGTGCTAATTCATGCACCGGCAGGCGATACAAACTATTTTATTGTTGCTATTCGATATTAACTATATAATCAAAGGCTCTAACTTCCTTCTAAATATTATGGAATGGATTATTCATGAAGCCAACACTACTCATTGTTGAAGACTCTAAAGCCACAAGAGAGCGATTAGAAAGCGCTATCGTTGAAGGTGATATGTATGAGCTTATTGCTTCAGTTGGCTCGTTTGAAGAAGCAAAATCTGCTTTGCAAAATCTATCGCCTGAAATTTTATTAACCGATATTGGCTTGCCAGACGGCAATGGCATTGATCTTATTCATATGCTTAAATTGCCTGCAATAAAAACATCTTTAGCGATTGTCATTACTGTTTTTGGTGATGCAGAACATGTCATTACGGCCTTAAAAGCCGGAGCTTCAGGTTATATATTGAAAGATGATGACTTTATGGGAATTAATAATGCAATTACCTGTATGGTCAATGGCGGTTCGCCCATCAGCCCAACAATAGCACGTTACTTGTTAACAGAACTATCAATGCCGACACAAACAGAATCAGGCGAAAAACATGGTGATTTAAGTGCACGTGAGCATGAGATTTTACTGTTGGTAAGTAAAGGTTATACGTCAAAAGAGATTGGTGATATTCTGGAATTATCGTTTCACACTATTAATGGCTATGTTAAGAACTTGTATAAAAAACTTTCTGTTAACAGCAGAACAGAAGCCATTTATGAAGCCACTAGAAAAGGCATAATTTAGGAACTAGAGTGAGAGTAAATGTAGCGCGATTTTAATGCTTAAAATCTCTTAAGGAATCAAAATGAAAAAAAGCAAGCTAGCACTAGCTGGGTTAATTTATTGTATTTCCAGTGCTGCATCTGCATCTGCAATGGAAGACAGCTTTTTTTCAACTGACTTGCCTGTCGTCATTAGTGCAAGTAGACTAACGCAATCAGTATTAACTAGCCCCTCTGCAGTAACCGTGATTGATAAAGCCATGATTGAAGCATCCGGTTTTATTGAGATAGCAGATTTAATGCGACTAGTTCCTGGCTTTCAAGTCGCTTACGCTGATGGCAAAGACATAGCTGTGACGTACCATGGCCATGGCTGGGAGTTTCCGAATCGATTACAACTATTGGTTAATGGCCGCTCTACCTATACTTCAGCACTATCTACTGTCGATTGGAGTGCAATAGGTGTTCATATTAGCGATATTGAAAGAATAGAAGTGGTACGTGGGCCGGCAGCTTCTGCTTATGGCTCAAACTCCTTTTCGGCAGCGATTAATATTATTACCATTTCTCCCGAGTTAGATGACAAATTTACGGTGAGACTTCGCGCTGGCAATAAGGGCGAGCAAGAAAAATTATTGCGATACAGTGATTCTGTTGGAGATATGCACTATCGCGTGAGTGCTGCAACACGAGAAAATAGTGGCTTTGATGATGTAAATGATTTTCAGGACATCAATAGCCTTTCAGTTCAGGGCCGAATGGAATTGAAAAATAATGACGTGTTGGATATTAATTTAGCTTACACAAATGGTGTAACAGGGGCAGAGTATGATGAGGTTGTCCCTACACATAATCGATCTATTACGGCATTATCAGGCCAGATAGAGTGGCAACATATAGTTTCTGATCATGAAGACCTGAAACTAAGTTTTTATCATAATTATCATGATGAAAATGATCAAGTGGAAACCTATTTACTTTCTAAAATATTTGGGATTACTCCTGCGGCATTCCTACTTTTCTCGGGACAACCCGATCAGACGATTACCTATGGTCTTAGAACGAATAGATCAACACGATCTGATTTGGAATTACAATATAGTTGGTTTAATAGCGCCGGTGTTAAATATGTAGTGGGTGCGGGTGCACGCTATGACACGTTAAAAAATGACTTTTTGATGCATGATAAAGGTGTTATTTCTGATACGGGTTTCCGAGCTTATGGTAATTTGCAATTTCCTTTATATGATAAATTAACCGCTAATATAGGCGCGAGTTATGAAACAAGTAGAATCAACGATTCAACGCTCTCTCCGAGAGCCAGTTTAAACTGGCAGATAGCGGATCAACAATCATTGAGAATTGCCACGTCACGCGCTTATCGCCACCCCTCTATTTTAGAAAGAAATTTATATACTGTCACCGAGCTATCAAATGGGTTAATACTAGATCTCATTAACTATTCTGATCCTAATTTAGATGCAGAAGAAATAACAAGTTTAGAGTTAGGTTATCTGGGTAAACTAGCTGATGTGCCTTTTAGCTGGGAATTTAAAGCCTATAAAGAAAGAATAAATAAAGTGACCGATTTTGTTGGGGACAGAGGGGTTATTGACCTAGTAGACAATAGGTCAAGAGCGCTTGTTAATACACGAGGTTATTGGATTTATGGTATTGAAGGTGAACTTACCTATCGGCCTCAGAAAGATATGTTTGTTAAATTTCAATTTAACAATGGGCGTAGTTATGAGAAAACATTAAAAAGAATCAATCCAATTAAAGTGTTTGAATCTAAAGATAGATCGCCGAGTGAAAGTTATGGATTACTTATAAGTTTACCTGTACAAGAAGACTGGCATATTAATTTCGGTGTCTACAGAATGGGGGGCATAGAATGGGATGGGCAGGGAGATTATGTTGAGGCATATACCCGGGTTGATGCCTCAATTTCTAAGGATTTCAGATTTGGATCTAAACGCAAGCTTAAATTAAAAATCGCCGCTCAAAATATTAATAATAAATATGAAGAGTTTAAAGAGGATCAGTTTTCTGAACCATTTTATTATGCAGAAATCTCATTTACTGAGTTCTAAATGAGGCGTTTAATTCTTTTATTATTACTGGTCTTCTCGACAGCTTATGTACATGCATCGCCTAAATCCATCTATATTGTGCTGTCTAGTGGCGATGAGGTTTACTATAAAATAGGTAACGCTTTAAGTGAGCAGTTCAGTCATTCCGAATTCCCCATTGACCATATTAAAGTCATCACACTAAATGAGGAACAATTTGACACAATTAAAGAAGATGATTTAATTGTAGCTATTGGCAATAAAGCAGCTGAAGAATCTTATCGTTATCGATTTTCAAATACGATTATTTATAGTTTTGTTGAACAAAATAAGATTAGTGAAATTTATCAGGGAAATGAGTTTAAAGACTGGGCAGCAATTACAGTCAACCAACCAGTCGAGCGATTAATATCAATCGCTGATAACTTAGTTAAAAACAAATATAAGAATAAAATTGTCATTGTTATTTCACAAAACAATGTTCAACTAAAACGTGCTATTAATGCAATTAAACCACTAAAAAAAGGGCAAATAGAAATTGTAGAAATTCAGCCGGATGATGTGGTTGCCAAAGTCGTTGAGAAATCATTATTTAATGCGGCGGCACTTATTTCAACAGACGAAGAAAATATTTGGTCAGGCACGAATGCCAAAGGCTTATTACGCCAAGCTTATAATTATCAAGTACCTATTGTGGGTAATTCTAAGCGATTTTTGAAAGCGGGTGCATTAATCTCTGTTTATTCATCGATGGAAAAAATATCAGAGGCAACACTGCAGTTAATGCAGCAATGGTTCGATGACCAAATGCTCACAAGTACAGGCATACATTATGTGCCGAGCACAATTGATATCAATAAAAATATCGCTCAAGTATTGCACTACAATATGAATGTTCTTCAAACACTTGAGGTGGGTGAATAATGTTTGGCGGAACAATTAAGCAACAATTACGAATCATTGCTATAGCACCGTTATTAATGGTCATATTAATAGTATCGGTCTTTTTATTGAAAGACTCATTAGAGTATATCGATAATGATTTAGATAAGCGTGGCCATGAAATTTCATCACAAGCCGTAGCACTGTCAGAATTTTATTTTTACACTGGAGATGTAGAGAAATTAACAGAAGTTGCTGAAAAGCTATTGCAGATTGACATGTTAAATTCTGTTCGGTTTATGAATAAAGATAAATCTGAGTGGGTGTATCGAGTTAAGGATAGTAACGATGGCGATACTAAGAAATATACAGTTCCAGTATTGAGTGGTGTTGAGGTGGATGACTTTATACCGATTAATAATGTGAGTTCTGATCCAAATGTTTTGGGTTATATTCAGGTTGAACTAACTAAAGACAGCATAAACAAAAGAAGAAAAGATGTGTATCTAAAATCTATGACCGTTACATCAGTTGCATTGTTAACGGGGCTTTTGTTAAGTTATTTTTTTGGTAGGAAACTGACAAACTCAATAACAGATCTATTTGAAACATCGAGTAAGATTGAAAAAAGAAACTATCGGCAAAGGTGCTTAGAAAATGGTTCCGGCGAGTTACTACGCTTTCAAAAAATGTTTAATAAAATGGCAGGTTCATTACAACATAACGAAGAACAATTACAGGCAGAAATTGAGCAGACTCTTGAGGCGCTAAATAAGACCATTGATGAACTAGCTATTAAAGAACGCGATCTTGATGAAACACGGGATAAAACGCTTAAATTAGTACGAGAGAAGGCTGTTGCTGATGAACGTTCTCGTATCATGAAAGATATTCATGATGGTATAGGTGGACAATTAATGGCATCGTTATCGTTAATTGAAAAAGAAGAAGACTCTGAAATAAGAGAGAACATCCATTCAATATTATCAGACTGCTTAGGTGATTTTAGACTGATTATTAATTCATTGAATGTGCATGCTAATACCTTATCTGTACTGCTTGCGGACTACAAATATAGTTTAAGTAAAAAGATAGAAAATCTTGATATAGAATTAGATTGGACCATGGAAGACTTTACAGAATCTATAGTATTAACGCCGCAACAAGGTTTGCATTTATTACGGATATTGCAGGAGGCATTTACTAACATCCTTAAACATTCTGGTGCGACGGGCATTGGCTTTCATACTTATCAACAAAATGAACATGCAGTCATCGTGATTGAAGATAACGGCAAATTTCTTTTATGTGAAAGCGAACAAATGGGCCATGGACTTATGAATATGAAGTCTCGTGCTCAAGAACTAGGTGCCGAGTTAGATATCAGTAAAAGTAAACTAGGTGGCTGTCGAATTATTATAGTAATTCCATTACCATCTACGGTTTAATTAATAGTATTTCACCTTGGTCGGTGGCGAGATACAACCAGCCTTCAGGGCTTTCTACAATATTACGTATGCGGGCTTGCACCGATGAAAAATGCCTAAATTCACCACTGGCGTGATTATCCTTATCCAAAACAATTCGGTTTAGATGCTGTGCTTTTAATGCACCAACAAATAAATTATTTTTCCAAACCGGAAATACTTTGCCAGAATATTGGATGATACTGCTGGTGGCAATAGAAGGAATATAGACTTTGATCGGCGCTTCTATATCAGCTCTCTCGGTTCCTTCCCCCACGGCACGCGGGCTATTATATTCTTTACCATATGAAATAACGGGCCAGCCATAATTCTTACCTGCTTTAATTAAGTTGATTTCATCTCCACCACGTGGGCCGTGCTCACTTTCCCATAATAGCCCTGTCGCATGATTGAAAAATAAGCCTTGCGGATTACGGTGACCATAGCTCCATATTTCAGGTAATGAATTAGCATCATCAATAAATGGGTTGTCTTCAGCGGGGCTGCCATCAAGATTTAAACGAAGAATTGAACCGGCATGATTGAGTCTATTTTGAGCATTAGAGCGTATCCCACGTTCACCGACAGATAAAAACACATGATGGTTATTATCAAAGGCAATACGACCGCCATAATGGTAGTCCTTCTTTGTGCGTGACTGAGAAATCAATAAGTCTTGCCAATCAGTCAGGGTATTATTATTAAGCTTGGCCCGAGCTAGTGTGGTGGCGCCTTGTCCATCAACATTTTTTGCATAGCTAAAATAAATCCACGATGTTGTTTTAAAATCGGGTGATAAAACCACATCAAAGAGACCGCCTTGTCTTTGGGCGCGGACAGCAGGCAAACCAGATATGTTATGGGATTCTTTTGACTTCAAATCAACAAGCGTGAGCTCACCATGGCGCTGTGTAAGCAATAATTTGTTATCTGGCATTAATGCCATGCCCCAAGGCACGCCTAAATCCGAGGCGATAACTTCGATCTTCAGTGGCGTTTCTCCGGCACTAAAGGCCGTGTTTGAGAAACTGAGTACTAATGCAATAAATAAATGACGACAGTGTTTCATAAGTAATCCTGTGTTATGAGCTGCATGACAGCATAGAGCAACCAGCTCGATTACGTGCCCAATCAGGTCGTTTCACCGCATAGTGTTCCATTTCTTTTTGCTCGGCATAAGGATGACGAAACAGCTCTAATAATTGATTGACCATACTAAAGTCATTTTGTTCGGCTTTATCAATGGCAAGTTGTGCTAAATAATTTCTAAGCACATATTTCGGGTTTACTTTGTTCATTGTTATACGTCGCATTTTGTCCTTAATACCCTCTTGGCGTACACATTGTTGATATTGCCTCAGCCACGCATAAATTTCAGCTTTTATTTCAGCTGTGAGTGTATCAACATCATAATAAGCATCAATAAGAGGCGCTATTAAATCGTCATCTGATAAATCTGACTGCTCACACGGCACATCTGCTAAGTTACGATAAAAAATCGTCATATCGGTTTCAGTTAGCTGCAATATCTTGTGTAATGATTGCTGAAGTTCTTCACTATAAATAGATAAACCGAGTTTACTAGCCCGCATTGCTTGCCACTTTTCTGTGTAACGCTCGGCATAGTCGCTTAAAATCTTTTGCAGCGGTTCAGCCTGCTCAATTAATGGATAAATGGCATTGGCAAGTTGAAATAGGTTCCACTGGGCAATTTGAGCTTGATTGCCAAAACGATAACGACGACCTGTTGCATCGGTTGTATTGGGTGTCCAGTCTGGATCATAATCTTCAAGCCAGCCATAAGGTCCATAATCAATGGTCAAACCTAATATCGACATATTATCGGTATTCATCACGCCATGAACAAAACCAACACGCATCCAGTGCACGATCATATCGGCAGTGCGATCACACACTTCAGAAAACCAGCTTAAATAGGTGTCTACACAAGGCGCACCAAGATGTGGGAACTCAGTGCGAAGGGTAAAATCAACAAGCTGGCGTAAGGTATCAATATCACCGCGAGCCGAAAAAATTTCATAGCTACCAAAGCGTAAAAAAGAGGGCGCTACTCGGCAAACAATGGCGCCGGGCTCTTCTTTCGGGCGGCCATCATAAAACATATCACGCACCACATGTTCACCTGTTGTCACCAAGCTTAATGCTCGTGTAGTGGGCACGCCGAGATGAAACATGGCTTCGCTACATAAAAACTCACGTACCGATGATCGTAAAACGGCTAACCCATCTGCGGTACGCGAGTAGGGTGTTGCGCCAGAGCCTTTTAATTGCAGGGTATGATGCTGTCCATGTTGATTGATAACTTCACCTAAATTAATGGCTCGACCATCACCCAATTGCCCTGCCCAGTTACCAAATTGGTGGCCGCCATAACATTGCGCATACGGTTTCATACCATCAAGTAGTGTATTGCCAGAAAATACTTGGGTAAAAAGCGCTGATTCGCAGTCTTGTTCACTGATATCGAGTAGCTCGGCGACTTCTTTAGAATAGGCGACTAATCGTGGCGCATTGACTTTAGTGGGCTCTATATAAGAGTAGCAAGCCTCTAATACTTGCCGACGGGTATTATCAGTCACTGGATCGGCAGGTAAATTACCAATAAAGTGATTATCAAATATAAGTGATGATAAAGGCGAGCTAATACTCATTAAATAAAATGCCTGCAAAGCTAATGATATAGATCAATAATATACGGGCTTTAGCTAGGCAAAAAAACCATAATTTTAGTATAGTTACCATCAACGTGTCATTGTTTCTTGTCATTCCGGCATTCTTCTAGCCGGAATCTCGGCACAATAAGACTCTAGTTTAAAAATATGCGGGAAGGGAATGACGTACTTGATTTAAAGATACAAATAAATGAAAAAACCACAAGTAAACTGTTATTGCTCCTTGTCATTCCGGTATTCTTCTAGCCGGAATCTCGGCACAGTAAGATTCCGGCTTAAAGCTTACCGGAATGACGATATTTGATTTAAGGGTACAAATAAATGAAAAAACCGCAAACACTACGCCAGCCCACACAACAAGAAATCCAACCCATATTACAAGCATTTAATGTCGGTCATATTGAACAAGCAGGCAACCTCGCCAAAAAATTATTAAAACAATTTCCTCATGCCTTTGTATTACATAATTTATATGGCAATGCACTAGCAGGGCAGGGAAACTATAGAGAAGCGATAGATAGCTTTCGAAAAGCATTAGAAATAGACCCTAATGTTGCCGAAATTCATTTTAATATTGGCACCTTATTCACCAATATGAATCGCACAGAAGAATCCATTGTCAGTTATAAAAAAGCAGTGCAAATAAACCCAAGCTTAACAGATGCGCACTATAACTTAGGCGCGGCACTGCAATTATTAGAAGAATTTGATCAAGCAGCACAAAGTTATCAAAAAGCGATTGACCTAGAGCCGGGCTTTTTTGAAGCAATAGTAAATTTAGGTGTGGTTTTACAAGAGCAAAGCAAATTACAAGCGGCAATAGACACTTATCAACGGGCATTAACAATTCAAGAAGATGCCAAAGTCTATTTTAATATGGGCACAGCGTTGAAAAATGAAGGTAAATTACCTGATGCTATTGATGCCTATAATAAAGCCTTAGAGTTAGAGCCTAATTATGCCGAAGTTCACAGTAATTTAGGTGAGGTTTTACGTGATCAGGGTCGTTATGATGAATCGATGACCTTTTATAAACAAGCCTTAGCTATTGAGCCGAGCTTGCCTGTTGCCAATTATAGCTTAGCCGTTTATTTATATGATAGCGGTGATTTAGATGGTGCATTAAAGCACTTTAAAGCATCGCAGTTTGCTGATTGGGAAGAGCGCATGCTGTATTGCATGTATAAAACCGAGCGTTATGATGAATTTAAGAAAAATTTAGACCAACTTAAAGCAGTGAAACATGATTCGCCCTTTTTATCGACACTCGCCCAACATTATGCTGAAAATTTTGGCGAAGAAAATGACTATAATTTTTGCCCTGATCCAATGAGTTTTGTTTTTCATACCAATATTCCAGAACTCAAAGGCGAACACAGTGAACTGCGTGAAGCCTTATTAAAAGAAATCCGCAGTGCTGATGTATCAGAAAAAATGCAAGGTCGATTGGTCAATGGCGTGCAATCAGCCGGTAATTTATTAAAACGCCCCGAACCCGTCTTTCAACAATTAGCAAAATGTGTTGTTAATGCTGTTGAGCGTTATTATGATAATTTTAAAGATGCCGACTGTGTATTTATTACAAGCTTCCCTAAAAAAATTGAAATCGCCAGCTCATGGTATGTCCGCATGAAGCAAGGAGGCCATTTAACATCGCATATCCATGAAGAAGGTTGGATCAGCGGTGCAATGTATTTATCCCTGCCCACTAAAAAGAAACACGAGCATGAAGGCAGTATCGAGGTAAGCACCCACGGAGATGATTACCCTAAAAAACATGATAATTTTAGTGCCCAAGCACTGGCACCAGAAGTAGGTGACTTTATTATGTTCCCGTCATCATTGTTTCACAGAACCCTTCCCTTTAGCTCTGATGAAGAACGGATCTGCATTGCTTTTGATTTAAAGCCTGCACCTAAATAATTGACAGTGATAGTAAGGAAGGGGTAGCATACATCGTATGGCATACAAAGATAAAAGGATTTATTTCTCACAAGAGAAAAATAGTCAGTTAAAAAAACAAAGAGGAATTGGCTTTGAAGATGTATTGCTAGCGATTGAAATGGGAGCGGTGCTAGATGACTTAGCTCACCCGAATAAAGCTAAATATCCAAATCAATCTATTCTAGTCATTTTAATTACAGTGAAAAATTATGTCTATATTGTGCCCTATGTGGAAGATGATAAAAGTATTTTCTTAAAAACAATTATCCCTTCACGTAAAATGAATCAGCGGTATAACAGTAAAGGAGGAAAGAAATGACAGTTAATACCTTAGATAAATTTGAACAGGATATTTTAGACAGTATCGACAATGATGAATGGCAAAGTAAAGGTGATATTCAACAGAGACGTCAGGAATTACAACACTTTTTAAAAAGTGAAAAGAAAAAAGCGATTTCAATTCGACTTTCCGAAAATGATCTTTATGAATTAAAAAGAAAAGGGCTAGAAAATGGAATTCCCTATCAAAATATCATCCAAATGTTAGTGCACCAATATACAGCTAATAAAATTCACCTTGATTAGTCCACGTTTGAGATTAAATTCAGAGTGCACAGAGGGTTAGCTATGTCGTCATCCCGGTAGGCTTGTAGCCGGGATCTGTTCTCTGATATATAAAAAATAGACCGACATTAATTAGACCTGTATACTGGTCTAATATTGTGGGGGAGTTATTATGTTAGAAGAAATTGGCTCGTATGATGCTAAAACAAAATTGCCAGAGTTACTTCGTAAAGTGCAGCAAGGACAATCATTTACCATCACTAATCATGGTAAACCGGTTGCCGATATTATTCCTAGTCGATCAATAAATCATCAACGCACGCTTAAAACGATTGGTGAGATTTTGGAAATTGAAGGCAAAATTGTTTCTGATGATCTACTCAAACAATCTATAGACGAAGGTAGAAGGTGATCCATTTTGTTTTAGATAATTCAGTAGCCATGCGCTGGTTTATGCCGAGTGGCAAAGAGCAGGATCAGGCATATGCTAGAAAGGTGCTTACTTCCTTTTCAAATGTGTCGGCATTGGTGCCTAACTCATGGCACTTGGAAGCAGTCAGTGCCTTTTTAGCAAGTGAAAAAAGAGGGGAGAACACACAGGGCCAGATTGAAAATTACTTGTTAAAGCTCGACCTACTACCGATTTTTGTTGACCCCTTAACCGTACATAATGCTTTCAACAGAACACTTACATTGGCAAGAGCCTATAATTTAAGTAGCTATGATGCATCTTATTTGGAATTAGCAATAAGAGAATCATTATCTATAGCAACACTAGATAAAAAATTACAAAAAGCAGCTATTGATTCAAATGTATTGCTATATCTAGAATAATGGCTTTCTAACATAGAAATATAGCTGTGCAGGTTTGTTGTTAATGGAACATGTGGGAGTGGCTTCAGCCGCGAACAGGCCGATAATCATCATAATTCCATTCGCGGCTTAAGCCGCTCCCACATCGTTCTTTTTCGTCATCCCGGTAGCTTACCCAGTCGAGCTGAGCACAAGCTTAGCCGGGATCTAAAGCCTGACAAGCAAACAGATGCAATAAAACTGACCATTCGCGTCACATTTTGACTATAAGCACTGCCATGATTTTCCCTGATTCAGACGACAGGCTAATAAAATCAATAGCTTACAACTTGGCATGACATCTGCATCTACTTCTTCGAGGCAACAAGATTGCTGAACTTTTCTAAACTAAAGGAACATTAAAATGAAAAAAGTCCAACAAGGTTTTACATTAATCGAGCTAATGATCGTAATCGCGATCATTGGTATTTTAGCAGCCATTGCATTGCCTGCTTATCAACAATACATTGCAAAAGCTAAGTTCTCTGAAGTTATTTTGGCAACATCTGCTGTCAAATCAGCGATTGAAGTATGTGGCCAAGCTGAAAGTGACTTAACAAAATGTACGAATACCACTGATGGTACAGTTGCGGCTGCTATTTCCGGTGCCGCTCATGCGCCGGCGGTAAATACTGTTGCAATATCGGGCACCCCCACTGCCGCTACCACTCAAATAACAGCGACTCCTTTAGCAGTTAATGGTATCCTTGTCACTGAAACGTATATTTTAGATGGAACCCAGGGTATAGATGGTGATATTCAATGGGTTATTAATTCAGGTGCAGGTTGCTTGACTAGAGGCTACTGTAAATAATTAAGTTTCCGGTTCATTTAATAAAAAAGCCTCGACAATTGTCGAGGCTTTTTTTTGCTTATTATTAATATTCATACAAACAATGCTTATAACTAAAAACAACTTAATTATCAGCCAGTTTTTATTAGTATTGTTACTACTGGTTGCACCATTTTATCTACATCCAAATATTGGTGGGCTTGGTTTTGGCATACCGATAAATAGTGCTGAGTGGCTGGTTGCATTAATATTTATATGCTTTGTTCTTTTTATCACTATCCGTGGAAAAACAATTGCTTATAATTTGGGATGGATCTATTGTTTAGCATTTCCTATGGTGCTTATTTTTGTTGGTATTATGTCAGAGGTGCCACAACCCATCGTATGGTTGTTTCGCCAGCTTTATCTTTTGGGTGGGTATCTATTTTTATTTAGTTTATTTCAGCTCAAACTAACCACTCGTCATATTGAACAATTACTTTATATAGTAGTAGTTGCGACCTTCATTCATAGTTTAGTAGGAATTTGCCAGCTTTGGAATGTCAGCTTCCTTGGTATATGGCTACCTCGAACACCAAATTCTTTTCCTAACGGTGTATTTCAACAAGTCAATCTACAAGCAACCTATTTAACGACAGGATTGCTGATTATTTTATTTTTAATAAGTCGCCCCAGCTTTAAACATGCCCGTTTTGTAACAAAATTTCTATTTATTACGACTTTTTTTATAGCTATCTATGTGCTTGTGTCTTCAGGCTCACGAATAGGTGTTTTGTCTTTTGTTGTAGGCGGAACACTGATGTTGTTAAGCCGTAGAAGGCAGTTATTACGCCAGAAATCTATTTTATTAATATTATGTATTACAACAACTCTAGCTATAATAGCAGGGCAAGCAGGTTTAAATCGAGCTGTAGATAAGACTAAGCAACTTACAGCCGGTGAATTTTCCACAGCACGACAAGTTATTTATAGTATTAGTTTGGATTTAATTAGGCAGAAACCTATTTTTGGTTACGGCATAGGTAGCTTTCCACGTGTTTGGACAGATAAAGTTGCTTTATTTTCTGCACAACATTCTGATGTTAATCTCCCACAGGGCGCAGCGTTATCACACCCGCACAACGAGGTTTTATTTTGGATGATAGAAGGAGGCACAATATCTGTCGTGGGGTTGCTGATTATATTTTATGTTATTACCGTTGCACTTTTCCGATGTGGATTTGAAAGAGGAGGCGCTTATGCGGCCTTACTTTTACCCATAAGCTTACACACCCAGGTCGAGCTACCTTTTTATATTTCATCTGTACACTGGTTTTTGTGGTTATTTCTTATATTTATGGTGTTTAGACATCAATTAAAAGTTGTATCATTGAATATCAGTCTTATGATACGAGGGTTTATCCAAAGTTCTATTGTACTTATTGGATTTTCTGGAGTTGCAATGTTAGTGCATATCGAAAAATCTCAAAATGAAATTTTTAAATACACCTCAGGTGTAGGAGGAAATCTTCAGGTTGCCTTACATGACCTTTATTTTAATAGTTTTGCTGAAAAAATAATGATGCAAACATTACTATATTCAAGTATTGAAAAACAAAATAAAACCCCCATACATGACTTTGTCATGTGGGCAGAAGGCAGGCTTGCTGTAAATGCCGAGCCAGGCATGTTTATTATGTTGAATGATGCTTATGGTTTTATCGGTGACACACGAAACCAGTGTCGTATTGCTAAACAGGGTTTGCAAGTGTATCCAGATAATGCACGATTACAAAAAACATTGGATAATTGTAACAAATGATAAAAATACGTCATTCTCGATTGGGTAAAATTCTAGAGTGACGAAAGATATATACCTAAGTGAAATTAATTTATAGCTTTTAGCCGGAATCTGAACATAAGTATGACTCCCGCTAAAAACAATGCGGGAGTGACGGGCGAATAAAACCTGCAGATTCAATGGGAACTGGTATAAATATAAAGGAAAAGGAAATTATGACTAGAACAAAAGCGGCATTAAGTCATCTTATATTAAGTATTATCATTTTCAGTGGTGTGATTGCGGCACTATTATTTCTTTGGTATCCACCGCCTTATTTCACAGCATCAGGTGGTTGGCAGGGTCTAAAAATTGCGGCAAGTGTTGATTTAGTATTGGGCCCATTATTAACCTTTGTTGTATTTGACCTAAAAAAGAAATCACGACAAAAATTAATGGGCGATTTAATAGTTATTGCATTAATGCAGTTTACCGCTTTAGCGTGGGGTGTTTATACCATTTATAGTCAAAGACCTGTAGCCGTGGTGTTTTGGGAACATGAATTTATGACCGTGCCTGCTAAAGCAATAGAAGAACAAGGAATTGAGCTTGATGAGTTAGATCGCTTTGGAAATAAAAGGCCGCCATTAATTTATGCCGAAAAACCAAAAGAGCTTGAGGCATTAAAAGCCATGGCGAAACGTATTAATGAAACATATGTGCCACCACATCATGACTTGTTACTGTATAAGCCTTTAGCTAAATTTTTTGATGAGATTATACCGTTTCAACTGAATATTGATGACATTCTAAAACATAACTCTGAAGTAAAAACAGAATTAGATAGTATTTTGGCTGAGAAGAATAAACAACAGCAGGACTATTATTATTTCCCATTAAGGTCTAAATATCACAATATTATTTTACTGTTTAGCCATGATGGGCAATTAGAAAATTATATTGTGGTGAAGTTAGATTAGATTGCAGTCATTATGCTTATACCCATGTTACTTCCACCTGCATGTTTTACATTGGTTTTTCTAGTGATTTTTAGCACAGTAAGTTCATAAGTTTAGTGTGTGGGAACGGCTTTAGCCGTGAACGGAATTTCACCGATTTCCAGTCAGTTCGCGGCTAAAGCCGCTCCCACCATTTTCCGTCATTCCCGCAGTTTTAAGCGGGAATCTTTGAGAACTTCAATAAGCTGCTTATGCTCGGCTTGACTCGACTTGGAAACTTGCACGTTCAATGATTACGGGCATATCTAGCCATCAGGATGTTTATAGATGATTCACTGTCTTAGATTCCGGCTACAAGCTACCGGAATGACATATTAAACGAAGCCTGACGGAGTGAGATATTAAGTGAAGCCTGTCGGAATGGCGTAAGAAGTAAAGCCTATGGAAATGGCGCAAGTGAAGCGTGACGAAACAAAGTAGCCGAAGGGTCAATGACAAAGACGGTTAAAATGAAACTTGTTTGTATTGAGATTCCGGCTTAAAACATGCCGAAACGCAGTAACTGCAGGATCAATGACAGTCTAATATCGGTCATTTAACCCGCATACCCGGCTGAGCACCTTCATCAGGGTTTAGAATAAATAAATCTTTACCACCTGGTCCAGCAGCCAAAACCATGCCTTCTGATAGACCAAAACGCATTTTTCGTGGTGCTAGGTTGGCAACCATTACGGTGAGTTTGCCTGTGAGATCTTCGGGAGCGTAGGCTGATTTTATGCCGGCAAAGACTTGTTTTTCACCGTTACCAATATCTAAGGTGAGCTTGAGTAATTTTTTTGCACCTTCGACGTGTTCGGCGTTGACTATTTTGGCGATTCTTAAATCAATTTTGGCAAAGTCATCAAAGCTTATTTCATCTGCAATAGGTTCTATATCACTTTTTGTTTCTTCAACTGCTTGTCCGGTAACCATTGTTTCTTTTGATGCCTCTTGAATAGCTTCAATTTTATCTGACTCAATGCGTGTCATTAATGGTTTGAATTTGTTAATAGTGTGGTCGAGCAGGGGATTATTAATATCACGCCAATGCAGCGGTTCAATATTTAAGAAGGCCTCTGCTTGTTCTACAGTGTTAGGTAGAACAGGTTTTAAATAGGCAATTAATACACGAAATAAATTAATGCCCATGCTGTAAATATCATGAACTTGTTGTTCTTTGCCTTCTTCTTTAGCCAGTGTCCACGGTTTCATTTCATCAATATATTGATTGGCTTTATCGGCTAGCGCCATAATGTCACGCATGGCATGACCAAACTCGCGGTTTTCCATTTTATCGGCAATGCTGTCAGCTTGAGCGGTGAATTCTTCAAATAATGTCGCATCAGCTAATGATGAAGATAATTGGCCATCAAATTTTTTGTTGATATACCCGGCACAGCGGCTGGCAATATTGACTACTTTACCCACTAAATCTGAATTAATACGGTTTTGAAAATCTTCTAAATTCAAATCAATATCATCAATGCCAGAACCTAATTTGGCGGCGTAGTAATAACGTAAATATTCTGGGTTTAAATGGTCTAAATAGGTACGGGCTTTAATAAATGTACCGCGTGATTTAGACATTTTTTTGCCATCAACGGTTAAAAAACCGTGTGCAAAAATCGAGGTGGGCAGTCTAAACCCTGCACCTTGTAGTGTGGCAGGCCAGAATAAGGCGTGGAAGTAGATAATATCTTTGCCAATGAAGTGTACCATTTCGGTGGTGCTATCTGGCTTCATATAGTCATCAAAGTCAATGCCCGTGCGGTCACAATATTGTTTGAAGCTGGCCAAATAGCCAATCGGCGCATCTAACCAAACATAAAAGTATTTATTGGGTGCATCAGGAATTTCGAAACCAAAGTAGGGCGCATCACGCGAAATATCCCAATCACGCAAACCACCTTCAAACCACTCGTCTAATTTATGGCTGACTTCTTTTTGCAAATGGCCTGCACGTGTCCATTTTTTCAAATCATCTTCAAAATCACCTAGTTTAAAGAAATGATGTTCTGAATCTTTGGTGATGGGGGTAGCCCCAGAAACAGCTGAAACAGGGTTGATTAAATCAGTTGGATCATAAGTTGCACCACAGGCTTCACAGTTATCGCCATATTGATCATCCACACCACATTTAGGGCAGGTACCTTTAATAAAACGATCGGGCAGAAACATTTCTTTTTCAGGATCATAAGCCTGACTGATTGTGCGAGTTGTAATATGACCAGCCGCTTTATTCGAAAGATAAATTTGGTTTGCTAAGGCTCTATTTTCATCACTATGTGTTGTGTGAAAGTTATCAAATTTGATATTAAAATCAGCAAAATCAGCTTGGTGTTCTTGTTGGGTATTAGCAATCAATGTTTCTGGTGTGATGCCTTCGCTTTGGGCGCGTAACATGATCGGCGTGCCGTGAGCATCATCTGCGCAGACATAATGACACTCATGCCCGCGCATTTTCTGAAAACGCACCCAAATATCCGTTTGAATATATTCGACAAGGTGGCCAAGATGAATAGAACCATTGGCATAAGGAAGCGCGCTGGTAACAAGAATTTTTCGTTGCATAAGGATGTTCTGATTTGAGTTTATTATTAGCTAATTGCAAATTGTACAGATTTTTATTAAAGCAAGCTGAAAATAATAGTGCAGAGTAACCCACAGTTACCGATAACATATGTTGTAATGACCTTGGGTTTAGTCTAAATTGGTATCGATATCTGTAGGGGAATCATAAAATGGAACTGAAGTTACACGATATCCGTATCAGTGCTGTAAAAAAGGCCCTGAAGAAAGCGAAACAATATAGATCATTACTTGAGCCTGAGATTGCCGAAAGTATTTGTCTTGATGTGCTTAATGTTGATCCAGAGAACCAAGGGGTAATGATTGTTTACATTCTTGCCTTGCTAGACCAGATTTCTCGCACTGAAAATCAAACACAGATTAAGACGATTGAACATACTATTGAAAAACTTAGTAGCCAGTATCAACGTTATTACTACACAGGCTTGTTGAGTGAGCGTAGGGCACGTCATTTATTGACTCAAGCGATGTCACATTCTTTTGCATACGACTACTTTATTGAAGCCTTAGAGTCTTATCAGCAAGCAGTTGAACGCTGCCCCGAGAAAAATGATGAAGCGCTTTTACGCTGGAATAGTTGCATAAGAACGATTGAAAAAGAAAAACTAAAACCACGGCGAGATAGTGAAGATCTTATGGTGGATATGGAAAGCTAATGGTATTGCAATTACACAAAAGGTTAATGGCTGTGGCGGGTGTGGTAATGACCGGCTATTTGATCTTCCATATGCTTTCAAATCTTAGTTTTTTTTCAGAAGCGGCATTTACAGGTTTCTACGACTTTTATAATGCTGGGCCAATACGTTGGTTTGTATTGATACTAATGATTGTTGCTATAGTTATTCATGTTAAAGCGGCGATTAAAATTCGTAAGGTGAATGCTCAAGCTCGCACCATTGATTATGCCAAACATGATAAATTCAAAATACCTGCACCTTTGGTCACAATTAGTATTCTTTTCCTGCTCAGTTTTATCGTAATACACATTACCCAATCATTATTATTCGATACTAGCGTGCTTTATAGTGACGTTACGACTTTGTTTCAATCGCCATTGATGGTGTTGTTCTATTTGGCGGGTTTATTTGTATTAACCATGCACCTTAGTCATTCTTTAGCCAATGTACTGCAAACATTAGGCAAAACATCGGTTATTTATCACAGCCTTGTTTGGTTGGGTGTATTAGCGTTAACAGGTGGCTTTGCTTTGATTCCTCTTTATATTTATTTTGTGATGCCATGACTGATTTTCAACTAGATAGTCACACGCCAAAAGGTAGCCTTGAAGACAGGTGGACACAGCATAAATTTGATTTAAAAATTGTGAGCCCAGCCAATCGGAAAAAATATAATATTATTGTTGTTGGTACTGGTCTCGCCGGTGCTGCAGCTGCGGCATCACTCGGTGAAATGGGTTATAACGTTAAAACTTTTTGCTTTCAAGATAGCCCGCGGCGAGCGCACAGTATTGCCGCACAAGGCGGTATCAATGCGGCAAAAAATTATCAGAATGATGGCGACAGCACATGGCGTTTGTTTTACGACACCATTAAAGGTGGCGACTATCGTGCCCGTGAATCTAATGTATTTCGCTTAGCAGAATTAAGCACTAGCATTATCGATCAAGCTGTGGCGCAAGGCGTGCCTTTTGCGCGTGAATACAGTGGTTATTTAGCCAACCGTTCTTTTGGTGGCGCGCAGGTTTCACGTACTTTTTATGCCCGTGGCCAAACAGGTCAGCAGTTATTACTCGGTGCTTATCAAGCGATGAGCAAGCAAATTAATGAGGGTACGATTACGCATCATTCTCGCAGTGAAATGCAAGATTTAATCTTAATTGATGGTAAAGCAAAAGGCATTGTGTCACGCGATTTGGTGACCGGTAAGTTAGAGTCACATATAGCCGATGTCGTTGTGCTTTGTACTGGTGGCTATGGCAATGTGTTTTACCTTTCAACCAATGCTAAAGGCTGTAATGCTTCGGCTGTTTGGCGGGCACATAAACACGGCGCTTTATTTGCCAACCCGTGTTTTACCCAAATCCACCCGACCTGCATTCCTCAAGCGGGTGAATTGCAGTCAAAATTAACCTTAATGAGCGAATCGTTACGTAATGATGGCCGCATTTGGGCGCCCAAGAATAAAGCAGATTGTGACAAGAAACCTGAAGAAATTGCTGAGCAAGATCGTGATTATTTCTTAGAGCGAATGTATCCAGCTTTTGGTAATTTAGTGCCACGCGATATTGCTTCACGTGCCGTGAAATTGATTTGTGATGAAGGGCGCGGTGTCGGCCATGATATTGATGGTAAGAAACTGGGTGTTTATTTGGACTTTGCAAAAGCAATCGAAGTGCACGGCTTAGATGCAATAAGTGAAAAATATGGCAATCTGTTTGATATGTATCAGCATATTGCTGCGGAAGATCCTTACACCACACCAATGCGAATTTACCCGGCAGTTCATTACACCATGGGCGGCTTGTGGGTTGATTATAATTTAATGACATCGATTGATGGTTTATTTGCCGGCGGTGAAGCAAACTTTTCTGATCATGGTGCTAATCGTTTGGGTGCGAGTGCGTTGATGCAAGGCTTGGCGGATGGTTATTTTGTATTGCCATCAACCGTATCAAATTATCTAGCTCATCAAAAGCCACTAGATATGACCCAAAGCTATCCAGAAGCTGAGCAAGCATTACAAGCGTGTAAAGATAAAATTGATCAATTAATGAATGCACCAAAGCCACAAAAAACACCGGATGAATTCCATCGTAAATTAGGGCAGATCATTTGGAATGCCTGTGGCATGGCACGTGAAAAATCCGTATTAGAACAATCAATTGTTGAAATAAAAGCACTACGCGATCAATATTGGCAGCAAGTCAAAATAACCGGCAGTGATGATACACTTAATCAAACATTAGAGCGTGCGGGTCGAATAGCAGACTTTTTTGAACTAGCCGAATTAATGTGTATTGATGCGCTAACAAGAGAAGAGTCGTGTGGCTGTCATGCCAGAGAAGAACATATTACCGATGATGGTGAAGCACAGCGTCACGATGAAGACTTTTCTTATGTGGCGGCATGGCAATACAGTGGTAATTTAAGCGTGCCCGTTTTATATAAAGAAGAGTTACATTTTGAATTTGTAAGACCAACAACAAGAAATTACCGATGAATTATAAATTACATATTTGGCGACAACAAAATGCTGATTCAAAAGGTGAGTTTGAGCAGCATCAAATTGATGTTAGCGAAGATACCTCATTTTTAGAAATGTTAGATGCCCTAAATGAGCAATTAATCGAGGCGGATAAAGAAGCCATTGCTTTTGATTTTGATTGCCGCGAAGGCATTTGTGGTTCATGTAACTTAGTCATTAACGGCACGCCACACGGCAAACATCAAGCAACCACAAGCTGTCAGCAATATATGCGTGATTATGCTGATGAACAAGAATTATGGATAGAGCCTTGGCGAGCGACGGCATTTCCTATTATCAAAGATTTAATTGTTGACCGCAGCTCGTTTGAAAAAATTGTTCAAGCTGGGGGCTATATTGAAATTCGCACGGGTTCAGCTGGCGAAGCTAATACAATTCCTATTGAAAAAGAAGTCGCCGATGCCGCTTTTGACTCTGCAACCTGCATCGGCTGTGGTGCTTGTGTAGCGGCATGTCCAAATGCTTCTGCAACATTATTTGTTGCTGCTAAGGTCACGCACTTATCGACGTTACCGCAAGGCCAAATGGATAAAAAGCGTGCTGAAAAATTACTTACAGCAATGGATGATGAAGGTTTTGGTGGTTGCAGTAATTATCGTGAATGTGAGCGAGTTTGCCCAAAAGAAATTAAGGTTAGTACCATTACGACAATGAACCGTCTTTTATACCTAGGCCAGACTTAAATCTTTGTAAGGCTGAGATGGCTGTAGCTTAAGTGCATGTGCTAGAATGCGCCCCATCAACTAAGCCAACTTTTAAGGGAATGACTTGTATAAAATAGTATTTATCATCTTATGTCTATTCTGCACTGTAGCAAGCGCATCTGAAGAAGTTGAACTAATTGTCATACGCTCAGAACATAAATTATTAGTTGTGAAAAATGATGTTGTATTGAGTAGCTTTCGAGTAGCATTTGGCAGTGGTGGTCGAAAAGCGAAACTTCAACAAGGCGACCACACTACGCCGAAAGGCAAATATCGAATCAAAAGAGTACGAGATAGTGACCGGTTTTATTCTTTTCTACAGTTAGATTACCCCAGTGTTAATGATGCCATCACTGCCTTAGAATCTCATCTTATAACTAAAGCAGACTATAACGCGATTGTAGACGCACACATTGCAGGAAAAATACCACCACAAAATACACCGCTAGGTGGTTCGATCGGGATCCATGGAATTGGTGTGGAAACGCAAGATAGAATCGAAATTCATCAAATTGCAGATTGGACACAAGGCTGTATTGCATTGAGAAATGATGAGATTGATGTATTAAAGCGCTATATAAAGGTGGGTACAGAAGTGACTATTATTGATTAAATCCTGATTAAAACTCTCGGTTATTCCAAGACTTTGATAGAATAGATGATATTCATCACTAAGATCGTATTGATATTATATGCAAGCTGCACCTGAACTCTTTTCTCGCCGTAAATTCTGGGCACACCGTTTTGGTGTGGCGCCGCAATTACCCATGTCTCGTGAGGAAATGGACGAGCTAGGTTGGGATTCCTGTGACATTATATTGGTAACAGGTGATGCCTATGTCGATCACCCCAGTTTTGGCATGGCGCTCATTGGGCGCTTATTAGAATCACAAGGGTTTAGAGTCGGTATTATCTCTCAGCCAGATTGGTTGAGTGCTGATGATTTCAAACAACTTGGCAAGCCTAATCTATTTTTTGGCGTGACCGGCGGTAATATGGATTCGATGGTGAATCGTTATACATCCGATCGCCGTATTCGTAGTAATGATGCTTATACTGCCGCGGGTGAGGGTGGTAAACGACCTGACAGATGTGTAGTGCCTTATAGCCAGCGTTGTCGTGAAGCCTATAAAGGTGTACCGATCATTATTGGTGGTATTGAAGCCAGCCTACGCCGCATTGCTCATTATGACTATTGGTCTGAGAAGGTGCGCCGTAGCGTTATTATGGATGCGAAGGCAGATTTATTAGTTTTCGGTAATGGTGAGCGACAAATAGTAGAAATCGCTCATCGCTTAGCGGCTAAAGAACCTGTATCTGAATTGACCGATATTCGCGGCACAGCCTTTATTACTAAACATGGTCAACGTGAAGGCTGGTGGCAAAAAGATTCTACCAGTGTTGATACGCCGGGCAAGATAAACCCACCTATTGATCCTTATGCTATGCAAACGGAGGCTAGTTGCGAAACATCACGCGCTGAAACTGAGCAAGCCAAAGCCGATGAGCCTAAAACAAATATTATTCGTTTTCATAAAGTACTACCCAAAGATTCATCTAAAACAGTAATCCGTTTGCCGGCCTATCAAGAGGTGCGCAGTGATTCGGTGTTGTATGCTCATACTTCCCGTATTCTTCATCTTGAAACTAATCCGGGCAATGCTTTAGCTTTAGTGCAGCAACATGGCGAGCGTGATGTATGGCTCAATCCGCCACCTATTCCATTAACAACAGCAGAAATGGATGGTGTATTTGATTTGCCTTATAGCCGAGTGCCGCATAAGCGTTATGGTGATAAAAATATTCCCGCTTATGAAATGATTCGTTTTTCAGTCAATATCATGCGCGGCTGTTTTGGTGGTTGTACATTTTGTTCGATTACTGAACATGAAGGTCGCATTATTCAAAGCCGATCGGAAGATTCTATTATTAAAGAAGTGGAAGCTATTCGAGATACTGTACCGGGCTTTACAGGTGTTATTTCAGACTTAGGTGGCCCTACGGCTAATATGTATCGTTTAGCCTGTAAAAGTAAAGAAATAGAAGCCAGTTGCAGGCGCTTGTCATGTGTTTATCCTGGGATCTGCAAAAACCTAGGCACAGATCATACTCCGCTCATAAATTTGTATAAACGTGCACGGGCATTACCAGGCGTTAAAAAGATATTGATTGCATCGGGCTTACGCTATGACTTGGCCGTATTATCCCCCGAATATGTGAAAGAACTGGTGACGCATCATGTCGGTGGTTATCTAAAAATAGCCCCTGAACATACCGAAGATGGGCCTTTGGATCAAATGATGAAGCCGGGCATTGGTACGTATGATGCCTTCAAAAAAATGTTTGATAAATATTCAAAAGAGGCGGGCAAAGAACAATATTTAATTCCTTATTTTATTGCCGCACATCCCGGTACGACAGATAACGATATGCTTAATTTAGCTATCTGGTTAAAACGTAATGGTTTTAGAGCGGATCAAGTGCAAGCTTATTTGCCTTCGCCGATGTCAGCGGCAGCGGCGATGTATCATTCTGGTAAAAATACCTTACATAAAGTAAAACGAAAAGGCGGCGATATTCCTGTACCAAAAGGTATTAAGGTAAGACGCTTACATAAGGCTTTTTTACGTTACCACGATCCTGAAAATTGGCCAATGTTGCGTGATGCTCTTAATAAAATGGGCAGAGCAGATTTGATTGGCAATGGCAAGAAACACCTAATCCCGACATGGCAACCTGCCGGAACAGGAGAGAAAGGCGAAGGCAAACGAATGAGCTACCGCAACCCTAAGGCTAAATCATTCCGTACTCAGCATGTACGACCGACAACAAATAACAAAAAGTCAAAGCCACGCCGGCGTTAAATAAAACCGTAGGTCGGATAAGCGCTAGCGTCATCCGACATCTGAGCTGATTACCTTTTGTCGGATGACGCTAGCGCTTATCCGACCTACAAGGCCAAACTATAAAGCCTGTCGAACTCTTCTTCGAGCGAATTATCAGGCACATCTTGACCAACACGGCTATACCAATAACTGGCATTGCTTGAGTCGCCTTCTTCACGGTGTAAATAGCCATGAATTAAACAGGCCAATTCATCATTACACTGTTGAATAAGCTGGTGCGCGCCTTCCCAGTCACCACTAGCCAGCATATCAAGTGCTTCAATATGTTCTTCTGCCATCAAAAGCTCCTTTTTATAAACTGCTATTGTCTAATAATAACAGACCACTGATAATACCCAAAGGTGATGTGATAACTAGGAATGAGATCAAAAGTAATTCTCGAACAAGATAAATGGCATCAATAATATATCCCATGATTTTCTCCGTTTAACTAAGCTGATTGAATTATAATGATGCTTTATTACGGCTAATTTACAGGTTAATTACAAAATGAATATTCTTGCGCTGGATACCTGTACCGAGTGTTGTTCCGCTGCTTTATTATATCAAGGTCGTGTATTTGAGCGTATTGAGATGACGCAACGTGGGCATTCGGATTTAATTCTAGGCATGATGGATGACTTATTTAAACAAGCCGAAATTACTATAGCCGAGATTGATGCTGTTGCATTTGGGCGGGGACCAGGATCTTTTACAGGAGTGCGTGTAGGTGTTGGCGTTGCACAGGGTATTGCCTTTGCGCGAGATGTGCCCGTGATACCTATTTCATCATTAGCGGCGGTGGCACAGGGTGCGGCTGATGCATTGGATATTGATAAGCTTGCCGTGGCTATGGATGCGAGGATGGGAGAGGTATATTGTGCCAATTATCAGCTTGAAAATGGCACTGTAAGATTAATTGATAATGAAAGAGTGTGCCCACCTGAACAATTTAAACCAGAAAATGCACAACAATGGACAGGTATCGGTACAGCTTGGAGCGTGTACGATGAAATATTAGCTGCGAACTTTGAAGGGCTATTAAGGGGCGTCAGTGCTGAACATTACCCTCTGGCAACGAGCGTGCTTAAATTAGCTGAAATTGAAGCCGAAGCAGGGCGGTTATTGCCGGCAGAGCAAGCGATGCCTGTCTATTTGCGTGATAATGTAGCGAAGAAAAAAGGTGAGCAGAAGCGTGCGTAAATCAGATTCTATTTATGCTTCACCATTAGATGAGTTGGTCGATTTTCGTTTTGATGAGCGGGTGGTGGATGTCTTCCCCGATATGATCCAACGCTCAGTACCGGGTTATGCCAGTATTATCTCAATGATTGGTGTTTTTGCTGCTAAATATGCTCAACAAGATAGCCAGTGTTATGATTTGGGCTGTTCGTTAGGCGCGGCTAGTTTGTCGATGCGACAGCGAATTACGCAAAATAATTGCACGATTGTGGCTGTCGACAATTCACCGGCCATGATAGTGCGCGCCCAAACTATCTTTGATTCTGATCATACATCTACTGTGCCTATTGAACTCATTTGTGCCGATATTCAAGAGATTAACATTGAAAATGCATCCGTTGTAGTGATGGATTTCACTTTGCAGTTTATCGCATTGGATGAGCGTTTAGCCTTAATTAAGCGAATATATCAGGGCTTAAAACCGGGTGGTATTCTGATTTTATCTGAAAAGATTACATTTGAAGAGGAAAGTAGAGCTAGTTTCTTAAATGAAAGTCATCATGAATTTAAGCGTGCTAATGGTTATAGCGATTTAGAAATCAGCCAAAAACGCACCGCATTAGAAAATGTACTCATTCCTGAAACGTTAGCAGCACATCAGCAGCGATTATCAGATGCAGGTTTTGCATCAAGCAATATGTGGTTTCAATGTTTTAACTTTATGTCGCTGGTGGCGGTTAAATGAGTCCATATGATTCACTCTACCCACAACTAGTACAATTGGGATTGTCGACATGGGCAGAACAAATAAAACAAATTATTGCCGAAAGACTGTCGAATGATGGTCACGGTAAGATGGAGCAATGGCAGCAAGCGTTAGCCTCATTACCGCAAGTTTCTCCAGATAAAATTGAGTTAAAAGGTGACGTTGTAATTGGCAATAAGCATGATTTAAATGGTGCTGAGCGCAACAATTTTATTGCAAACCTTAAACAATTTCACCCATGGCGAAAAGGGCCTTATAGTTTGCTAGGTGTCGAGATTGAAACGGAGTGGCATTCTGATTGGAAATGGGACCGTGTTTTACCCCACATTCAGCCGCTGACAGGCCGAAAAGTACTAGATGTTGGCGGTGGCAACGGTTATCACGGCTGGCGCATGTTAGGGCAAGGTGCAGAGTTAGTTATTGGAATTGATCCGACCTTAGTATTTGTTATGCAATTCCATGTTATGCAGCGTTATATTGGTGATAGTAATCATTATGTTTTGCCATTAGGTATTGAACATTTACCTGATAACTTGAGGTGTTTTGATACGGTGTTTTCAATGGGGATCCTTTATCATCGTCGCTCGCCATTAGATCATCTCTATGAACTGCGTGCTTGTTTACGTCCGGGCGGCGAGTTGGTGTTAGAGACACTGATTATTGAAGGAGAAGAGGGCCATGTTTTAGTGCCTGAAGGCCGTTATGCAAAAATGCGAAATGTTTGGTTCTTTCCGACGGCAGACACAATGATGTCGTGGTTGCGGCGATGTGGATTTAAGAATGTGCGTTGTGTAGAAAGCAATGCCACTACGGTCAAAGAGCAGAGGTCAACAGATTGGATGACGTTTGAGTCGCTAAGCGACTTTCTTGATCCAAATGATGATACAAAAACTATCGAAGGTTATCCAGCACCGATACGTGCAACATTTATAGCAACTGCGCCAGTTTAGATGAACTGTTTTTAATAAACTGTGTCTATCATTGTATGAAGAATAGTAAAACACAACGAGCAGGAATAAAAAAAACAGCATTTGTTTTAGTCAGTTTGCTTTTATCGCCAATCGTAATAGCAACAACATTTTATGGTGATAATTCCTGCCGCAGCGTTGTGGGAGAACGAGATTTGTTGAATTGCTACGATGACAATAAGCAAGCGATTCCTTTAGCAAAATCAAGATTGCCAGAAGGACAGCAACTGGTAGATTCTTATCGCTGTGGTACGCGATTGTTACACCCAGACATGACAATTAATGAAGTAAATAAGTTATGCCCAGCCAGCCAGAAGGCGGATGAAGTAGAACATTATTTACAATCGTTTGAAATACATAATAGGAGTTATTATGGCCTTCATTATGTGTCAATCGAGACTTATGAAATGGAAAAGTGGACATTCAAAGACTATGGTCGCTTTAGAACCTATGTGGTATTTCGTGATGGCGTGATCTATCAAATCATTCAAGATAGGTCGAAAAGAAACTAGCGAACCATAGCAATTAGAATCGCGACAATAGCAATCACAACTATAAGTGGAATAATAATTTCTCCCCATTTTCCTTTTGAGTCACTAGGGTTTTGAATGGCACGTTTTACCATCGGGAAAATGTAGACCATCATTGCCGCTAAGAACAAAGCTTGTGTTATTTGTAACCAATCCATTATTAATACCCAAATTACGTGAAGTTGCAGGTTTCAGAGTTTAGCACGAACGTCAGAGCAAGGCGCAATGTGAAGGCACAAAAAATATGCTCCTGCATTTTTTGCATACCGTCCATCCGTGGACATAAATGACTAGTCCTTGTCAAACATTGTAACGCGGCGCTGGCGTTCGTGCTAATCTCCCGCAGGGCAAGAGGATAAGCCACACTCTTCGTCGTTATAAATCCTTAAATGAGACAGGAAATTGCTCCTGCATTTCCTGCATACACTCCATCCATGGAGATAAATGACTTATTCTGCGGATTTATGCCTAGAATAGTGTGGCTTCTTCTCTTGCTGAAATCTGCAACTTCACGTATTTTGGGTATGTATCCTATAAAAAAGCCGTTTTAGTAAGAAGAGACTAAAACGGCTTGTATTTTAAATGTTTCCCTGCGAATTAATCATCGCCAGAAAGTGCACCTAAGATGTGTAGTAAAGAAGTGAATAAATTCAATATAGATAAAAACAAACTAGCGGTAGCCATAATATAATTTGTTTCACCACCATGAATAATAGCTGATGTTTCATATAAAATAAGACCGCTCATTATCAATATGACACCGCCACTCAATGCAAGTGATAGCACAGGTATTTGTAAGAATAAATTCAAAACCATGGCACCGATTAAAACAAATAGACCTACCGCTAAAAAGCCACCCATAAAACTAAAATCTTTCTTAGTCGTAATAGCATAAGCAGATAATGCGATGAAAATGGCACCTGTTCCGCCCATTGCTGTTGAAACAATTGAAGGATCCATAGCTAGGTAGCGCGTTAATATTGGACCGAGCCCAAAACCGAGTAAGCCAGTAAAGGCAAAGATAACTGGAATACCGCTTGCAGAATTAGCTGTTTTAGGTAAAACAAACCACAGCAATGCAATGGCAATAATATCAGCGACAAGCGCCATGCCAAATCCTGTGCCCATTGCCATGCTGATATAAGCTGCGATGGCACTAAAAATGAGTGTCATTGATAACAGCATATATGTGTTTTTAATGACTTTGTTAGTTTGGAATATCGATTCTTCCGAACGTGTAACAGTACTATTTGATTGCATGAAAAGCTCCGTAATGATTCTTAAGTAATAATAAGACTGAACAAAGCCATTTTAAGTTCCTAGTGTTTTGATAGCAAGCTTTAATATATTGAATAATAACGTATCATCGCCTTCCTTTTAGGGCGGATAATTAATATTACGGTCAATATTGAACCATCAGGCTAGCTTAGTTTTAGCGATTTCATCTATTACTTATGAGCACGGGTATATTAGATTGAGACCTTTGCACGAGTCGCCTTTTTTGCCATGCCTGCGTTAAAAATAGTTTCAAAATGCTCATTTACACCAGTAAACTGCGCTTTTTCAACTATTTTTGCCTTGTCCTGACAAAAAATACTTATCGTGCAAAGGTCTCAGATTACACTTTTGTAATGAAAAAGTAATCTGACAGACAGTGCTATACAGATAAAATTCAACATAATTTATAAACTCTAATATCTAACTTTCATCCACAACCAGATAGATCAAGGGAACAATTACAATGACTATTTTAAAAAATACAATGATAAATCGATGGAATGTTCAATTAAGTTTGCTTACAAGCTTTTTTGTTATTATCAGCTTATCTGCGCATGCTGATGATTTTAATACTAAATTACCTCTTGATTTGGCTATTGAGCAGGCGCAGCAAAATGATCCTTGGATAGCAGAAAATAAATTGAGGCAACAAGCGCTTGATTCACAGTCTATTGCTGCTGGTGCATTGCCCGATCCTGTTGCATCTGTTTCTTTGCTTAATATGCCAATTGATGGTTTTGATTTCAACCAAGAAAATATGACCCAGTTAAAAATGGGAATCAGTCAAATGTTTCCTCGCGGTGATACATTACGTCTTCAAACACAGACGTTACAGCGCTTAAATGAACAGAACCCTTTTTTAAGGTTGGATAGAAAAGCACAAATCGCTGTTAAGGTGGCGGCACATTGGTTCGATGTGTTTAATGCTAAAGAAAGTATTCGTCTTATTGAACAAGATCGTGATTTATTTGAGCAGTTGCTTGAAATTTCTACAGCCAGTTATTCCTCAGCATATGGCGGTACACAGCAGCAAGATGTCGTTCGTGCTCAACTTGAACTCACTCGCTTAGACGATCGGTTGACTACATTAAAACAGAAACAAGATGTTGCCCAAAAGAAGTTAAGTCAATGGGTTAGCGGACAGTTTGTTGAGCACTATACCGACTCTATGAACGTTTCTTTAGACAGTGCTGACAATCAATCTTTACCTGCTCTGATATTGAAACAACCAGAGTTATTAGAGCTTGATGATGAGATTCTTTCTGAAAAACTAGTGAATTACCTCGTTCAGCATCCTGCTTTTTTAGCTCTTGAAAGTCGAATACAAGCGAGTGAGACTAATGTGGAATTAACTAAACAAAAATACAAATCACAATGGGGGTTAAATGCAGCTTATAGCTATCGGGCTGATACGCCTAATGGTAGAAGTAGAGCAGATTTTTTATCAGTTGGAATAAACTTCGATTTACCTCTATTCACTGAAAATAAGCAGGATAAACAACTTCAAGCTTCAATTTCAGAATCAGAGGCGATTAAAACTAAAAAATGGTTATTGCTGCGAAAAATGATTGCTGATTTTCAGGCTAACAAAGCGCAATTAGAACGGTTAGGACAGCGTTCGCAACTTTATGAGCAAGAGCTGTTGCCAAAAATTCGCGAGCAAGCAGAAGCGGCACTTACCGCTTATACCAATGATGAAGGTGATTTTGCTGAAGTAGTTCGAGCGCGAATAGATGTATTGGATGCTGAAATAGATAATTTGGGAATCAATGTTGATCGCCAAAAAACGATATCACAACTTAATTACTATCTCGAAACAAATAAATAGAGACCCGTCTCAAATAATGATTGGCTATTAAAAGTAAGGAATTATAAGAATGAAAGTATTAAAAGGTCTATTGTTACTTGTGCTTGGCGCGGTAATCGGTATCGCCACAATTAAATATTTTATGCCAGATTTAATCTCAGGTAAGGCCGCAACAGAAATGATGGCCGACGATATGCAAACTGATGAAGATGCCCCTCTTTATTGGGTGGCACCGATGGATCCAAACTTTAAAACTGATAAACCAGGTAAATCCCCTATGGGAATGGATTTAATAGCCGTCTATGCAGATAACTCAAATGGACCTGATGCTGGCCCGGGAACAATCAGGATCTCTCCAGATATTATTAACAATTTAGGTGTGCGGACAACAATGGTAGTCCGTAAATCATTGCATACAGGTATTAAAACCGTAGGTTATGTTCAGTATGATGAAGACAAATTAATTCATGTTCACCCTCGCGTAGAAGGCTGGGTAGAAAGGCTGTATGTTAAGGCATCAGGCGATCCCGTAAAACGAGGCCAGCCATTATATACACTCTACTCACCTAATCTAGTAAATGCACAAGAAGAATACTTAATTGCTTTGCAAAGAAAAAATGACAGGCTAATTAAAGCGGCCGAAGCGCGATTAAAAGCGCTAGCGATATCTTCTGGTTTTATTCGAAACTTGAAGAAAAACCGACAAGTTAAACAGTCTGTGACTTTTTACGCACCGCGAACAGGGGTCATAGCAATGCTCAATATCCGCGAAGGTTTTTTTGTGAAGCCCGATGTAACGCTGTTATCGATTGGTGTGCTGGATGAGGTGTGGGTTCAAGCTGAGGTGTTTGAACGCCAGAGCGGACAAGTAAAAGTAGGGCTACCTGTAACGATGACGCTAGATTACATCCCGGGTAGAGAATGGCAAGGCAAGGTGGATTACATCTACCCCACATTAGAAGCTTCAACACGTACTTTACGAGTACGCTTACGTTTCGCTAATAAAGATCGGGCATTAATGCCCAATATGTTTACTCAAATTACTATTCATGCTGATAAAGCGCAGCCCGTTTTATTATTGCCTCGTGAAGCGGTGATTCGAACAGGAGATATGGACAGAGTCGTATTGGCGTTAGGAGAAGGTGCCTTTAAAGCTGTGCAGGTGAAAACGGGCCGGTCAGATGATAATAATATTGAGATATTAGAAGGTGTGACTGAGGGTGAACAAGTCGTTACATCAGCACAATTCTTGATTGACTCTGAATCGAGCAAAACATCTGATTTTAAACGGCTAAACCATGGAATGGATATGAGCATGGAAGGTGATAAAAATGATGATATGACCGCAGAGGTGAACGGTGTAATAAATTCTATAATGATAGACCATAGGATGATTAATATTAGCCGTGATGCCATTCCAAAATGGAATAGAGAGGCTGCGACAGTCGATTTTATAGTCGACAAACAAGTAGACCTTACTGTTCTAGAAAAAGGAAGTAAAATTCACTTTGTATTTAAAATGGATAATGGCGGTTTTATGATAACTGATATCCAGCCTCAAGATAATAAAGAAGGAGCTGAACAATGATTGCAGGTGTTATTCGTTGGTCAGTTAATAATCGTTTTTTTGTAATACTGGCAGCATTGATCATTGTAGGTCTGGGTCTTTATTCTGTTAAAAACACACCTCTGGATGCTATACCTGATTTATCTGATGTACAGGTGATTATCAAAACGAGCTATCCAGGGCAAGCACCACAGGTAGTAGAAGACCAAGTAACGTATCCCCTGACAACAGCGATGTTATCTGTTCCGGGCGCCGTTACCGTTCGTGGTTATTCTTTTTTTGGCGATTCTTACGTTTATATAATTTTTGATGAAAAAACAGATTTATATTGGGCAAGAAGTCGGGTGCTTGAATATTTAAGTCAGGTCGCACCAAATTTGCCGCCAACTGCTAAACCCCAGTTGGGACCCGATGCTACTGGTGTTGGTTGGGTTTATATCTATTCTTTGATTGATAAAACAGGTCAAAATGATATTAGCCAACTGCGAAGTATTCAAGATTGGTTTTTAAAATATGAATTACAGACCGTGCCAGGGGTTTCTGAAGTATCAGCTGTTGGTGGTATGGTCAAACAATATCAGGTTCAAGTTGATCCTGATAAGTTACGTGCTTATGGCATTCCACTGACACAAATCCAAGTGGCTATTCAAAGGGGTAATCAGGAAATTGGTGCGTCAGTAGTTGAAATGGCCGAAGCCGAATATATGGTGAGAGCGACAGGTTATATAAAAGGTATTGATGATCTCAACACCATACCGTTAGGCGTGAATAATAATGGCACGCCCTTATTATTAAAAGATGTGGCAGAGATCAGTACAGGCCCACAAATGCGTCGAGGCATTGCCGAATTAAATGGTGAAGGTGAAACTGTGGGGGGTATTGTAATTATGCGTTTTGGTGAAAATGCTCAAACCACCATTAATGGCGTAAAAGCTAAACTGGAAGAATTAAAAGCAGGTTTACCAGAAGGTGTTGAAATTGTAACTGTCTATGATCGCAGTGCCTTGATTGAGCGTGCGGTTGAAAATCTAGGACACAAATTATTAGAAGAATTTATTGTGGTGGCGTTTGTCTGCATGATATTTCTTTTTCACATTCGGTCATCCTTAGTGGCTATCATCAGTTTACCGGTCGGTATTTTAGCCGCATTTATCATTATGCATGCTCAAGGAATCAATGCCAATATCATGTCATTAGGAGGTATTGCAATCGCCATCGGCGCCATGATTGATGGGGCTATTGTGATGATTGAGAATATGCATAAACACATGGAACGTACGCCATTAACCAAAGAAAATCGTTGGCAAATTGTAATTGATTCAGCGACAGAAGTAGGGCCAGCGCTCTTTTTTAGTCTATTGATTATTACTATCAGCTTTGTGCCCGTTTTTACATTAGAAGCACAAGAAGGGCGCATGTTTGCGCCATTAGCGTTTACTAAAACGTATGCGATGGCAGCATCAGCTTTTCTTGCGATCACCTTGGTGCCTGTATTAATGGGCTATTTTGTGCGAGGCAAGATTTTGCCTGAACATAAAAACCCGATTAATCGCTTATTAACGGGGATGTATATGCCCGCATTAAAAGGTGTATTAAAGTTGCCGTTACTGACAATAGTAGTTGCAATAGTGATTGCTGTGATTGGCTTTATGCCGGCTAAAAATATTGGTAGTGAATTTATCCCACCTTTAGATGAAGGTGATTTGATGTATATGCCTACAACGTATCCTGGTATATCTATTGGTCAAGCACGACAATTACTACAACAAACGGATAAATTGATTCGTACAATACCAGAAGTAAAAACGGTATTTGGTAAAGTGGGAAGAGCTGAAACGGCAACCGATCCAGCCCCGTTAACCATGATAGAAACCTTTATTCAACTCAAGCCTCATTCAGAGTGGCGTGAGGGCATGACTACGGAAAAACTTAAAAAAGAACTGGATAACTTGATTAAGTTTCCTGGTGTAACGAATGCTTGGGTTATGCCGATTAAAACGCGAATTGATATGTTAGCAACCGGTATCAAAACTCCCGTAGGAATAAAAGTAGCCGGGCCCGATCTACAGATCATTCAACAAATAGGACAGCAATTAGAAACAATCATTAAGGATGTTCCCGGCACGGCCTCTGTTTATTCAGAACGCGTTGCAGGTGGTCGTTATATTAAAATCGATATTCAACGTGAAAAGGCTGCACGTTATGGTCTTAATATTGCTGATATACAACAAGTAATAGCCACAGCAGTTGGGGGGATTAATGTTTCTCAATCTGTCGAAGGACTAGAACGTTACCCGATCAATATTCGCTATCCACAAGATTATCGAAATTCACCTGAGCAAATGGCTTTATTGCCGATAGTAACGGCAAAAAATGAACGTATCGCATTGGGGGATGTGGCAGAAATTTATATTGAAGATGGTCCCCCCGCGATTAAAAGTGAAAATGCACGGCTTAATGGTTGGACGTATATCGATATTGAAAATGTAGATGTGGGTACATATGTGGTAGATGCACAAAAAATAGTGAAAGAGCAAATAGAACTACCCGCAGGCTATTCTTTAATTTGGTCAGGACAGTATGAATATATGCAACGGGCCAAAGAAAAGCTGACCTATGTAATTCCACTTACATTAGCGATCATTATTATTCTGCTTTATATCAATTTTCGCCGTGTTGCAGAAGTGGCGATTATTATGGGGACACTGCCATTCGCAATGGTGGGAAGTATCCAGTTAATGGTGTTTCTTGATTTCAACTTTTCCGTTGCTGTTGGCGTTGGTTTTATTGCCTTAGCCGGAGTGGCTGTAGAGATTAGCGTCATCATGCTGATATATCTTAATCAAGCTTATGAACGTATGCGTAGTGATTGCGAACAGCAAGGCATTAAACCGACCATTGACATACTTCGTCAGGCAATTATAGATGGTGCAGGCATGCGCGTTCGTCCTGTTATGATGACAGCTGCAGCCATTATTGTCGGGTTATTGCCTGTTATGTATGGCACGGGAACAGGGTCCGAAGTAATGAGTCGAGTTGCCGCCCCTATGGTTGGAGGCATGATAACGGCACTAGTTATGACTTTATTAGTATTACCTGCAGTTTATTTTGCATGGAGAAAATATTCTATCAAAAAAATAAGCAACCCATATTGACATCAAGTTCACGCAGGCAATTTGTACAAGGTCTAGTTGCCGGTGGCAGGGCAAGAGCATATTAAATAATTTTCAGTTTTTAAAAGAAAATATAGACAAGTATCCAATACCTTGGTCATCCCGGTGGGCTTTTTAGCCGGGATCTACTCCAATTGACCTAGATTCCGGCTAAAAACCTGCCGGAATGACAACTTGTTTAGTATAGAGCTAAGAGTTAATGACTTTCCAAGTTATTTGAGGATAAACTAGCTTGTTGTTTTTTATAATGCTCTTGCCCTGTTGCTGGTGGCGCTGTACTTGTTCTCATCCTGAATTAAGCTTATTTAGCTGTATGGGAAGTATGATCTGAAACTGTGTTTTTAATTCATCTGAGGTGACGTGAATGCTTCCACCATGGGCTTCAACGATTGATTTAGTAATTGCTAAGCCGAGCCCTGTACCTTCACTGGTGCGTTGGCGCGATGGGTCGACCCGGTAAAAGCGGTCAAATAATTTAGGTAAGTGCTTTGAAAGAATGGGTTCCCCTGGATTCTGGACAATAATACTGACACGATTTTGCAGACGGTCAAGCTTTATGATGACTGTTTGACCTTTGGGTGTATGTCGTATTGCATTAGAAACTAGATTACTGATTGCACGCCGGAGCATAAGACGATTACAGCGAAGTTGAAGGGTCCCTTCAACAAGCAAAGAAACCTCATTATCTTCCGCCCAAGCTTCATAATAATCAAATAAGTTTTGTACCTCTTCATATAAATCGACATCTTCCATCTCAATTGGGTCGATTTTATTATCCGTTTTAGCTAAAAATAGCATATCAGCAATCATTTGAGATAACCGGTCAAATTCTTCCATATTAGAATAGAGAACCTCTTGGTATTCTTCATTTGAGCGTATACGTGAAAGAGCAACTTGCGTTTGGGTAGTTAAGTTAGTGACAGGGGTACGTAACTCATGTGCAATATCAGCAGAAAAGTTCGAGAGTTGGTCGAAAGCTTTATCCATTCGTATCAATAAATCATTAAATGAGATTGCCAAGTCGGAGAGTTCAATGGGCACATCATTTGGATTAAGACGTGTACTTAATTCGTTACTACTAATATGGCTAATTTGATTCGTAATATGACGTAAAGGACGGTGCCCATACCGTACGGCCAACCAACTCATTAAACTCATCATGAGAATACCTAATAGCACCATTCCCCATAAAATAAGGCGGAAATTAGCGATGAAGTGTTGGTGAAAGTCAGTAGAAATGGCAACGATAATAGTATAAGGGGTGTAAGTGTCGTTGTTAGCTGACTGGATCAATATACGGTAATGGTTTTTGTCATTGCGCCATTTTTGAACTATTTGCCGCAGAGGGGCTGATGATAAAGGTATAGGAACTTGAGCAAGGTCTAGCTCTGGACTATTGTAGAGCAGGTTACCACTGCGATCAATGATGCGAAGTAAAGGATGATGGTGGCCGATTAATATATCGTCAAACCGTTGCTTTATTTGTACTATATCTTGATTGACATTGAGTGATTGTAGCAAGGGAATAACGGCATCAGAAATGAGTTTTAGCTCTTTTATATCTCCCATTTCAAAGTGTTTTTCGATAGAGCGCTCCATGACCCAACCAAATAAAAGAAAGACAAAGGTTGCAACAATGCTGAACAGCAATGTGAGTCGTAATCTGAGAGAAGTAGGCTGCGCCATTATTAAATCTTATCAGCTGTATCTAGCATATAGCCCATTCCTCGGACAGTATGGATAAGTTTATTTTCGAAATCATCATCAATTTTGGAGCGTAAACGACGGATCGCGACGTCAATAACATTAGTATCACTGTCAAAATTCATATCCCAAACCTGAGAAGCAATGAGTGAACGAGGCAAGACTTCACCTTTATGGCTGATAAGCAACTCCAAAAGCAGAAATTCTTTAGCTGTCAAATTTATTCGTTGTTGGGCCCTGATTACGCGATGACGAGTTAAATCCAATTCTAAATCGGCAATGCTTAGAACATTATCCCTTGGTGTTTTGGTACCACGTCTTATGATGGTCCGGACTCGTGCTAATAGCTCAGAAAAAGCAAAGGGTTTAACCAAATAATCATCAGCGCCTAATTCTAGGCCTTTAACTTTATCTTCAATACTATCTCGAGCAGTAAGAAATAATACAGGCATGGTCTTATCTGCTTCCCGTAATGATTTTAATATATGCCAACCATCAAGATCGGGTAGCATTACATCCAAAATTACTAGATCATAATGCTCTGTCATAGCATGGTGATAACCGTCCAGACCATTATTAACGAGATCAACGACGAACCCAGCTTCACTCAGCCCTTGTCTAAGGTATTCACCTGTTTTAACTTCATCTTCAACTATGAGTATTTTCATCTATTGAACGTGCCTTGATTAAATTCAGAATTCTCACTGATAGATGAAGACTACCTGATATTATCTTTAATTAAAAGAATTGTCTCATTACAAATTTGTAATGAAAAGGTCACAAAATAGACAGGGAATACGCTTTAATATTTGACTTGTAAATAGAAAGTTATAGGTCTGAAGTTAAAGGGGGAGGATGGTTTAATGACAATATCTGAACTATGTCATGTTTGTGGCATGAAGCCTAACGCAAGCATCCCATCACTTGAATATCATAAAATGTATTTCCACTTTTGCTCTCAGCAATGTCGGGATACATTTATCGCTCACCCCAGTTTATATGCTGTTAAGGCAGAAAAACAACAGAAACACATTCTAAAACGCAGAATTATGACCTTGGCTGCACCATTAGATGAAGACTCAAAGGAACTACTAAAAGCAAGTTTGGCTGAGATGATGGGAATCAAAGATGTAAGTATTGACGATGACAAAATTTCTATCAGTTATGACTTGCTACAAGTAACAAGACAGCAAATCGAAAATCGATTGGCTGAGATTGGAATAAAGCTAGGTAGCAATTGGATGGAACGTTTGCGGCGAGCTTGGGTTCATGACAGCGAAGAAAATGAATTAGATAACCTTGCGGCTCCTATACATTATTATCATCGACCTTCACCAAAACAGTAGCAAACAGAAAAACATTGCCAACTAAGGATAAAAAATGACTAAACAAGAAAAATTTAAACTATCAAAACGAATTCAAGTATTGATTTTGGCTGGGATTATTATTATCAGCATGATTGGATTCAGCACATGGAGTAAGGCATCCAAAAACAATGTGGATGCAGCACTTTCGGGGATAGAAACGGAGCAGGTTTTACCAGAGATTGTGGTTTATAAATCAGCTACTTGTACCTGCTGTCATAAATGGGTAACGCATCTTGAAAATGCAGGCTTTACTGTGCAAGCTCATAACCGTGAGGATATGAACAGTGTTAAATCGTCACTCGGTGTAATACCTGGTTTAGCATCATGTCATACCGCCCTAGTTGATGGCTATCTTATAGAAGGACATGTGCCTGCCAGTGATATTAAAAGGTTATTAGCAGAGAAGCCCAAAAATATTGTAGGTCTTACAGCACTAGGAATGCCACGGTTCTCACCTGGTATGCAAGCTGAAGGTCTCGCTCCCAAAGGATATGACGTATTAACGTTTGATGAAAATGGTAATACACACGTGTTTAGTCAATATTAATTTAACTCACCCAAAAAAGGAATAATGATCATGCCAGAAATCATTCCAAATTATCATCCACTATTAGTGCATTTCACCATAGCGCTACTGAGCATATCAGTCGTATTTTATGTGATTAGACTATTACTTCCTGTTAATCATCGCTGGCGGGAACAATGGTTGAATATGGCAAATTGGAGCTTGTGGACAGGCTGTTTGTTTGCGATAGCCACCGTAATTGCTGGTTGGTTTGCCTACAACTCCGTGGCGCACGATACACCATCACATGCAGCGATGACCTTGCATAGAAATTGGGCAATACCCACTGCGGTTTTATTCTTATTAATTGGCTTTTCAAGCATACGTTTGGCTATGACTAACAAACTGCCGGGCTTTAAATTTATATCCGTTTCTATTGTTGCAGCTATTATGCTGATGGTAACAGGTTGGCTGGGTGCTGAGGCAGTGTATCGCTATGGATTAGGTGTAATGTCATTGCCTAAAGTTGAAGCCGGGGCAGACGGGCACAATCATAGTCATGGAGCTGAATCCTCAGCAGATAGTAATTTAGACGGACATAATGACAGTCATGAAATGACCGCCCCTGGAATGATAGAAAAGCCGATGGGTGAAGTAATGCAGTCTATTGAGGAGCATGGTAGCCATGCTCATGATGAAGTTGAGAATTTGTCTGTTCAAGCTATGCCTTCAGATGGCCACAATCACACCCATGAGTGATGCAATTTGCCATTTAATCGAAATGCATATTGAAGGAGAAAAAAATGAAGACTGATCCCGTTTGTGGCATGAAAGTGGATGAAAATAGTGAGCTTACTACCCAATTTGAGGGTGAGACCTATTATTTTTGTAGCGAATCTTGTTTAAATAAATTTATCAGTTCGCCTCATGATTATTTATCTAAGGACAAAGCAAGCGGCTGTGGTTGCAATCATGGTCAAGATAAAGTGATTCCAGTGACAGAAGAAAAAGCAGGCGGATGTTGTGGCGGAGAAAGTAATGATGATAAAAAAGTGTCCGAAGATGAGCAACATAGTTGCTGTGGTGGGCAAGAACAAAATACAGTTATTTTACCTATAGCAAAAGGTAGCAACGATGGCGAGGTAATTTATACCTGTCCTATGCATCCTGAAGTGGAATCAACGGATCCTAATGCGCCCTGCCCTAAATGTGGAATGGCTTTAGAACCAAGAGATGTGCCACTTGCAACGACAAAAACAGAATACACTTGCCCTATGCACCCAGAAATTGTGCAGGATCATCCAGGTAGTTGCCCTAAATGTGGTATGGCATTAGAGCCTCGGACCGTGGAGATCACTGAGGATAATAGTGAGTTGGACTTTATGACAAAGCGCTTTTGGTTTAGCGTTTTTCTCGCAGTCCCCGTTTTTCTCAGTGCTATGGCAGCAGAATTCTGGCCTGAGGTAATTAATAGCATTATTTCACCTGTTACACGTCAATGGATGGAGCTGATTTTATCTGCGCCTGTCGTTTGGTGGGCGGGCTGGGTGTTTTTTCAACGAGGCTGGCAGTCAATTGTGACACGAAATTTAAATATGTTTACCTTAATTGCAATTGGGGTCGGTATTGCTTGGGTTTATAGTTTTATTGCTGTTATTGCACCAGGGATCTTCCCTGAAGCCATATTTAATGAATCTGGCATCGTACCTGTTTATTTTGAAGCAGCCGCAGTGATTACAGCACTTGTTTTACTCGGACAGGTAATGGAGTTACGTGCAAGAAGCCAAACTAACTCTGCTATAAAATTACTATTAGGGCTTGCTCCGAATACTGCTCGAATCATCCGACAAGATGGTACAGAGGAAGATATTCCTCTGGAACACGTTCAAGTCGGTGATACTTTACGTGTGAGACCGGGTGAAAAAATCCCAGTAGATGGTGTCGTTATCGAAGGCGAAAGCAATGTCGATGAATCAATGGTAACAGGAGAGCCTATTCCTGTTACAAAATCTACAGGAGAAAAACTCATTGGTGCAACCGTAAATGGTACGGGTAGCCTAGTCATGCGTACAGAAAAGGTGGGGGCTGATACGCTACTTTCTCAAATAGTGAAAATGGTGGCCGATGCCCAACGATCACGAGCACCCATTCAAAAGTTAGTTGATGTGGTGGCGGGTTATTTTGTCCCAGTTGTTGTGATCGTTGCCATTATTACCTTTATTGTTTGGAGTATTTGGGGACCCGAACCCGCATTAGCTTATGCCTTAATTAATGCGGTTGCTGTATTAATCATTGCATGTCCATGTGCTTTAGGTTTGGCAACACCGATGTCGATTATGGTAGGCACAGGTAAAGGTGCCATGATGGGGGTATTAATAAAAAATGCGGAAGCATTAGAGATTTTGCAAAAAGTGGATACCTTGGTGGTGGATAAAACAGGTACATTAACCGAAGGGAAACCTAAATTAGTGTCGGTTACCACCACAGCTAGTTTCAATGAAGATGAAAATTTACGCCTAGCAGCGAGTTTGGAGCGTTCAAGTGAGCATCCATTAGCTGAGGCCATCGTAAGAGGCGGTGAAGAAAAAGGAATCAAGTTTACGCAGGCTGATGATTTTCAGTCTCTTACCGGCAAAGGTGTCACGGGAGTAGTTGAGGGCCATCAACTTGCATTAGGTAATATCAAATTGCTTGAAAGTCTCAATATTGATGTGGGCGAACTACCACAACAAGCTGACAAGCAACGTGCTGAAGGTCAAACCGTTATGTTATTTGCGATTGATGGTGTTGCCGCTGGGTTAATTGGCGTAGCAGATCCAATTAAAGACAGTACGCCAGAAGCGATACGTGATCTTCATGCTGAAGGCATACGTGTAGTGATGTTGACTGGTGATAGTAGAAAAACTGCAGAAGCAGTGGCATCCAAACTGGATATTGATCAAGTTCATGCTGAAGTATTACCCGAGCAAAAAGCAGAAGTTGTTAAGCAACTACAAGCAGACGGCAGAATTGTTGCTATGGCAGGAGATGGCATTAATGATGCGCCTGCCTTGGCTCAGGCCCATGTGGGCGTTGCTATGGGAACAGGTACTGATGTGGCTATGGAAAGTGCAGGTGTAACACTGGTTAAAGGTGATCTTCGCGGTATTATTCGAGCGATTCGTTTAAGCCGAGCTACGATGAGAAATATTCACCAAAACCTGTTTTTTGCCTTCATCTATAACACAGCAGGTGTCCCCATCGCTGCTGGCGTATTGTATCCGATCTTTGGACTACTATTGTCACCCATGATTGCCGCGTTAGCGATGAGTTTTAGTTCTGTTTCTGTCATTTTAAATGCATTAAGGCTTAATAAGGTGAAGTTGTAGTTTTTATCATGAAAAATCATCAACAACATAATGCTACTTACTCTGGCTACAGCTAAGATCCTGATGGCCACATTCAAATGCATTATGTAAGCATCTCTTAATCGACTCTTACTCAAGCACGAATCGAGAATTTATAGCTTGCAAGGGTCTATTGTTAGACTCATGAAGCACATTAGAGAAGCCATCTATTTGTTTAGTGGAAACAGTTACAGCATCTTTCATTACTAACCAGCGGACACCTTCAGAACATGGAGGTGTCGTTAAAGAGCCGTTAAACCGATAATGGTCCGTATTTTTTGGCAGAATAGCCTTTAAGTTAATCATTTCAGTTAATTCGTATTTTTCTCCTGATTTTGTAGGCATAACAGACCAAATTTGTTTAAGCGTCTTATTAGGTGATGCATCGGATCTTATTGTTTTTCGGTGTGTTTTATCCAGCTCTACTTTTAGACCCTGATTAGGGATCCCTTTTTGATACATAACAGCAACTACGGCTAGGTCTCCACCTTCATTTGCATGGACAAAATGGGCTTCTAATGGGTATGACTGGCCATTAATGTGATTCTCACTAGGTGCGTGAAAGTGAACCTGAAGTAAATTAAATATCTGCTTATCTACTTCAATACTGCTACCTTTTGTATAATTAAGCTGAATTGTGTGACCATTATTGATAATTTCATTAGCCCCTTGTAGGTAATCAAATTTTATAGGTTCTAAATCCGCTTCAATAAAGCCTGTTAAGTTTATTGGTGATTGGTTTTTACCCGAACATGCAAAATTATCAGCACTTAACGCTGCCCAGTTTTTAGGTCCAACATCACCAGAGTATCCCCAATGAGATCCTACATCAGCATAAACACTAATCGTTACGGTCAACAAACCAGAAAATAAAATTGCCTTTTTCATATACAAACTCCTAGAATAACTGTTAATAGTTCACAGTTATCTATAATAAATCAATAAATATGGTAGGAAAAGTCGAATATTGCTGATACACTCATCGTAAAACGCGAGCAATAGACAGGGAGCTATGATTAATTATAAACACCTACATTATTTTTGGATGGTGGCAAAAGAAGGCAGTATAGCCCGTGCTAGCGAACGATTACATATAACGCCCCAAACAATTAGTGGTCAAATTACGCTGTTAGAGGCTTATTTCGATGAAGACCTTTTTAAAAAGGCTGGTCGGAATATAGAATTGACGGAGACAGGTCGGTTAGTATTAAATTTTGCAGACGAAATATTCTCCCTGGGTGGTGAATTAGAACAAATAATGCATCATTTACCCAATTTTAGACCTAAGCAATTTAGAGTTGGGGTGGTGGATGTGGTGCCTAAATCTATCGCTCATCGTATATTATTGCCTGCACTACAAATGCCAGATGCGGTTCGGATGATCTGCCGCGAAGCTGATCTTGACACCTTGCTTGCGGAATTATCAGTTCATCGTTTAGATTTAGTCTTAGCTGATCGCCCTATACCCTCAACTGTTAGTACCCGTGGTTTTAGCCATAAACTAGGAGAATGTTCTGTTAGTTTCTTCGCAACTGAGAAGTTGCAACAACAATTAACAGGAGACTTTCCTGCAAGCCTAAATGGTGCTCCATTGTTATTACCCAGTAGTGGAAATCAGCTACGGGCAAGTATTGATCAATGGTTTGATACTAATCGTATTCATCCTCGAATAGTTGCTGAATTTGATGACAGTGCACTAATGAAAGCATTTGGACAAAATGGTGCGGGAATATTTTTGGCGCCATCGGCCATTAAAAATGAGGTAATGAAACAATATGGTGTTAAACATATTGGTCAAGCCCTTGAAATAAAAGAATCATTTTATGCTATTTCTGTTGAGCGTAAGATCGTCAATCCTATTACTTCTGCCGTGATAGAAGCGGCTAATAACTCTCTCTTCTCTAAGGAGTAACAATCATATGATCCAACAATCAAATCCCGATATGAAAAAGGGTGTATACATTGCTCCTTGGGAAAAAAGTTTTGAAAAAATACTAAGTCCTTTTGAGGAATTTATCCATCGTCAAACTACCAGTGGATTACTGCTTATGGGTACGGCCGTACTAGCCTTAGTATTAGCTAATGGTCCGCTGGCTGAAACCTATTTACATATCCTTCACACGCCTCTTTTAGTAGGAGCCGGTAGTTGGTCAATAGAAATGAGCTTACATCATTGGATTAATGATGCCCTTATGGCTCTATTTTTCTTTGTTGTGGGTTTAGAATTAAAACGCGAAATATTAGTGGGTGAATTAGCAAAGTTACGGAATGCGATTTTACCTATCGCTGCTGCTGTAGGAGGAATGGTTGTACCTGCTTTAATCTATTTTACCATAAATCCTGAAGGCGATGCAGCCAGAGGTTGGGGCATACCCATGGCGACCGATATTGCATTTGCCATTGGTGCATTGGCATTATTAGCTAGTCGAGTTCCTAAAGCTTTAATTACCTTTTTGGTAGCACTTGCTATTGTTGATGACTTAGGGGCAGTGCTAGTGATTGCATTGTTCTATACCGAGACTATTGCTATTGCACCGTTGGTGGTCGCAGGAGGACTATTCATGCTGCTAATTGCGATTAATATGTTTGGTATCCGTAAAACTTTACCGTATTTTATTGTTGCACTAGGGCTTTGGTATGCATTGTTATTATCAGGAATACATCCAACCTTAGCAGGAATTTTAGGGGCAATGTCAGTACCTGCGATGCCAAAATATGATCCTGAGCGTTTTAGTATTCATGTAAAAAAACTAATGAAACGATTCGATAATAGTTATCAAGCAGGTGAAAATATTATGACAAATAGTGAGTTAAGCTCTGTCGTACATAAATTAGAACATAGTGTTGATAGTGTGGGCGTTCCACTTAAGCGTTTAGAAGATGCCTGGCATATACCGGTAGCGTATCTTATTATTCCAATTTTTGCATTAGCGAATGCGGGCATTCCAATGTCATTTGGGTCATTAGGAGAATCATTGACTCACCCTGTACTGCTAGGCGTGTCATTTGGATTGATCCTAGGAAAATTTATTGGCATAACAGGTGCGAGCTGGTTAGTGCTTAAATTAGGCATTGCTGAACTACCAAAAGATACACGTTTTACTCAGATTGCTGGAGTATCGTTATTAGCAGGGATCGGGTTCACCATGTCTATCTTTGTTGCTCAGCTTGGCTTTAGTCATAACGAAGAATTATTACTTATGGCTAAAACGGGGATCCTATCAGCATCACTATTGGCAGGTGTAGCCGGATATATTTGGTTATATTTGGTCAGTGATTCAAATAAATAATTAAAAAATCGAAGTTCGATGAAATTCCCTTCAAAAAGTATAGTCAACTATCTAACTCATTTGAATTATAAAAGTGGTTGTGCAATACTTTAGTTATGAAGTCACCTTTCCTTATTTTATTTATCATATTTAACTTGCTGGCCATTAATTTGGTTTCGGCTAGTGCGATGTATGATGAGGAAATGGCAGAATCTCATTTAATTCAACTACAAGAAGAAGGTGATTTAAGTAGTTGTATTGATGAGTCTGTTTGTGATCATTTCTGTCACATCTCATCTCATATGATTGGTATGATAAGCCAAACTGTTCATGACACATCTGTGGATAGTCATAACCTTTATACTGCTATTTCTGAGCAAGTTTTACCATATACTTTTTCCCCACCATCTCACCCACCAAAAGCCTGATTTAATATCCAGAAAACGATTTGTTGTGACAGCATCACAATGAATTTTTGTTTTTATTTTTAATCAGGAAATTCACATGAAAAATTTATATCCTCGGCAGTGTGCTGTGCGAGTAGTAGTGCTAACGTTAGCATTAGCATTTAATAGTGCGTCTAAGGCTGAAACTGTATTAGATATTGCACCATTGGCGGTATCAGACTTTGTTAAAAATAGTCTAAATCAACAACCTCGCTTACTTGCTGCACAGGCAGATATTGCAGCTTCTTCTGCTAATTTACAGGCTGCAAAGCAGGCAATTTATAATCCTGAATTAGAGTTGGCATATGAAAATTCAAGTGCTAATACTAAAACAATAGGGATCAGTCAAACCTTAGATTGGGGTGACCAGCAGGGTAGTCGAACGGATCTTGCTGTGGCTGAGTTAAGTGTAATAAAGACCAATTACACGATAGCCGTACAAAATTTTGCTACTAGTCTTTTAACAGGATTAGCACAAAATCAAACGGCTAAACAGCTTGAGCAGTTGAGTGCAGAAGCGCTTAACTTAATGCAACAATTTAAACGTATTGCAGAACAACGTCACCAAGCAGGAGATTTAAATCAAGTTGATCTAAATCTTGCTCAGTTAGCATACAGTCAAGCATTAATGGAACATGCTAGTTCATTATCACGGGTGACAGAAGTACATGAACAATTACGATCAATTGTAGGCATGCTTCCAGAACAATTGCCAGTTTTACCGGAGCAGTTATCTGAACCACTTTTGCAAGATAATCTAGATTCATTTTTGATGGAATTACCTGCTATTCGTTCCAAAATGGCCGAGGTTCAGGCAAATCGACAACAAATTGCATTACGAAAAAGCCAACAGGCTTGGAATCCCACTATTGGTGTAACAGCGGGTACAGAAGGAAGTGATAATTTAATTGGATTAAATCTTAGTATTCCGCTTAATGTTCGTAATAACTTTAGTGCAGAAGTAGATGTTGCCTATCAACAGTTGATTGCCAGCGAGCAACGAGCACAACAGGATTATCGAAATATTCGAGCGAATATAGCGGCGACAACGGTGCGTTATCAAAATTTACTAAGTGCTTGGGATAGCTGGCGACAAAATAGCCGGGATAGTGTTAGTCAGCAACTTATCCTGATCAATCAACTTTGGCAGGCGGGAGACATTAGTGCTTCTGATTACTTGTTACAAGTTAAACAAGCTCTTGAAATACAAGCAACAGGATTTGAGCTGAGAAATGAACTTTGGCAAACCGCTTTTGAGTGGATGAGACTGACAGCTAGTGTGGATAAATGGCTGAATATCAATTTACAGGAAATTAATTAAATGATGAACTTTAAAATTTTACTATCATTACTTTTGTTAGGTAGCACTGTTATTTATACACCTATTGCCACTGCTGCTAATGATGACCATGGCCACGAGAAAGAAAATCATGCGGAGTCTGGGGAAACCACGAAGGGCGAGACAGAACATGATGAAGCGGGGGTTGTTAAATTAACAAAGGAACAAATGAAACTAGCAGGCGTGATTGTTCAACCCCTACAATTGCAAGAAATGCAATCAATCGTTCAAGCGCCTGGTGAAGTGGCATTTAATACCTATAAAACAGTCGCTATTACGCCACGAATTACAGCTCAGCTTATCAAACGACACGTGGTGTTAGGTGAGCATGTTAAAAAAGGGCAAGCCATTGCTACATTATCAAGTGTAGAAATGGCTGAAGCGCAAGGTAATGTCTTGGTGACATACCAAGAATGGCGACGTGTAAAAAAACTGGGTAAAAAAATTGTTGCTGAACGGCGTTATATAGAAGCACAGATCAAGTGGGAGTTAGCAAAAGCCAAAGCTAGAGCTTATGGCATGACACAAGGCCAAATCGATAGATTGGTTAAAAGTAGTAACTTTTCACGTGCTAACGGTCGTTTTGCCCTTGTTGCCCTTATTGGCGGTACTGTTTTAAAAGAAGATTACATAGTGGGGCAACAGATAGAGCCTGGGCAAGAATTAAATGTGATTACCGATGAATCGAGTTTATGGGTGATGGCAAATGTTGCGCCCGCTATAGCAAATCAAATTTCGGTCGGTAATAAAGCGACAGTGCAATGGGGTGACAAACGCTTTCCAGCAACTGTTTCTCAAATTTATCATAATCTTGATGAGGTTACTCGTACCTCACGTGTTCGACTAAGTGTAGAAAATAAAGAGGACAGTTTACATGCTGGATTATTTGTTGAAACACAGATTGAAATTTCTACTCAAAAAGAAACTGAGGAGGTATTACTGGTTCCAGAACATGCTGTTTTGCGTAGCCCCGATGGTGATTGGCAGGTACTTGTTGAGCAAGATGAAGCCGGTGAATTTAAGGGTGTTGAGGTGGAATTGTTAGATATACGTAATGGCCAAGCCATTATTGAAGGTTTAGCCATTGGAACCCCTATAGTTGTTAAAGGTGCTTTTTTTGTTCAATCTGAACTAGCGAAAAGCGGATTTGAAATTCACAATCATTAAAAGAGAAATATTACTATGTTAAATAAACTGATTGAAATTTCTATTCATAGTCGCTTATTAGTGGTATTGGCTTTGATTACTACACTACTTGGCGCGGGTATGATTTTACCTAAATTAAATTTAGATGCATTTCCTGATGTATCGAATATTCAAGTTTCAATTAATACGGTGGCTGAAGGTTTGGCCTCGGAAGAAGTTGAGCAATTAATTACCTTTCCAGTTGAAGCGGTGATGTATAGCTTGCCTGATGTAGAAGAGGTACGTTCAATTTCTAAAACGGGCTTATCGGTGGTGACGGTTGTATTTAAAGAAGGAACCGATATTTACTTTGCAAGGCAACTGGTGTTTGAACGTCTGCAAGCGGCTAAAGAACAAGTTCCAGCCGGAATTGGTACACCTCAAATGGGGCCGAATGTATCAGGCTTGAGTCAGGTCTTTCAATATGCACTGATTACCGATGACTCACAAAAATACAATACATTAGCATTGCGAGGATTAAATGACTGGGTCGTCAAATTACTGCTTATGCCAGTAGAAGGCATAACAGAAGTATTGTCTTTTGGTGGCGATGTACGCCAATATCAGGTGCAAATCGATCCGAAAAAATTATTGGCTTATGACATTACGATTAATGAAATATCAGAGGCAATTGAAGCCAGCAATCGAAATGCCGGTGGTTGGTATATGGATCGTGGTGAAGAACAATTGGTTATTCGCGGTGTAGGATGGCTACGATCGAATGAAGATGGACTGCATGATATTGGAAATATTCCCTTAAAGCAGGAGGACGGTATTGTTGTTCGTGTGAATGATGTGGCCACGGTTGAATTTGGCTCAGAAATTCGTCAAGGAGCCGTAACATTATCACGGCGTGATGCTCAAGGCCAGCCTGAACATTTAGGTGAAGTAGTGACAGGCGTTATTTTAAAACGGATGGGTGCCAATACTAAGTTAACGATTGATAGTATCAAAGATCGTTTACCCTTAATCCAACAAGCATTACCTGTTGGCGTTACGATTGAAACGATTTATGATCAATCTGATCTGGTTGAAAAAGCAGTTTCTACAGTCAGCAAAGCCTTATTAGAAGCCTTTGTGCTGATTATTGTTATTTTAATGTTTTTCTTGATGAATGTGCGTGCGACATTATTAGTACTCATATCTGTACCTCTGTCCATTGGTTTAGCGTTAATGGCTATGGCCTATTGGGGGATTTCAGCTAATCTTATGTCGTTAGGCGGTTTAGCGATTGCGATAGGAATGATGGTTGATGGTTCGGTAGTGATGATGGAACATATTTTCAAACACCTCACCCATCCTGACCAACAGCATGAAAGGCTGGGGGGCGATATGATATCTACAGATAATAGTATCCAAAACCCAGGTGGAATGCCATTACGTATTATGGAATCTGCTAAAGAAGTAGGGCGACCAGTATTTTTTGCCGTGATGATCATTACCATCGTTTTTGCACCCTTATTTGCATTACAAGGTGTTGAGGGTAAGCTCTTCCAGCCAATGGCCATATCGATTGTATTAGCTATGTTGGCATCACTTTTTGTTGCTTTGATGGTTGTGCCATCATTAGCCTCTTATCTATTCAGAAAAGGAGTAAAGGAAAGACGCAACCTCTTATTTATCTTAATCGAAAAAATCTACCAATTTATACTGTCTATTACACTGAAAGTGAAATTTCTTGTCGTAATAGCGTCGTTAGGTTTATTGATAGGGGCCGTGTCGTTATTACCCAAATTAGGGACAGAGTTTGTGCCCGAACTTGAGGAAGGAACGATAAATATACGCATTACCCTTGCCCCTTCATCCAGTTTAGATACATCACTGAAAGTAGCCTCTGAAATGGAAAAGATTTTAATGCAATTTTCTGAAGTGTTATATGCCGCTAGCCGAGTTGGTCGAGCTGAAATTGGTGGTGATCCAGAGCCGGTCTCAAATATAGAAATATTTGTGGGGCTTAAGCCTGTCGAACAGTGGACTAATGCTAAAAACCGCAAAGAGTTACAAGTGATAATGGAAGAAAAAATGTCGGTAATGCCGGGCCTATTATTTTCATTTTCACAGCCTATTGCTACACGTGTTGATGAATTATTATCCGGAACTAAAGCACAGCTGGCGATTAAGTTATTCGGAGCTGGTTTGGCCGTATTAGCAGAAAAAGGCACTGAAATAGAGAAAGTAGTGAAAACGATTAAAGGCAGTTCAGGTGTGGCAATGGAACAAATAGAAGGAGAAGCCCAATTAGTGATACGACCTAATCGTGATCAACTTGCACGTTATGGTATCCCCATGGATCAAGTCATGAGTTTGGTCGGTGAAGCCATTGGTGGTCAGGCGGCCGGTCAAGTTATTAATGGCAATGAGCGCTATGATATTTATGTCAGGCTTGCCAAATCATATAGGGATAATGTTGAGGCCATTAAGGGATTGATTTTACAATCAGCGAATGGTTCATGGATACGTTTGGGAGATGTTGCAAGCGTAGCCATTGAATCAGGACCGCCACAAATACGTCGGGATGATGTACAGCGTCGCGTGGTGATTCAGGCTAATGTACAAGATCGCGATATGGGAGGATTTGTAGCTGAGATTAATCAACGTATTACTGAAAATGTTGATTTACCTGCGGGTTACTCAGTGGTCTATGGCGGACAATTTGAAAATCAACAACGCGCTCAGGCTCGCTTGATGATTGTAGTGCCACTGTCTCTTGGTTTAATATTTTTATTATTGTATTTCATGTTTAATTCGATAGGGCAGGCACTATTGATCATGTTAAATGTGCCGTTAGCATTGATTGGAGGAATCGTCGCGCTGTATATCTCTGGCCAATATTTATCTGTACCAAGTTCTATTGGTTTTATCGCTTTATTTGGTGTCGCTGTACTCAATGGTGTGGTCATGGTCAATGCGATTAATCAACGCTTCGAAGGGGGGCTTGATTTCGGTAAAGCGGTATTTGAAGGCGCATCATCACGTCTTCGTCCCGTATTAATGACCGCTTCTATAGCGGCACTTGGCCTCATTCCCATGTTGCTTGCTACCGGTGTCGGTTCTGAAATACAGCGACCATTAGCAACGGTTGTTGTCGGTGGATTAATCAGTGCCACATTGTTAACTTTATTTGTGGTACCCGTTTTGTATGAAACTTTTTCAAAACGAAAATATCGTGCTGAGTAGAGTAGAGATTGCGACTTTCAATGGATTGCCATTTCAAGTTGTAGATTATTATGAAATATCCAAAAACTATAAACAGTAATAAGGAAACTTAAAATCATGTCTGATAATTGTGAAGAAGGCTCAGCTTGCGCCGTAGACTTTAGTAAAGAAAGTGAAGAAAAGGTGTCATTCACTATCAACAAGGAATATATCAAACCTGTAATAGGTCTGATTTTTTTATTGATTGGAATCGCCTTTGATTATTTTGATATAGCTTTTTTTAGCAGGGATGTATCCTTGATCTGGTTTGGTACTATTTACCTTTTGATCGGAGGTCCAATTGTTTTAAAAGCCCTGAAATTAATTTTAAAAGGTAATTTTTACAACGAATTTGTATTGATGTCTCTTGCAACGATAGGCGCTTTTTTAATTGGTGCCTATGCTGAAGGTGTTGCCGTTATGCTTTTTTATGTAATCGGTGAGCTGTTTCAAGAAGCAGCTGTTGCGAAAGCCAAACGTTCTATTGAAGCACTGTTAAAAGTACAAGTTGAAGAAGTGACCGTTTTAGAAAAGGGTAAACAGATTGTTAAACATCCTAGGGACGTGACAATTGGGCAAATCATTCAAACCAAATCGGGGCAAAAAATTGCTCTAGATGGTATCTTGCTTTCTGATGTTGCTACATTAAATACGGCAGCATTAACGGGTGAATCTGTACCAGATGATAAGAAAAAAGGTGACACTGTATTAGCAGGGATGGTTAATATTTCTAACATCATTGAAATAAAAACGACCCGCAACTATGCCGATACAAAACTTTCAAAAATATTAAAGTTAGTACAAGAAGCCGTTGGAAGAAAAGCAAAAACACAGTTGTTAATCAGCCGGCTAGCGGGGATTTATACCCCCATTGTATTTTGGCTGGCGATTGCATTGATTGTAACTCCCTATTTTTATTTAGGTGATGCCTATTTATTTCAAGATTGGTTTCAACGCGCCTTAATTTTTCTCGTTATATCTTGCCCTTGTGCTTTAGTAATATCTATTCCTCTAGGCTATTTTGGTGGTATTGGAGCTGGTTCAAAGAATGGTATTTTATTTAAAGGGTCAAATTTTTTAGATCTAATGACGAAAGTAAACACTGTGGTGATGGATAAAACAGGTACATTAACTAAAGGTGTTTTTGAAGTGCAAGACGTTGTTTCTCTGACTAGAGATAAAGATGTGTTCATTGAGCTAGTGGCTATTTTAGAAAAACATTCAACACATCCTATTGCAGAGGCAATTGTAAAGTATGCAAAGATTGAAAACCCCAACGATGAAGTGAGTAATATTGAAGAAATACCAGGCCATGGAATGAAGGGGGTAGTAGGAAAACACAGTGTTTTAGCAGGAAATATCAAGTTATTAGAAAAGTTTAATATTTCATTTGATGAGGCACTTCGAGACAACACTGAAACCATAGTCGTAGTTGCCATAGATAATAGTTTTTCTGGTTATATCACAATTGCAGATACGTTAAAAGATGATGCGCATGAGGCGATTAGTGCCTTACATGAAATATCACAAATTAATGAAGTTGTGATGCTTTCTGGTGATAAACAATTAGTAGTTGATAAAATTGCCAAACAATTAGGTATTGATAAAGCGATAGGTGGCTTATTGCCCGAAGGTAAAATTCGTGAAGTAGAAAAATTAAAAGCCGAGGGGAAAATCGTGGCATTCATTGGTGATGGAATCAATGACGCCCCCGTAATCACTCTTTCTGATGTTGGGTTAGCAATGGGGGGGCTAGGTTCTGATGCTGCTATAGAAACAGCGGATGTAATTATTCAAACTGACCAACCATCAAAAATTGCAACTGCGATAAAAATTGGTAACGAAACCAACAAAATTATATGGCAAAACATCACCTTGGCGTTAGGAGTGAAAATCATAGTTTTAATTTTAGGCGCAATGGGAATGGCAACCCTATGGGAGGCTGTAATCGCCGATGTGGGTGTTGCTTTGTTAGCCATCCTCAATGCTGTAAGGGTTCAGAGAATGACATTTTAAAATTAGACTTCTTGTGGTAGCTTTAGAGGTTTATTTGTAACAATATCGTCTTTATGACTATATAATGTACATTACTCTTTACTGTGTAAATGAAAATTGTTATCATTTGCATTTGTCGACATGATTTTAATACCCATGAAAAAAATTATTATTTATTTGATGTTTGCTGTGAGCTTATATAGTCAGGCAATCAATGCCAATAGCCAACAACTTTTGCAATTAATCGATTATTTAGGTGTCGACTATGCTGGGGCTGTGGAACAAGGTCGAGTTATAAACGAAGCAGAATATAAAGAAATGCTTGATTTTTCTGCGGGCATTCATCAACAACTTGTAGCATTACCAGAGAATGACGTTAAAGATGAATTGTTGGTGCTAGCTGAAAAATTGTCGCAATGGGTAAGGGATAAAAGGCCTGCACAACAGATCAAATCACTTACTGATACACTTCACAGCACGGTTATCAGTGCTTATAACATCACGGTCACACCTTACACACAACCAGAGTTAAAGCAGGCGGCATTATTGTATAAGCAACATTGTGCTTCATGTCATGGTGTGACGGGAGAGGGTAATGGTTCTGAAGCTTTAGGGATGGATCCTCCACCAATAAATTTTCATGATATTAACCGCTACCAACAACGTACCTTATATGGATTATTCAGTACCATTACCCAAGGTGTAGCGGGAACAGGTATGACAGCTTTTGCTGAATTAACTGATAAACAACGTTGGTCATTGGCTTTTTATGTGGGAAGTTTAGCTGAAAAAAATGATATAAAACCTGATGGTGTTAATAATCATCCTCTTGCTGATATGACCATGCTGACAACAATAACACCTTCTCAAGCTAAGGCTCAATATGGGGAGCAAGGTGAGCGGATAATGACCTATTTACGCTCACATCCAGATGCACTTTTTACTGATAAAACATCACCAATCGAATTTACCAAACAAAAGTTGCGAGATTCTTTTTCGGCTTATCAAAAGCAAGAAAATGATTTGTCTTATCAGTTAGCAGTATCAGCCTATCTTGATGGTTATGAACTGATTGAGCAAAATATTGGTGCGATGGATAAACAATTAATGTTTGATATTGAAGCAGCGATGACGGATTTACGTAATAAGATCCGTTTAACGGTATCAATTGATTCGGTTGATAATCAGATCACGACGATCAATAAAAAACTGGATGTGGCCGCAGCACTATTAACAAGTAAAAGCTTATCAAAAGAGGCGACATTTGCGGGTGCTTTTTTCATTCTATTGCGTGAAGGTTTGGAAGCAATATTAATTATTGCCGCCCTAGTTGCTTTTTTAGTGAAAACAAAACGCCCTGATGGTTTACGTTACATACATTTTGGCTGGGTGAGTGCACTCCTTGTCGGTATTTTAACGTGGTGGGCATCTGTGTCATTATTTAACATTTCAGGCGCATCACGTGAAATAACAGAAGGCATCGCCGCGATCGTTGCGACTGTCGTTTTACTGTATGTGGGGTTTTGGATGCATGATAAAACGAGTGCAGCGAAATGGAAAAGTTTTATTGATGATAATATGCATAAGGCGTTATCTTCAGGTACGTTATGGACATTGTCAGGTTTGTCGTTTATTGCAGTTTATCGTGAAGCATTTGAAACTATCTTATTTTATCAAGCATTATGGGTGCAAACAGGCAGCACGGGCCAGAGTATGGTGTTGAGTGGATTTATCACTGCCGCTGCTGTGCTTGTGGTTGTTGGCTGGTTAATTCTGCGATATAGCGTACGTTTACCATTACGACAGTTTTTTGGTGTAACAGGGTGGTTGATGTTTATTTTAGCAATTATTTTTGCAGGAAAAGGCATCGCCGCATTACAAGAGGCAGGCGTATTGATGTCTAACCCCGTCAACTTTTTCCGAGTCGATTTATTAGGGATCTATCCTAATTTACAAGGGTTATCGGCGCAACTCGTTTTAATTGTACTGGCACTATTTTTATTGAGGAAGAAGTCAAATTAGGTTTTGTTACTGGATTTACTATGACCTGATTTACTCACGGGTATGTGTCTTCTAACATTTCGATTAATAATCTAAAAAGGTTTCTTTAAGGTAACCTTAATATTCACATGATAATCTGGTCTTTTAACTAAACCTTGGAAAGTAAGCACTCAAATGAAGAAAATAAGTCCATCAACACTGATCATCATCACCGCTATTTTCTTTGTTATTTTTAACAATATAGCTTTTTTCCAAGAAGTGCTGACCCATTACCCATTGACAGGCATAACGACCACCTTATTTATCGTATCGCTGGCCGTCGTTTTCAGTTGTGTAAATATTATTATCCTAGCATTATTATGCTATCGATATACTATTAAACCGGTATTAATTACGTTGTTATTACTTTCAGCAGCGTGTGCATATTTTATGGATAGTTATCATGTAATTATTGATGATGTGATGATTGATAATATCCTAAAAACAGATACTGCTGAAGCCTTTGATTTGCTCAGTATTAAACAGTTTTTATATGTATTGTTTTTAGGGGTATTACCTGCAATATGGGTTTATAGAGTTCCGATTTCTCATCCACCACTAAAAAAGGCCATTTTATCTAAAACGCTATTAATCGGTGCGTTATTGCTTATTGCTGTTATCACTATTCTGTCGTTAGGTGGCTTTTATGCTTCATTTTTCCGCGAACACAAAGCACTTAGAAATTATGCTAATCCTTCTTATTACATTTATTCTGTGGGAAAATATCTATCGGAACAATTCGGTGGTGAGACTCAAATATTTACACCTATTGGTTTAGATGCTCAAATTAGATCTGCAGACCCTGATAGGGAATTAATTATTTTTATAGTGGGCGAAACAGCACGTGCGGATCATTTTTCACTCAATGGTTATGATAAAAAAACCAATCCCAGATTAGAAAAGGAAAATATTATCAATTTTGATAATGTGTGGTCGTGTGGTACATCAACAGCCATATCTGTGCCGTGCATTTTTTCACTTGATGGTCGGGCAGACTATAGTCGTAACAAGGCTCGAATGACTGGAAATTTATTAGATGTAGCTCAACATGTAGGGGCCAATGTGCTTTGGCTTGATAATAATTCCAGTTCTAAAGGGGTGGCCGACAGATCTAAATATCAAAGCTATAAAACGCCGGAGAATAATCCTATCTGTGACAGTGAATGTCGTGATGTAGGTATGCTCGCTCATCTACAAGCCTATATCGACAGCCATCCAACAGGTGATATTTTTATCATCTTGCACCAAATGGGAAATCATGGACCAGCCTATTACAAACGTTACCCTAAAGAATTTGAGAAATTCACACCTGTCTGTCAGAGCAACCAACTGGAACAATGTAGTCGTGAAGAAATTAACAACGCTTATGATAATGCCATTTTATATACTGATTTTTTCTTATCTGAAACAATTAAATTATTGAAAAGGAATAATAATGATTTCGAAGCGGCTTTATTGTATGTCAGTGACCACGGTGAATCGTTAGGGGAAAATGGCTTATATTTACATGGACTGCCGTATATGCTTGCACCTGATTCACAAAAGCATGTTCCTATGTTGATGTGGTTTGGAGATAACTTTGATAGCAATGAAGTTGATCTTGATTTACTCAAGCAAAAAAGCAGTCAAAAATACACACATGATAATATTTTTCATACGATTTTAGGTTTATTAGAAATAAATAGTGAAATATATGATCCTGCTTTAGATATTATTCCTCATCATGACTAAACAGATTATTTTTACGAGCATTGCCTTAATGGTAACAATCGTATTTTTTGAATTGACCAATATTGACCTATTACTACAAAATTATTTTTATGATATGCAGTTACATACGTGGTTAGTGAACGATGATAATGTATTACTAGATCTTATCTTCTATAGTGGAATTAAAAAAATCTATATTGCATTTGCTCTAGCACTGCTGACTTCATTAGTATTTTTTTATAAAAGGCCTTTAATTCAACACTACAAACAAGGCATCATTATTGTGCTTCTTTCCTTAATTATCGTTCCTTCAACAGTTAGTCTGCTGAAAGCAAGTACTAATGTTGCTTGTCCTAAACACTTAACGCTCTATGGCGGTGATTATCCTTATGTTAGCGTCTTAGACGCCTATCCATCAGACTTTCACCAAGAAAAGAAGGTTAAGTGCTTTCCTGCTGGTCATGCAAGTGGTGGTTTTGCATTAATGGCGCTTTTCTTTCTTTTCAAAAGCAAAAAGAATAAGCGTATTGCATTGGTGTCAGCTATCACTATAGGATGGGGAACAGGCAGTTATAAAATGCTGATTGGTGACCATTTCCTTAGTCATACCATTGTTACGATGGTAATCGCTTGGCTACTCATTTTATGTATCACTACTATTACTCATTTAGTTTTCAAAAGAATTGGCAGAAACATAAAGTAGAACAGTATATCTGCGTAATCATTTAATCTGCAGTTTTCAGAGAACACCAGAGCTACGTTGCTATGCTTGATAAGGACTAATCACAACCTTTAGGTTCCCTATTTTTACCCTGGAAACTCCGCACATTGAATGGTCATTAGTATGTTCCTGCGGAACGTGCATGATGACGAGGTAGTTTTCTTGATTGCAATGCCGCAGCAGCGACAAATAAAGAAGAAGCGATGAGGCAACCTATCAAATTGTATTGCTGATATATCAAACCTGATAATATTGTACCTGTTAATCGTCCAGCCGCATTTGCCATATAATAAAAACCGACATTCATCGCCACCTCGTTATGGTCTGACCATTCAACGATAAGATAGGAATGCACCGCTGAATTTAGTGCAAACACAACTGCAAATAGCCCGAGACCAATGATTATTACATAAGTAGGAGCGATTTGATTATAGAGAGCTAGCGCCATGCTTGCAGGTAACAGCATTAGAATCAGGGCGAGTTGTTGCGTTGTTTTACCATCAGGGGAATGGCCCTGCTTTTTATTTTTAAGTAAACGGGGAGTCAATGCTTGAAGCACCCCATAAGCAATGATCCACACGGCAAAAAAACCACCTGTTTGTTCAAAATTCCAGCCTAGAGTAGTGGTTAAATAAACAGGTAAGCCGATGACAAACCAGACATCACGAGAACAAAACAAAAAGGCTCGAGCAGCAGATAACCAATTTATGGCAGCCTTGTTTGAGAGTAACTGTGAAAATTTAGGCTTAGATTTAGTTGTACCTAAATCGCGTGGTAATAACCACCATGTAACAAGGAGAATAATAAATAAAGAGCCTGCAAGTACAAGTAATGCACCTCTAAAACCATAAATTGCAAGCAGCAGCCCGCCTAAGAAAAACCCAACTCCTTTAAGGGTGTTTTTAGATCCCGTTAAAATAGCGATCCACTTAAATAATTGCTTTGATGCCGCTCGTTTGCTTGTTGTTGAAGGAATAAATAACTTAACGCTAGCTTTAGCACTCATTTTGTTAAGATCTTTTGCTATTCCTGATAATGCCTGTGCAACCATGACATAGACAATAGTGAGATATTCTGTAGGTACGGTGAGCATTAATAAAGCAAAGACTTGTAATAACATACCTAGATGCATAGTGGTATTGAGACCAAATCGAGCACCCAACCAGCCGCCGACCAAGTTCGTTACAATGCCAAAAAACTCATAAAACAAAAATAAACTGGCAATGGCTAGCGGTGTGTAACCGAGTTGGTGAAAGTACAACACTACCAACATACGAATGGCACCATCAGTTAGAGTAAATCCCCAATAAGCTGCTGTAATAACTGCATAATGTCGTAGGCTGTTGACTCGATTCATAATTAGAGTGATCGAGCCATCATCGTAGCAAGATCGATCATACGGTTAACATAGCCCCATTCATTGTCATACCAAGCGAGTACTTTTACTTGTGTATTATTAATGACCATTGTTGAAGGTGCATCAATAATCCCTGAACGTGGATCATTGGTATAATCGATAGACACTAAAGGCCGTGTCTCATAACCAAGAATATCTTTTAACGATAATTCGGATGCAGCTCTAAATAAGGCATTTACTTCTTCTACATTTGTTTCTCTATTCGATTCAAAGACAAAGTCAGTAAGCGAACCGTTTAATAATGGGACGCGTACAGCCAGTCCATTTAATTTACCCTCCAACTCAGGGAATATTTTGGTGATAGCCTTGGCGGAACCTGTTGTGGTTGGAATTAAAGACTGACCACAGGCACGGGCACGGCGTAAATCCTTGTGTCCCTTATCGACAATGGTTTGGGTATTCGTGATGTTATGAATAGTGGTCATCGAACCATGTTTTATGCCCAAAGTCTCATGCATGACTTTAACTATTGGAGCAAGACAGTTTGTTGTGCATGAAGCGGCAGTCACAATGTGATGTTTAGTTGGGTCATAAAGACTATGATTAACACCGTAAACGAGGTTAAGAGCAGGATCAGGGCATGGTGCTGACACTAAGATCTTCTGAATACCTTGGTCAAAATACGGCTGAAGCTGTTCTGATGTTTTAAATTTGCCAGAGCACTCCAGTAAAATATCAATGCCATACTGTGACCAATTTACTTCAGCTGGTGAATCGTACTGGCTAAAACTGATAACGTTATCATCAATCTTTATCTGTGAACCTGTGCATGAAACAGCTTTATCTTCACCCCAACGACCATGTACAGAATCAAATTGCAGTAAATGTGCATGGCATTCTGCATTACCGTTGATTTCATTAATATGTACAAACTCAATTTCATCACTGTTCCAACCAGCCTGCAAAGCCAGTTTTCCCATACGGCCAAAACCATTAATACCTACACGTATTGTCATTTTATATTCCTAGTTCTAACAGCACACTTGATTCGGTCTGTCTTTCATGGTGATGAGGGCAATGCGATCTTCTTTATATGGTGAAGTATCAGCAATGCCGGCAGTTGTTATTTGAACTGCATCGTTAATCCACGCAGGAATGTCATCGTTGATGCGGTAATAAATCCACAAACCTTGGCGGCGAGATAACAATAAGCCTGCTTCTTTGAGTTGAGCAAGGTGGCGAGAGATGACAGGTTGTGCTAATTCTAATGAATGAGTTAACTCACAAACACAGAGCTCATCGACCTGTTTAATTAAGATGAGTGCTCTCAATCTCATTGGATGTGATAAAACAGAGTAAAAATCATCAGCTTGTAAGTTCATATGTTACGGCTATAAATTAATAATTGATATATAGTAATTCATATATATCAATTGCACAATATAGTCTGGCTTATTGTAATCATATCTATGTCCGCCTATTTTGGGACTAAGAATTAACTGATATTATTTTTAGCGACCTTGAGATATTGGTGCTTGATAGATATTTAAGTTTGCTTGCGATTGACGAGTAAAAATTATAGCAATAGATTAAGTGAAATGACGCGTCATGATTTATGATGGCTGAAACAAAAAAGCCTCTGAAAATCAGAGGCTTAATTGATTGTGATGGCGGAGAGTCAGGGATTCGAACCCTGGGTAGGGATAAACCTACGCTGGTTTTCAAGACCAGTACATTCGGCCGCTCTGTCAACTCTCCAAGACGCGAAATAATACGCGAATCGTGCTAACAAAACAAGCTGTTGTGATAGATATATTTTATTAAGCTTGCACTTTTGGACGGAGAGGGTACGATCTTAAGGTTATGTCAGAAAATAAATCCCAATTAATTGACCGTTTTGGTCGAAAGGTCACCTATGTTCGTATGTCGATTACAGATCGGTGCGATTTTCGTTGCGTGTATTGCATGGACGAAGAAATGACATTTTTGCCACGAGAACAAGTGCTTACATTGGAAGAAGTTATTTTCTTAATGCGCGCTTTTTGTGAATTAGGGGTGGAGAAGGTTCGTATTACTGGTGGTGAACCGCTTGTAAGACGCAATGTTGATTGGTTGATGGCTGAAATTGGTAAACTTAAGAAAACAACAGCACTGAAAGAATTAACGCTCACAACAAATGGGTCTCAATTACGGAAATATGCCACGCATTTAGTTGAAGCTGGGGTTGATCGTATTAATATAAGCCTTGATTCGTTGAGAAAAGAGCGATTTAAGGCGTTAACACGAACAGGGGATTTGGATACGGTTCTAGATGGTATAGATGCAGCTAAACAGGCAGGTTTTAAGCGCATTAAACTTAATGCGGTTATTTTGAAGGGCCGCAACGATGACGAAGTTGTTGACCTTGCAGCTTTTGCTATAGAGAATGACCTTGATATCTCATATATTGAAGAAATGCCACTCGGCCATGTTACACATAAGCGTGAAGAAAGCTTTTGCTCTAGCGATGAAATATTGGACACATTGCAAGCTGTTTTTCAATTACAGCAAAGTGCTAGCAAAACAGGAGGGCCTTCTCGCTATTACCAAGTTGCGGGCACGCAAAGTAAAATAGGTTTTATTTCGCCACATAGCCATAATTTCTGTGAGAGCTGCAATCGTGTTCGAGTGACAACAGAAGGGCGCTTGTTGCTATGTTTAGGTCAGGAACATTCTGTTGATCTTCGTGGTATTATTCGCCGCTATCCGGGTGATGTTGAACGATTAAAAGAGGCGATTATTAAGTCGATGGATATTAAACCTGAAGGCCATGATTTTAATATTGCTGAGCAGCCAATTATATTTAGGCATATGAATGTCACTGGCGGCTGATCCACATCCTATTATGACGGATGAGGGCATTCATTCGCTTCATATAACTCAGGTTGTTGATGAGCATGGGCAAGCCCGTGAAATAGCATTAACGGGTGAAAGACCGCTAACTATATATCTTGATAAACAAGAGATAGTTACACTGATGACCATGGGGACGCAACCGGAGCTATTGACACTTGGCTATTTACGTAATCAAGGTTTAATACATACATTGCGCGAAATTATTGCAATTCAAGTCGATTGGGAAGTTGAGGCGGTTGCAGTAACAACGCATCAAAAGCAGTCGAATATTGATGAGATCTTATCAAAACGAATAGTGACAAGTGGTTGTGGTCAAGGGACAATGTTTGGCAATGTAATGGCATCGCTAGATAAACTTACATTAATATGCCCAGATTTCACATCAAAGACTATTTATCAAGTGCTAGATGGCTTGGCGGAATATAATAAAGTGTACAAACAGGCGGGGGCAGTACATGGGTGTGCATTATGCTCAAGCTCGGGCGATGTTCATGTTTTTGTTGAGGATGTTGGCAGGCACAATGCGGTTGATGCTATTTCAGGCTGGATGCTATTGAATGATATATCAGGCGCTGACAAGGTGTTTTATACCACAGGTAGGCTAACGTCCGAAATGGTTATTAAAGTTGCTCAGATGGAAGTTCCTTTGCTTCTATCACGTTCTGGAATCACAGAGATGGGCTTGAATCTTGCTAGGAATATAGGCATTGGTTTGGTTGCTCGTGCTAAAGGTAAACATTTTTTAGTTTTTAATGGCCTCGAACACTATTTTAAACAAAGTTAGAACGCATTCTTAAGTTATTAATATAAGATATGCTACTAGGTTAATGATTTTAAGTAATTTTACTTTAATTTTACTTGTAAAGGTAGTATTATTTAAGGCGTAGTTTTTTAGGATGTTAAAAAAAGTAAAACAAAATATTGGCTAAAGATATGTGCCACTAGTGCCGATACGAAGGATATAGAATTTCGACGGAAAGAGAATGCTCAAATGGCTTCAATTCAATATAAAGATACTATAAATGAACATTATGTCTCTTACGCAACAGGCAGGAATTTAGTGAAAGTTCCTGATCTTAATAAACATGTGGTTATCGTTGATGATGAATCAACGGGCAGAATGATCATGGGTAAAATTCTTCACCAGGTGATGGATAAAATCGTGTTGCATGAATTTGAACATCCTGCCGATGTATTAGAATGGTTAGATAATAACCACCCTGATTTAATTGTTACTGATTATCGAATGCCGGATATCAATGGTATCGATTTTATAAAGAAAATACGTCTAAGAGAGGGCTGCCAAGATATTCCGATCATGATGATCACGGTTGCAGACGAGAAAACAGTGCGTTATAACGCTTTGGAAGCAGGTGCAACAGCATTTTTAACACGTCCTATCGATCATATTGAATGTAGAACAAGTTGCAGAAACTTACTTAAATTGAGTGAGCAGCATTCAATTATTCAAAAGCGTGCGCAATGGTTGGCCGAACAAGTCGAGTTGGCAACGCAACAGATTGTTTCGCGTGAAAAAGAGACACTGTTATGCCTAGCGAAAGCGGGTGAATACCGTGATGAAGAAACCGGAAATCATGTTGTTAGAATGGCAAAATATTCACGCCAAATTGCTGAGGAGCTTGGCATGGTAGTGGATGACTGTGATTCGTTAGAATATGCAGCACCAATGCATGATATTGGTAAAATAGGGATTCCTGATGGAATACTTCTTAAACCTGGCAAACTTAATCCTGCAGAGTGGGAAATAATGCAGAAGCATGCTGAAATAGGCCACGATATATTAATTGATAGCGATTCTAAATATATGCAAATGGGCGCTATTATTGCATTAACACATCATGAAAAATTTGATGGAAGTGGTTATCCTAAAGGTTTAAAAGGTGAAGCTATTCCTCTGATAGGAAGAATTGTTGCCGTTGCTGATGTTTATGATGCGCTTACTTCTGAGCGACCTTATAAAAAAGCTTGGCCAATAGAAGATGCTTTAGATTATTTAAAAGAACAATCAGGCCAGCACTTCGACCCTGAATGCATCGATGCATTTTTCAAGCGAATAAAAAAAATCAAAACAATTGAAAATGATTATGCTGACAATGATACTGAATAACTTTGGAATAGAGGTTGGGGCAAGTGTTCTAAGGAGCAAGCATGTTTGGCATTGATTCATTTAAAGAACGCACAAAAAAGATGGGGGATTCCGAGGCGGAACAAGTCATGATTAGGCTCGTTTTTGGTTTAATTGTGCTACTCTATCTTGCTTTTCCTTGGGGTGGCGGCACATTATCTGAAACATTTTCATCTACTGCTACACTCATAATGGCGGGGGCATATATAATCGGTTGGCTTATTGCCTTAGCACTATATGTTCATCCTTATAAATCTATGGCGCGACGCCTTTTCGGTAACGTTTTAGATATAGGCACATTATCATTTTTAATGTTGATATCGGGTGCAGAGAGTGTGTTTCTTTTCGGAATTTATCTATGGGTCACTCTAGGGAATGGTTTCAGATATGGCCCTAAATACTTATATTTCTCTTTAGCAATCAGCATTGTTGGTTTTATGGCAGCCATGCAATTGGGTTCGTATTGGCAAACTCCAGATACAATGGAAATTGGTTATAGTTTACTAATATTATTGATTTTAGTTCCAATGTATACCGCATTCCTTATTAAGAAATTACATGCTGCAATAGAGAGTGCAAAACAAGCAAATGAAGCTAAAAGTCGATTCTTAGCTAATATGTCACATGAATTAAGAACGCCGCTTAACGGTGTAATTGGTTTGGGAGATTTGCTTCGAGAAACAAAGCTTGATAATGAGCAGTCTGATTTAGCCAATACCATGCACAAGTCCGCTCATACACTGCTTGGGTTAATTGAAAAAGTATTAGATATATCTAAAATTGAAGCAGGGAAGATTGAAATATCGAAAAAACGTTTAGATCTACACGCCTTGGTCAACTCAGTGTTAGAAATGCAAAGCCCAATTGGCAATGCAAAAGGATTAACTGTCTCATGTACTATCGATTCAAACGTGCCCTTTCTACTTGAAGGTGATCAGCAGCATATCAGGCAAGTGTTGATTAATCTAATAGGTAATGCAATCAAGTTTACCCAGCAAGGCTCTATTAACTTACATCTTTATAGCGTGAGCAATGATGATGTCACCACTAGACTGCGCTTTGAAATAAAAGATACCGGAATAGGTATCGATGCAGATGTGATTGATAGTGTGTTTGATGATTTTACTCAGGTAGGTAAGGCTGTGGAGGGTGGAACTGGTTTGGGAACAACGATTTCAAAAGAGTTAGTAGAGTTAATGGGTGGGGAAATAGGTGTAGAAAGTAAGCGTTATAAGGGCTCAATTTTTTGGTTTGAATTACCGTTTAAAATTATTCCATATGATGCCTTGGATATTTCTGACAACAAACTACTTGTCATGTCTAAAGAACAGACGGTAGCACAATTAAAACCAATGTTAGACAATTGGCAGATAAAATTTGATGAAGCTAGCTCACCAGTTAAAGCATTAAAATTATTGAATCAAGCTATTGAACAAGGTGAGGGGTATAAAGTCGTTTTGGTTGAACGAGCGTGTTTGGCAGATTTTACGCCGAAACAGTTTTCAGAAATGCTGAAGGCTGAGCGATTATTACATAATATTTCATGGGTATTGTTGAATAGCAGTGCTGAAGATTTAAAAGAACAAGATGTGGGTGAACATTATATATCGGTGATAAGCGATATGCATGATAAACGACTATTGTTTAATGCTATTCATGCCGCGCAAAGTATTCACTCAAATGCAGAAAATGTCGTATCGCTTTCGGATCATTATGCGAAGCAGATAGGCGCTAAGCCTTTAACCATTCTTGTTGCAGAAGATAATTTAGTAAATCAAAAAGTTATCGATGGAATATTAAGACGAGCAGGGCATTCGGTGATTATTGCGAATGATGGAGAAGAAGCACTAGATATTTTAGAAACAGAAATTGAAAATATTGATCTATTAATCGTTGATAAAAATATGCCAAGACGGTCTGGTGATGAAGTGGTTTTGGCAATGAGATATCTGGATATGGCGCATTATATCCCTACAATAATGTTGACAGCAGATGCGACACCAGAAGCAAGGAAAGTAAGCACTAATGCGGGTGCAAATGAATTTTTAACCAAGCCTATAGATGCAAAAGAATTGTTAGAAAAGATTGCGAGTCTCACAGCGCAAACGAAGAAAGATAAAATAAAAGTAGATCAAAAAATTGCTAAGTTTCCCACACAAAAAACGAATGAAGAGAAGGTTGAAACTAGAAACGAATGGTTTGATGAAAATATTTTTCAATCGTTAATGATGTTAGGCGATACAGATTCGAGCTTTATAGAAAAGTTGGTTCATGGCTTTATAGCTGATGGCGAAAAGCATGTTAACCGCATTGATATTGCCGTTTATGACGATTATCTTGAGCTACGAGAATCATTGCATGCACTTAAGGGATCGGCTGCTGAGTTAGGATCTATTCCGCTTGTTGATATTTGCCGAAGGGGAGAGTCGTATAAACCTTATGATATTGGTACTGATAAACTATTTCAATTAAGCAGTGATATTAAATCTATATATATAAATACTGTAACAGCCTTAAATAATGCTGTATCCAAGGCTGTTACAGTTGATTCTAATGATAAAACAACGGCCAGTTAGGCTGCAAACTTACTACTTTGGCGAGCGACTAAACGTTCCATCATTCGGAGATCTTTGGTTGATAAGTTAAGTGCAGCATCAGCCCATACATGAGCAATATCAATAAGTTCTTCATAAGGGATTTGTTGGCATATATCTTTGACCTTAGCCATAGAACGATAGCTGTTAGGCGCACGTTTTGCCGCTTTTATGTATTTATATAGTGCAAGTTCACCATCTCCTTTTTCAGCTAAAATATCAATAATACCCATATCATAAAGCTCCTCAGCTTTATAGATTTTGCCAGACAGAATCATTTTTTCTGCGGCTACAGGACCTATCTTTCTTGATAGAATTGAATAAGCCCCCATACCTGGAAACAAATTGAATAGAACTTCAGGTAAGCCTAGTTTTACACCGCGCTCAGCAATAATTAGATTACTTGATAATGCTGCTTCAAAACCTCCGCCTAATGCATCACCCTGAATAAGGGATACTGTGGTGAGATCAAGATCAAAATGGTTCATATTTTGATAAAGAATATCAATACATTGGACAGCATATGAGAAAAGACCTTCTCGGTTTTTCTCTTGTATAAGTGTGCGAAACAGGTTCAAATCACCACCTAGATTAAAGATGCCATTTACATCAGAGCCCACTACTAAATAATCATACTTCTGATTAGAGCTGTAGGCCATTTCTGCTTTAATATTTCCTAGGTACGCTCTTAAGTCGTTGAGCAAAGTTGGAGTAAAACATGGTCTTGGTTCGCCTTTCATCAAAAACCAGCCAATTTTATATTTACTATCGTAATGTGTCTTTAACTGCGAGTACTGTTGATTGTGTTCTTGAATTGAGGGTGACTCTTGAAGCTGTGAAACATTTGCCAAATTGCTACCTTGAAAGCTGTCCAAACGTGCTAAATTATCCATTCCCTTTTCTCCTGAAATTAATTTGTATGGCATAAATTAAATAATGTATGCACTATATTTTTGACTGAAATCAACGTATATGTCGAGAGAATTAATGTATTAGATTCAGATATAAGGTTTTAATTTTTGTCATTAAAAAACAAAATAATTAAAAAAATAACTATAAATAAAGTTCCTGAACTTAGGTGTAGCCATGGTTTATGAATGATGATAAACAATTATTTTAGCTCATTATTGTTTCAGGACCCCCAATTCTAGGGGTGGGTTAAAATATTAAAACGTGAGTCATATCACATATTTTTTTAGACGTGACGCACATTATCGGGAAATTTGCGCAAAATTCGTCACATTATGACAATTTAAGGTTTAGGAAGTTAAGCCCGTATTAAACCGCTTTTTATGCTGTTCTAGCATGAGGTCAATGATAATAATTGCTTGGCATTAAAACTATTGTTTACGGGTGAATTTTATAATATGACGGCGGTCTCGCTTATTAGGGCGGCCTTTATCAGTCCTGAAACCAAGTGGTTGGTTTTTGATTTGTTCATGTAGATCAGCACGTTTTTCTATACTAGCCTCACTTTCAATATAGAGTTGCTGTGCTTCAGGTGCTGGACGGCGCTGTTTTGATAAGCCTAACACTGTGATGATATGCTGATACGGCGGTTTTGAGATAGTGAGTATATCGTCAGGTCTGATTGTGCGACTGGGTTTAACGCGGTTTTTGTTTAGATGAATCTTGCCGCCATTAATAGCCTCAACCGCTAGACTACGCGTTTTATAAAAACGCGCAGCCCATAACCATTTATCTAATCGTTGATTATCCTCAGAAACTGTTTCTTTTTTTGCCATCAATCCTCCTTGTCATTCCGGCAGATTTTTAGCCGGAATCTGATTATAAAGCAAGACTCCGGCTAAAAGCATACCGGAGTGACGGAGGGGCGAAAATTTACAGATTGAATGATCACGAGTGTATACCCAAATTACTTGAAGATGCAGATTTCAGAGCTTAGCACGAAGGTCAGAACAAGGCGCAATGTGAAGGCAATGACTAGTCCTTGTCGAGCATTGTAACGCAGTGCTGGCATTCGTGCTAAGCTCCCGCAGGGCAAGAGGATAAACCATTATCTTCGTCGTTATAAAACTTAGAATTAGAACGACTAATTCCTGCGTTTTATGCCTAGAATATAATGGCTTCTTCTCTTGCTGAAACCTGCATCTTCAAGTATTTTGGGTATATATTATATATTGGCACTTAAACCTTGCCCTGTAGCTGAGGCAAGATGGACTCATTTTCTAATGTCGATGTATCAGAGGTAATTTCTTCACCTTTAGCAATCGTACGTAATAAACGTCGCATTATTTTACCTGAGCGTGTTTTAGGTAGGTTATCAGCGTAGCGAATTTCATCAGGCTTGGCGATGGCACCAATTTCATTGCCTACCCAAGTACGCAGTGTTTGAGTGAGTTCATCATCAATGCCACCTTTTGGTCGATCACCTTTGAGCACAACAAAAGCAAAGACAGATTCGCCTTTAATATCATGTGGCTTACCGACTATCGCAGCTTCAGCCACTAAAGGATTCGACACTAACGCTGATTCAATCTCCATGGTACCTAAGCGGTGGCCAGATACGTTAAGCACATCATCAATCCGACCCATAATCCAAAATAAACCATCTTCATCACGGCGGGCACTGTCACCTGCAAGATAGTATTTGCCATCGAAATAAGGCCAGTAGGCTTCTTTATACCGGTTATCATCGCCCCACACGGTTTGAATCATAGAGGGCCATGGCTTACGAATAACAAGATAGCCACCTTCATTCGCAGTGGTTATTTCATTACCCTCTTGATCAACAATGGCGGCATCAATACCCGGCAGTGCTTTTGTACACGATCCTGGTTTAGTTACTGTCACGCCTGGTACGGGAGCAAGCATATGTGCACCTGTTTCCGTTTGCCACCATGTATCTACTATCGGACACTTTTCTTTACCAATAACGGTGTGATACCACATCCAAGCTTCTGGGTTAATCGGCTCACCAACAGTACCAAGAAGGCGTAATTTAGATAGGTCATAATTATTGGGAATTTCATCGCCTTGTTTTATCAGGGCGCGAATTGCTGTTGGGGCAGTATAAAATATAGTGACAGCGTGACGTTGACACATATCCCAAAAACGACCGGCATCAGGGTAGGTAGGCACACCTTCAAATATTACAATAGTCGCGCCTGTAGCGAGTGGGCCATAAGCAACATATGTGTGCCCTGTGATCCAGCCGACATCTGCAGTACACCAAAACACATCAGAATCTTGAATATCAAATACCCAACGCATGGTGGTGATGGCATTAAGCAAATAACCACCGGTTGAATGTTGAATGCCTTTTGGCTTGCCTGTTGAGCCTGATGTATAGAGTAAAAATAATGGATCAGTCGCATTCATCCATTCAGGTTCACATTCTGCTGATTGGTTTAGAATGGCATTATGCCACCACACATCACGATCAGGTTTCATTGCAACATCATGGCCTGTTCGTTTAAAAACAATAACATTTTCAATACTGTTACAGCCTATTTCTAATGCAGAATCTGTTGTTGATTTAAGTTCAATAATTCTGCCGCCACGATGTCCGCCATCCGCGGTAATAACCATTTTTGCTTGTGTATCTTCAATACGATCTTTTAACGATGAAGCAGAAAAACCGCCAAATACAACGGAATGAATGGCACCAATACGAGCACATGCTTGCATTGCAATAACGGCCTCAGCAATCATCGGCATGTAAATAATTACGCGATCGCCTTTGCTTATATTCTGAGCTTTAAGTGCGTTGGCAAATATACAGACTCTTGAATGTAATTCACGATAAGTGATTTCTTCAACATCACCTGCATCACCCTCAAAGATAATGGCTTTTTTATCGGCATTTTTTTCTAATTGGCGGTCAAGGCAGTTATAAGAAACATTTAATTTTCCATCAGGAAACCAACGGTAAAAAGGGGCATTTGATGAATCAAGTGTTGTGGTGAAAGGTGTCTGCCAATCTATTTCAGTTCGTGCTTGTGTGGCCCAAAAATCTTCATGATCTCGGTCAGCGTGGGCATATAACTCCGCTAATTTATCAGCTGAGAGTGTTGCTGTTGCTTTGAACTCTTCACTAGGTGGAAACAGGCGATTTTCATGCAAAACAGATTGAATATTATTTTCAGACATAATTTTAAAACCTTAGAAAGGACTTGTTTATGGAGTATAAATAAAAAAACCTCTCAAAAGTAAACTTCTGAGAGGTTTTAATGCGACTAAATGATATTAAAAGAAACCAAGTGGGCTTGTACTGTAGCTAACCAATAAGTTTTTAGTTTGCTGATAATGATCAAGCATCATTTTATGGGTTTCACGGCCAATGCCTGATTTTTTATAGCCACCAAATGCGGCATGAGCAGGGTAGAGATGATAACAGTTCGTCCATACACGGCCTGCTTGAATGCCTCGGCCCATTCGGTATGCAAGGTTAGTATCGCGTGTCCATAAGCCTGCACCTAGCCCAAATTCAGTGTCATTGGCAATCGTTAGTGCTTCTGCTTCATCTTTAAAGGTTGTCACTGAAACTACAGGGCCAAAAATTTCTTCTTGGAAGATCCGCATATTGTTTGTGCCTTTAAATAAGGTGGGTTCAATATAGTAGCCAGAGTCAAATTCACCGCCAACTTGCGCGATATTTCCGCCAATCAAAAGTTCAGCACCTTCTTGTTTGCCAATTTCAACATAATCTAAGATTTTTTCAAATTGTTGTTGGGAGGCTTGTGCACCAACTTGGGTATCAGTATCTAAAGGATTGCCACGAATGATTTTCTTAGAGCGCTCAATAACGATTGAAATAAACTCATCATAAATACTTTCTTGAATGAGTGCGCGAGACGGGCAGGTACAGACTTCACCTTGGTTAAAGAAAGCGAGTACAGCACCTTCGGCGGCTTTGCTAATATAATCATCTTCTTGTTGCATGATATCTTCAAAGAAGATATTGGGCGATTTACCGCCAAGTTCGACTGTAGAAGGAATTAAGTTATCTGCGGCGCATTTAAGGATATGTTGACCAACAGGCGTTGAACCTGTGAAGGCGATTTTTGCGATGCGTGTACTTGTCGCTAATGCTTCACCGGCTTCTCTGCCAAAACCGTTGACAATATTTAATACGCCCGGCGGTAATAAATCACCAATGACCTCCATTAGTTTTAAAATGGAAACAGGCGTTTGTTCTGCTGGTTTCATCACGATACAGTTGCCCGTGACTAAAGCAGGTGCTATTTTCCATGCCGCCATTAATAGGGGGAAGTTCCAAGGAATAATTTGACCTACCACACCTAAAGGTTCGTGAAATTGGTAAGAAACCGTGGTTTCATCTATCTCACCCATTGTGCCTTCTTGAGCGCGCATACAGCCAGCATAATAACGGAAGTGATCCACACACAGTGGCACGTCAGCATTGAGTGTTTCACGCACGGCTTTACCGTTGTCCCACGTTTCTGCAACGGCCAACATTTCAAGGTTTTCTTCAATACGATCGGCAATCTTTAATAAGATGTTTGAGCGTTCGGTGACAGATGTTTTACCCCAAGCATCTTTGGCAGCATGTGCGGCATCGAGTGCTAAGTTAATATCTTCTTCAGTTGAGCGGGGGATTTCACAAAAACCTTCGCCCGTTACCGGAGTCACATTGGTAAAGTAATTACCTTTTACCGGAGCCTTCCACTCACCATTAATATAGTTACCGTAACGTTCTTTAAACGACACTACTGCCGCTTCTGTACCTGGATTTGCATAGATCATAATCTGTTCCCAACATTAGAAATATAAAACTGAATCATAAACTAGCTAGTGGCTGTCGGGTTGATTATTATTCCTAAAAACTTGACTAAGCGTCCAAAATAGTCAGAGAATTAGTTTATTAGCTTTATTTTTAACGTGGTTACCGCGATGAACGATACGCAAATAAATTTAGATAAAAGGCGCGAGAAGCGACATTTATTAATTGAAAATAAGGTTTCTTTTCAAGGGCCGGATTCTGAGTTAAGTATTTATGATACTTATCGCAGCGCATCACGTGTGGGCCTTGATGCGGATCAATTACTTTTTTGTGGCATGGTGACGGGCAAAAAAGTGATGCATTCAGTGCATGAAGGATTAGAACTAGATCAGGTTTTTCTTCCGCATGAATCTTATGTTATGTCACCGGGAGAATATGTTGAAATAGATTTTCCTGAAGCAAATGAAGCGCAACCAACAACCTGTTTGACGATTGAAATATCAAAAGAGCGAATAGAAAGTCTCTCTGAAAAGATGAGGGATATTACTCGGCTAGGAAAATTAGACCATGACTGGGAATATCAGCCCCATATTGTGCATACTCACCATACCGCTGCAACGCAGCAATTATTAGAAAAACTAGTCTCTTTATTTACACACAATCACCCAGACAAAGAAATGATGGTTGATTTAGGTGTGTCTGAACTTGTAATTAGGCTGTTGAGAGAGCAAGGGCGTGAACAATTATTAAATTATAGCCGCCACAGTCCAGATGCGAGTGGAATCACGCTGGCGATTAATCAGCTAACCCAATATAGTGCATTGCCGCTGGATATTGATGCTTTATGTCGCTTAGCTTGCATGAGTCGGAGTAAACTTTACACTGAATTTAAAAAGCAGTTGGGTTGTTCACCAAGTGAATATTTGCAACAACAACGTTTAAAAAAATCTGCAATACTACTCCAAGCAGGTAATAAGGCGAGTGAGGTTTGTTACCAAACAGGTTTTAATGATTTAAGTCATTTTAGCCGCCGGTTTTCGCAATTTTTTGGTCAGAGCCCGACGCAATATCGTAGTCATTATATAAGCAATAACGACAGTAAATAAGTTAGACAATATTAACGGTTATTGTTACGATGGCCGAGTGTTTTACTCGACTATTTTTACAATAGCCCAACACTGAAATAATACAAATTCAATAGGAGTCATTATGAGCGTTTTAGTAACAAAAAAAGCCCCAAAATTCACAGCAGCAGCAGTCATGCCCGACAATACAATCAATGAAAATTTTTCATTGTCTGATTATAAAGGTCAAACGATTGTTTTATTCTTTTACCCATTGGATTTCACCTTTGTATGTCCATCTGAAATCATTGCGCACCATCATCGTGTGGCAGAATTCAAAAAACGTGGTGTTCAAGTAATTGGTGTATCTATCGATTCACAATTCACTCATTTAGCATGGCGCAACACGGCCGTTAAAGATGGTGGTATCGGCCAAATTGATTTCCCATTAGTGGCTGACACTGATCATAAAATCATGAAAAAATATGGTGTTAAACATCCTGCAAGCATTGCTTTGCGAGGTTCATTCTTAATTGATCCAGAAGGCATTGTGCGTCATCAAGTCGTCAATGACTTACCCTTAGGTCGTGAAGTTGATGAAATGCTTCGTTTAGTTGATGCACTTCAGTTTCATGAAGAGCATGGTGAAGTGTGTCCAGCAGGTTGGAACAAAGGTGATGAAGGAATGAAAGCAGATGCTGCTGGCGTTGCTGATTACCTAGCAAAACATGGCGACGAATTATAAGCTAGCTCATTATTTCTGATGCTCGCCGTCATCCCCGTAGCTTTAAGCGGGGATCTATTTAAGCTGCAATTATGTGATTTGTTGAGATTCTCGATTAAAACACTCGAGAATGACGGTGTGTAAAAATGGAAGTTATGATAAAGCTCGTTACTTATCCATAAAAAAGCCCCGACTTGTCGGGGCTTTTTTTGTTTTACTGAATGAACTGAGTTTATTTAAACGCGGTTCTTTTCACGAATTTCATCTAATGTTTTGCAATCAATACATAATGTAGCAGTCGGTCTAGCTTCAAGACGACGAATACCAATGTTGGTACCACATGATTCGCAGTAACCATAATCACCTTTATCGAGATCTTCAAGTGATTGCGTTATCTTTTTGACCAATTTGCGCTCGCGATCACGTGTGCGTAACTCGAGGGTAAATTCTTCTTCTTGTGAAGCACGATCATTAGGATCGGGAAAGTTAGCCGCATCATCTTGCATATGATGCACCGTGCGATCAACTTCTTCCATTAATTCGCTTTTCCACGATTCAAGAATTGTTCTGAAATGTGCGTATTGATCGTCGTTCATGTAATCCTCACCCTTTTTTTCTTCATAGGGTGTGAATTTCCCATCAAACTGTGTAGAACCCATGTAAACCTCAAAATATGTTTTTCAAAATCAAGGGCGCATCTTATACCAGAAACTCCCTACGCGTGCAAAAAATTTGTTATCATTTTACCCTATTTTCTAACTAAAAAGCGTGATATGACACAATTAAAAGCAGTTATTTTTGATGTAGATGGTACATTAGCCGAAACCGAACGCGATGGACACCGTGTTGCATTCAATCTTGCATTCTCTGACGCAGGTTTAGATTGGAATTGGGATGAGGAATTATATGGTAAATTGCTAGCTGTAACAGGCGGTAAAGAACGTATTCGTTATTTCTTGTCTGAATTTAATCAAGGCTTTCAATGTGATGGTGACTTAGGCCAATTTATCGCATCATTACACGCAGAAAAAACCAAACATTATGTGACATTATTAGAATCAAATGCGATTGCGTTACGACCGGGTGTGGTTAGATTAATAAATGAGATAAGAGAGCGCGGTTTGCGGTTGGCTATTGCGACAACAACTACGCCTGCTAATGTTACTGCATTAGTGACCAATACACTGGGTGCTGAAGCACTAAATTGGTTTGATTGTATTGCGGCGGGTGACATTGTTCCCGCTAAAAAGCCGGCTCCTGATATTTTTGATTATTGCTTAGAGCAAATAGGCTTTAATGCAGATGAATGTTTAGTTTTTGAAGATTCTGCTAATGGCGTACTTTCATCTTGTGGGGCTAATATTCCAACTGTAGTGACGTTAAATAACTACACTAAAGATGATGATTTTAGCGGTGCTGTAACCGTATTAGACCATTTAGGTGAAGCCGATCTAGCATGCACTGTTATTTCCGGCAAGAAGATAAGTGGCTCTTTTGTAACAGTAGATGATTTAAAACAGCTTCACGCGCAGTAAAAATCGGTATGCTTGCACAACGCGCGAAAGATATTACGCCATTTCATGTAATGGATATTCTAGCTCAAGCTAAAAAACTTGAGTCGCAAGGCAGAGATATTATTCACCTAGAAGTAGGTGAACCTGATTTTGAAACGCCTCAACCCATTATTAATGCGGGGATTGCGGCACTCAAATCGGGCAAGACGCATTATACGCCCGCACTAGGTTTGCCCGAGCTACGAGAAGCGATAGCTAACTGGTATCAGACACGTTATAGCGTGTCTATATCACCAGAACGGATTGTGGTTACCCCAGGAGCATCAGGTGCGTTAATGTTACTAATGGGCGCGTTGTTAGAACGTGATAACAAAGTAATGCTGGCCGATCCCGGTTATCCTTGTAACCGAAACTTTGCTCGGTTTGTTGAGGGCAAGGCGCAGTCTATTGCTGTGGATGCATCGAGTAACTATCAACTCACAGCTGACCATATAAACGAGCATTGGCATGACGATACAGCGTTAGCACTCGTGGCATCACCATCAAATCCAACGGGCACAGTATTATCCCAACAACAATTAACGGATTTAGCGACAGCCGTGAAGGCAAAGAATGGTTATTTGGTTGTTGATGAGATTTATCATGGTTTGACATACGATGGTCTGGAAGCATCGACGGTTTTATCAGTCGATCAAAATGCCTTCGTAATTAATAGTTTTTCGAAATTCTTTGGCATGACGGGCTGGCGATTAGGCTGGCTAGTGGCACCAAAAGAATATGTGCCAGTGATGGATAGGCTGGCGCAAAATCTATTTTTAGCTGCCCCCACAATGTCTCAATATGCGGCATTATCAGCATTTAACGATGATACCCTTGCAATTTTGGAGCAGCGACGGCAAAAATTTGAACAACGCAGAAATACATTATTGCCTGCCCTACAAGATTTAGGGCTTGAAATAAAAGCTACGCCACAAGGCGCATTTTATATTTATGCTAAAGCCACACAGCTATTCAGTGATAAAATATCGGATAGTATGACTTTAACAAAGCATTGGCTACAGCAAGCAGGCGTAGCCGTTACACCCGGCAATGATTTTGGTCAGCATCAAGCCGAGCAATACATTCGCTTTGCTTATACCGCAGAACCAAGCCGGTTATTGGAAGCAATCGAACGCATTAAAACTTTAGGATATTAAATGACAACGTCAAAAATTATTTACACAAAAACGGATGAAGCACCGGCATTGGCAACGCAATCGTTATTGCCTATTATTAGATCATTTACACACAGTGCAGATATTGATGTGGAACTCAGTGATATTTCATTGGCGGGGCGTGTTATTGCAAATTTCCCCAGTTATTTAACAGCTGATCAACGCATTGATGATGCGCTGGCTCAATTAGGTGAGTTGGCATTAAAGCCTGAAGCCAATATTATAAAATTACCGAATATTAGTGCTTCTATCCCACAACTTAAAGCCGTGATTAAAGAGCTACAACAAAAAGGCTACAACTTACCCGATTATCCTGAAGATCCAGCAACTGATGAGCAGAAACAAGTAAAAGATACCTACGATAAGATTAAAGGCAGTGCGGTGAACCCTGTTTTACGTGAAGGTAACTCAGATCGCCGTGCCCCCCCTGCGGTTAAAAACTATGTGCGTAAACATCCACATAGCATGGGGGCATGGAGTAGTGATTCAAAATCACATGTAGCGAGCATGGCAGACCATGATTTTTTTGGAAATGAAAAATCAATTACTTTAAATTCGGCAGGAAATATACGGGTAGAATTGACCGATGATGCAGGTAATTATACCGTTCTAAAAGAGGCTGTAGCAGTATTGGCGGGTGAAATAATCGATGCTTCAGTCATTAGCAAAAATGCATTACGTGCTTTCATTGAAGCTGAAATTGCAGATGCTAAAAAAGAAGGTGTTTTATTCTCAGTACATTTAAAAGCCACCATGATGAAGGTTTCTGATCCCATTATCTTTGGTCATTTTGTCTCAGTTTTTTATAAAGATTTGTTTGAAAAACATGCTGAAACCTTTAAAGAACTGGGGATAGATGTAAACAATGGCTTAGGTGATGTTTATACAAAAATAAAAAGTCTGTCAGCAGACAAACAAGCAGAAATTGAAGCCGATATTCAAGCTGTTTATAAAAGTCGACCTGATCTGGCAATGGTCGATTCTGATAGAGGCATCACTAATTTGCATGTACCGTCTGATGTGATTATAGATGCATCAATGCCTGCTATGATCCGTGCATCCGGTCAAATGTGGAATAAAGAAGGCAAACAACAAGACACCAAAGCCATTATTCCTGATCGTACTTATGCTGGAATTTTTCAGAAAACAATTGAATTTTGTAAACAATATGGCGCATTTGATCCCACCACAATGGGCAGTGTGCCTAATGTTGGCTTAATGGCTCAAAAAGCTGAAGAATATGGTTCACATGATAAAACCTTTGAAATTCCAGCAAATGGCATTGTGCGTGTTGTCGCCGATAACGATGAAGTATTATTAGAACATAATGTTGAAAAAGGTGATATCTGGCGACTATGTCAGGCAAAAGATGCACCTATTCAAGATTGGATAAAACTAGCTGTTAATCGTGCTCGCTTAACACATACCCCAGCCATTTTTTGGTTAGATAAAAATAGAGCACACGATGCTCAGATTATTGCTAAAGTTGAACAATATTTGCCCACTCATGATACTTCTGGATTAGAGATACAAATTTTATCACCAGAAGAGGCCATTCAGTTTACACTTGAGCGGATCAGAAAGGGTGAAAATACAATCTCGGTGACAGGCAATATCTTACGTGATTATTTAACGGATTTATTCCCTATTCTTGAGCTAGGTACCAGTGCTAAGATGTTATCAATCGTGCCATTAATGAATGGTGGCGGTTTATTTGAAACAGGCGCAGGGGGAACCGCACCAAAACTTGTTGAACCCTTTTTAGAGTGCAATCATCTACTTTGGGATTCACTCGGTGAGTTTTTAGCATTAGCTGCTTCTCTAGAGCATCTAGGCAATAGCACAGGAAATAAAAAGGCCAAAATTCTGGCTGATACCTTAGATAAGGCGACGGGAAAATTGTTAGACAATAATAAATCACCGGCAACTCAACTCAAGATAGGTGAATTGGACAACCGTGGCAGTCATTTCTATTTAGCTTTGTATTGGGCACAAGCTTTAGCTGAGCAGACAGATGATGACGCAATGCAATCGCACTTTTCAAAACTAGCACAAGTATTATCAGAAAATGAAGCTAAAATTGTAGAAGAGTTCAATTCTGCTCAAGGAAAGCCAGTCGAGCTTGGCGGTTATTATTTTGCAGATGAAGCATTGTTATCACAGACAATGCGGCCAAGTGCTAGCTTGAATACACTAATAAATAGTCTATAAAAATGGAGATATAATGCCTAACAAACAAATAGGTTCGGCAACATCGCAATTGCTTTTATGGGTATTAGTGATTATCAATAGCCTTGGATTAGCATGTTTATATTATCTAAATCAAAAGCCTATGGATAAAGATATTCCTAAGCTGATTGGCACATGGAGTGGTGAGAATGTCACCGTTTCTGATTCCAAGGGCTATAAAGAATGGGATAACAAAACAATTACAATAACCGAACAAAAAGATCGTCGTTTTCGTGGCACATTTACCTATGCCGATGGCACTAAAAACTTCTTCGGTGTAATTTATCCCGATAATATTTCATTTACTTGGGTTTCAACCCCGAGCAAAGGCTTTGTTCAGGGGCGAATTCTTGATGATAATACGATTGGTGCATGCTACCTTGAGGCCTATGAACAAGCAACGGCAGGGTGTGCCACGCTTAAAAGAGAAAATAATAAATAAATTCTATTTTAAAGAGTATAGGTGGAAATCAACTTTTTAAGATCGGCAGCAATCGTATTGATCTGGATGCTTGATTGACTGGCTTCATTAGCCTGAATAGCCGTTTCTTGTGCTGTTTCATTAATATCTGTGACACTATTACTGATACTGGTTGAAATAGCACTTTGCTCTTCAGATGCCGTTGCAATACTGGTATTAAGATCAAATATTCTGCTTACTGTATTACTTATTTTGTCCAACTCCTGAGTTGCAGTGAGAGCATCAGTGGCGGTTAATGATGCACCAGCTGAACTGTCTTGCATAATGGAAACCGTGTTTTTTACGTTTGTTTGAAGGCTTTCGATAAAAGATTGTATTTGGGTCGTTGAATCTTGAGTACGACTTGCCAGTGTTCTTACTTCATCAGCAACAACGGCAAAACCTCGACCATGTTCACCTGCTCGGGCAGCCTCAATAGCCGCATTTAATGCGAGCAAATTTGTCTGTTCTGCAATCCCTCGGATAACATCAAGTACTGTACTAATATTTTGACTGTCATCTTCAAGTTCCTTCGTTGCTTCAGCTGATGAGTGTAATTTGTCGGCTAAAGTACTTATTGATGAACCGACTTCTTCTATCGCAGATTTACCTTTTTGCACTGTTTCGTTTGCTTCCTCTGCCGCGTTAGCCGCAATATGAATATTGCTTGTTATTTCTTCAGTAGCATTGACCATTTGTTGAACTGCTTCTCGCACATGATCTGATTTTTCTTGTTGGGAAGAAGCGAGTTGGTATGTTTGTTTTGCAATCTCTGTGTTTTCGTTAGAGACTTGTTCTAGGTTGTCAGAAAAGGCAGGTATTTGGCGAAAGGTTTCTTTTAGACTTGCTACAAATTGATTAAATAGTCGGGCAATGTCGGTTACTTCATCTTCACCCTCGATATTGAGCGATGCTGACAAATTACCTGAGCTCATCACTACTTGATTTAAATGGTCTTTGATGATGCCTAAACGTGCATTAATTGATCTAGAAATAAATACGATTGATGCAACAATTAAGAACATAAAGAAAGCGGTGAGTATTAATAATTTGCTATAAAGCTGTGTTGTTTGACTATCAATAACTGTAGACAATTCATTGGTTAGGGAATTAAAAATATCTTCTGTTTGATGAACATTATTGCGCATTTCACCATGTAACCCTGTTTTTGGTGTAAGACCTAACTTGAGATAGCCTTTAGTAAGATCTAAAAACATGGATTGATGGGCATTCATCTTTGTAGAAATCAATTTTTTATCGGTATAACTGAGTGTTGATTCTTGTAGGTGTTGATTAAAAACGGCATAGTTTTTTTGGAACTTGCCAATATATTTTTCTAGTTTTCGTAACATAAAGTCTTTTTCATTACGACGGAGCATAAGCATATCGGCAATTAACTGGATTGCAGCTGTCTCTTTTAATTTTGCTTCGGCATCATGTACCGAGGCTCGTAACTGACCACGCAAACCTGATTTGGGGGTTAAGCCAATATCCTGATTAATTTTAATCACATTATCAAAAGAGCGATTATAGTCATTTAAGTATTCGATTAATAAACTCAAGTCATCAGCTTTATTGAGCTTAAGCGCGTTTAAATTGTTTTGAACTAAGTGAATATCGTCTATTAATGTATCAAAATTATGGGTGAATTTTTGTTGGTATTTAAGATCAAGGCGTGCAAGAAAATCTTTTTCATTTCTACGTAAGGTTAGCATGTCTGACTTACTTTTTTGAACTAAAATAAGCGTTTCATCCAATAATTTTATCGTGGAGAATGAGTTAACTGTAACCGCGGAAAGTGCAATAAGACAGATGATAGTCAATGCGGCTAAACCATATAGTTTTTGTTTTATTGTTATATTTTTCAAGGCTTTTTCCTTAGTTCACTAAATTATTAAAAATTCGATATTAATAGTATCGTCATCAATATTGGATCCTTTAGGAATAATAGTCATCACCAACGGAGATTTTAGGTATAAGAACGTGTACTAGATTGTGATTGAAAAATAATTTGGGAAAGTCTAATTCTTAAAGTTATCCAAATATAGCGCAGTGGCTCCTGCTACGGCAGCAGGAATCACCAAAAAGTTCACAAAAGGAATCATGGTTGCTGCCAGTGTCGCACCACCAAATCCTAAGGCGAGTGAACGTTTTTGTTGCAATAATGCGCGCTGTGCAGGGAATTTTAGTAGATGATTTCCCATTGGATAATCATGATAATCAAGTGCTAACATCCAGCTTGAAAAGACGATCCATAATACTGGAGCGATGATATTTAGCACCGGTATCCACGAGAAAATAAACAGCGGTACCATCCAAAGTAATACATATATTAACTTGCGAATTTCATTCCATAGTAATTTTGGGGCATCTTTTAAGATTTCCTTAAATGAAAGACTGGGTGGTGTTTCGCCTAATAGTTTTGTTTCTACGGCTTCGGCTAATACACCATTAAATGGTGCGGCTAATAGATTGGCGATAATCGAAAAGCTAAAGAAGACGATTAAAATAAGTAAACCTGCAAATAAAGGCCAAATAAGCCACATTACCCAGCTTAGTAGCCATTCGGGTATCCACGTTGGAATAAAGCTGTTTATCCATTGGTCAAATTTGCTCACGCCTAGCCAAATAGCGAAGCTGAATAGTAGGGTGTTGATAGCCATGGGAATATACGCAAAGCGGCGAATACCTTTTTTGTGGATTAAAGAAAAACCTTTCAATAAATAGCCTGCGCCTTTAAATAATTCATTCACGATTTAAAACTTCCTTTAGCTAACAAGGCAGCACCATAGGCTGCATCAGTATGTTGGGGTGTGATAAAGGGTACGCCAATGCACTTTTGGCGTAAAGTTTGCCAAACATTATTAACAGCGCCTCCACCTACCGTACGAAGTGATGTTAAAGGCGTGGCTCCAGCATCTTGCAAACATTGATACGCCTGTTGTTCGATTTTAGCGATGCCCGTCAATAGTCCATGCAAAAATTCAGCATCATCTGCTGGGCGAGGCGTGAGTTTGGGTTGAAGATGAGGATCATTGACAGGAAAGCGTTCGCCAACACTCAATAAAGGGTAATAATCAACGGGCGTTTTATCCAAGTTAATCTGCTGGCTTAAGAGATTAAGGCGTTGATTGTCAAAATAATGCTTAAGTACCGCGCCGCCAGTATTTGATGCGCCGCCGACTAACCAGTTGTCACCCAGCCGGTGACTATAAATACCTTGTTCGGCAATAAAGAGTGGTTTATCGCTAATCAGTTTAACCACTAATGTAGATCCTAATGATGTCACCGCATCACCAATATTATTTGCCCCTGTGGCTATTAACCCCGCGATGCTGTCTGTTGTGCCAGCCATAATTTTTGGGGTGTAGCTTAATTTTAATTGTTGGCATAATGATTTTGATAATGTCCCAATTGGCGTACCGGGAGCAACAATTTTGGGTAACAATGATTTGTCCGTGAGAGAGTCAATCCAATTGGGCCAGCATTGTTCAACAGGATCATAGCCTGTTTTAAGCGCATTATTATGATCGCTAATACCTAATGGCGCACCGAGCTTGAAATTAATCCAATCGGCTTGATGTAATAATTGTGTATCGGCTGATAGCACAGTGTGTTGTTGTAAATAAAGTAGTTTTGCCAAACCACTTGAACTACCATGAGCAGCTGATTCTTTTGGGGCGATATTGGCAATGAGATTGCTTTGTTCAATTGATCTTGCATCGTTATACATCAAGATAGGACTAAGTGGTTGTCCTAAACTATCCGTTAGTAATATAGAGCCAGAGGTGGCATCTACAGCAATCGACCGAACCTTATAATCGCGGCATTGTGAAATGACTTGAGTTAAGGTTTGCAAAACTACTTGCCATTGATAATCAGGATCTTGTTCTGATTTGGGTGGAATAGTAGGCGGGATGAACAGTGCTTGTTGATCGCTGGCAATGATATTAGGTTGTTCATCAATGGCAATCACTCGACACCCTGAGGTGCCGAGATCGATGCCTATATATACGTTACGCATTCAGCGTCATTCCGGTCGCTTGTAGCCGGAATCTATAGCGGCTCAACAAACGCTCGAATATAAATCTAGCCATTAATTATTTTCTTTTCGGTTAGCGTAGTCTTAGTAAAAAATTCCCACTAACAATATGTGGGAATGGCGGTGTTAATTTAAGGCAAAACAACTGGCGTAGGCGCAACCCAGCCTTCTTTTCTATGCTCAGCAACCACATTAGTATAAACACCACCACGCACATTAAAAATGCCAGTTACACGCATAAAACGTGGATTGGTTGCTGCCACTAAATCATCTAAGATCTGGTTGGTGACTTTTTCATGAAATGCGCCTTCTTCACGATAGGTCCACATGTATAATTTGAATGATTTTAATTCGACACATTTTAGATCAGGCACATAATCAATTTTAATGGTGGCAAAGTCAGGTTGCCCCGTCATTGGACATAGACAAGTAAATTCAGCTGTCTCGATGTGGATGGTATAATCACGGTCAGGAATGGCATTGTCGAAGGTATCTAATTGTTTGCTTGGTTTTGTGGACATGATGAACTCTCAAATTACTAAAATCTAGACATATTATAAGGCTACTTAGTGTTAGAAATTATAATTATTTTTATTGTTGTTATTGCCGCTTTTGCTGGCGTTGTTTGGTATGCGATGCGTAGCACTCGGCAACAGAAGCAAAATAGCGTGTTAGAACAGGCTGCGCGTGTAGAACCTGAACTCGATAAAGAAAATGCATTTAGTGCTGTTTTAGAACAACAAATGACGCAGCATATTATTAATACCGATGTAGACAGTGAACCTAATGTCACTTTAAGCCAGCAAGCAAAACAAGAAGTGGTGTCGCCGGATGAGAATGTGGCGCAACAGGGTGAAATTCACTTCAAAGCTAATGATGAAATTGATACTGATATTGAAATAGTTGCAGAGCCTGAACCTGACATTAGTATTGTGAATGACTGGGACATGGTGATTGCGTTTACTATTATGGCTGAACAAGGGCATAATTTTTCTGGTGAAGATATTAAACTGGCATTAGAAAGTGAGCAGTTCCATTATGGTGAAATGCAATTGTTTCATCAGCTAACAAAGCAGAAAACCCCAATGTTTAGTGCCGCTAACGTCGTGGCTCGGGGTAAATTTGATATGCAAAATATGAGTTCAATGAGCACGCCAGGTATATTGGTATTTGCCGCACTTCCTAGTCCAATTAATGGTTTAACGCTGTTTGATCATTTATTAGAAACATCACGCAAGCTGACAGAAAAATTAAATGGTATTTTGTGTGATGAATCACGCCAAGCCGTCACAGAAGAAAAGATTGAAGCCATACGTAGCCGTATTTTAAGTCACAATTTTTCAATGCACTCAACTAGTCAGGATGCGCATGTCTATTCCGAATGATATAGCGTCGCGAGCGGGCGAGTTACGCGACTTACTGAATAAATATAATCATTTGTACTATGTTGCTGACGAACCCGAAGTGACCGATTCTGAATATGACCGTCTATTTAAAGAATTAAAACAAATTGAAACAGAGTATCCCGAGTTACTTACTGCTGATTCACCTACCCAACGAGTAGGCGGCAAAGCGCTCGATAAATTTAGTCAAATTACGCATGCATTACCGATGTTATCACTCGATAATGTATTTGATCGTGAAGAGCTAGAAGCCTTTGATCAGCGTGTACGAGATTGGCTGAATACTACTGATATTCAAAGCTATGCCGCAGAGCCAAAGCTTGATGGTTTGGCAATTAGTCTGCGATATGAAAGCGGGGTGCTGGTCTATGCCGCAACCCGTGGTGATGGCGAAGTGGGCGAAGATGTCACAGCAAATGTGCGTACAATTAGCTCTGTACCTTTGAAGTTACAGGGGCAAAATCACCCTGAAGTGATTGAAATTAGGGGCGAGATCTTTATGCCCAAAGCGGGCTTTGAAGCCTTAAATGTTCAACAAATTGCTGAAGATAAAAAACCCTTTGTTAATCCACGCAATGCCGCAGCAGGATCACTTCGACAACTTGATTCAAAGATAACGGCAAGCAGACCATTAGAGATGATTTGCTATGGCTTGGGTGAAATACGGGGCATGGCTAAACCTGAAACGCATATAAAAGCCATGCAAACTATCGCCCAATGGGGTGGCCAAATTTCACCTGAATTACAATTAGTAGAAGGAGTCGAAGGCTGTTTAGCTTATATAAAACAAATAGGTGAACGCCGAGAAAGTTTGCCCTATGATATTGATGGCGTGGTGCTTAAAGTCGATAATATCAAATTGCAAGAACGTTTAGGTTTTGTATCACGCGCACCACGTTGGGCAATTGCTCATAAATTCCCCGCCCAACAAGAAATGACAGTGATTGAAGATATTGAGATCCAAGTGGGCCGCACGGGTGCATTAACCCCCGTTGCACGATTAACCCCCGTATTTGTCGGTGGTGTAACGGTCAGCAATGCCACCTTGCATAATCAAGATGAAATTGAACGTAAAGATGTGCGAGTGGGCGACACGGTTATTGTGCGGCGAGCAGGGGATGTGATCCCTGAAGTAGTGCAAGTTGTGCTTTCTAAGCGCCCTAATAATACACATAGCTTTGTAATGCCAACCAAATGCCCAGTCTGTCAGTCTGAAGTAGAGCGAGTAGAAGGCAATGCCGTTGCCCGCTGTAGTGGCGGCCTGTATTGCCCCGCACAACGTAAAGAAGCAATAAAACACTTCGCATCTCGCAAAGCGATGGATGTGGACGGCTTAGGCGATAAACTAGTCGAACAGCTAGTGGATGAAAGCTTGATAAATGATCCAGCAGATTTGTTTCAACTAACGGTTGAACAGTTGTCAGGCTTAGAACGCATGGGTGAAAAATCTGCCATTAACTTAGTGTCTGCACTAAATGCTGCCAAAGAGACTACATTTTCCCGCTTTTTATATTCATTAGGCATTCGCGAGGCTGGAGAAGCAACAACACGATCATTAGCCAGTCATTTTTTAACACTTGATGCCTTGATACAGGCTGATGAAGCGGCATTAATTGAGATAGAAGATGTAGGGCCGATAGTAGCTCATCATATAGTGACTTTTTTTCAGCAAGCCCATAATCAAGAAGTGATTAAGCGATTGCTCGAAGCAGGCATACACTGGCCTGAGGAACAAAAAATAGCAGCTGATTCGGCATTAAGTGGCAAAACGATTGTATTAACGGGCACATTAGAAAAAATGTCGCGCAGTGAAGCCAAAGAAAAACTATTAGCCCTAGGTGCAAAAGTATCGGGTAGCGTATCGAAAAAAACAGACTTTGTAGTAGCGGGCCACGATGCAGGTTCTAAGCTAACAAAAGCAGAAAAGCTCGATATTACTGTGGTTGATGAAGCGACATTGATAGAGTGGTTGTCATGACAGTAAAAAACACGTCATTGCTGAGATCTTTACTTATATTATTCCCGATACTGTGCTTACGTCACTCCCGATACTGTGCTTACGTCATTCCCGAGATCTTTTATCGGGAATCTAGGCTACATAAACCCGTGACCATTTGAATATGCAGTTTTCACCACATCGTCATTCCGGTAGGTTTTTAGCCGGAATCTATAGTACAAATGCTATCCCTGAAATTATTGAAGATGCAGGCTTTCACTTCTTATCATTCTGGCATGTTGCAAATGAGTGTCTCGTTTACACTCAGATTCCGGCTAAGAGCCTACCGGAATGACGGCATCTATTATAATTCAATAGGAACAAACATGACTGCACTAGCACAAGCCATAAAAAAAGTAGCCACCGGGCCTCACTTAAGCAAAGACTTAACACAACAAGAATCTAGGCTTGCTATGGATGAGATTTTATCTGGAAAAGCCGATTTAGTTCAAGCGGCAATCTTTCTAATTGCTTTGCGAATGAAGCGAGAAACAGATGAAGAAAACCTAGGTTTATTACAATCAATTCAATCAGTAACGACTCAAACCTCATCCAAAATAGATAATCTGTTAATTATCTCTGATCCCTTCAATGGTTATAATCGCCACTGCCCAATTGCTGCTTTTTTACCCGCTGTTTTAGCCGCGTCTGGCTTGCCCACTATCACACAAGGTGTGAAAGAAATGGGGCCAAAATTTGGGGTGACGCATTCACAAGTATTAGAATACGCAGGGGTGTCCACTATGCTTTCGGTCGCAGATGCAACTGACCGTGTGAATAATTCAGACATAGCATGGGCGTATCTTGATCAAGCAAAAACGACGCCTAACTTATACGCATTACAAGATTTACGCACTCGAATAATAAAACGACCAAGCCTAGCAACACTCGAAAAACTTGTTATGCCGATTAAAGCGAAAAACACATATTTACAAATTGGCTTTGTTCATAAAGCCTATCCGCCTGTTTTAGCATGGTTAGCACGCCAAGCAGGGTTTGCCTCTACATTGATGGTTCGTGGTATTGAAGGCGGCGTATTGCCAACCTTACGTGAGGAATCTAACTGTTTTAGTGAAAAAAAAGGGATTGCAGTATCTTATCCTGTCTCACCAATTGAATTTGGTGTTCAACAAGACACGCGAGGCGTGCTGCCGCAGCAAAATGAGCATGTAACAGTAGCAGAAACAGTAGAGCAGGGCTTAAACGCATTGAGTGGACAATCAGGCGCAGCTTTTGATAGCCTAGTGCTAGGCGCCGCAATGGCACTAAATCACTTTGAATTACAAGCATCACCACAGCTCGCAGCCGATCATGTTCGGCACGTTATTAAATCAGGCAAAGCAAAAGCCTATTTTGAAAGGGGAAAAGATTAATGGTTTTTCAACAAACCTTGAGTTACAAAACAGCTGGACGCAGCACAATAAATATCACAGAAGAGATACAGCAACTAGTGCAACAATCAGGCATTCAAATTGGTACATGCCACATCTTTGTACAGCACACCAGTGCATCGTTGATGTTATGTGAAAATGCCGATCCTGATGTACGCGTAGACTTAGAAACCTATATGCAACACATAGTGCCCGATGGCGATCCCATGTTTTTACATCAAGATGAAGGCCCCGATGATCTGAGCGCCCATATCAGAACAGTGTTAACCAACCCAGATTTAACCGTACCCGTCAGCAATGGGCGTTGTGACCTAGGTATATGGCAAGGTATTTATTTGTGGGAACACCGCACCCATAGCCATCATCGGCGTGTGATTGTGACTGTTCAAGGGGAGTGATGGGTTTGTATCCCCAGGCCTTGATGCATATTTTCTAGCCGTTTCAATTACCCGCTAAAAGAGATTCCGCTGGAATACCTAAGTCTTTATGCAAGTTTTTTATCATAGGCAATGTGAGGGGCCGTTTGCCGTTTAGGATTTCATAAACTCGGTTCGTTCGCCCAATCATGGGCGTTAAATCTTTAGCCGTTAACCCTCTCTGCTCCATCACAAACTTAATTGCTGCAATAGGATCAGGAAAATCAATGGGGTAATGTTTACGTTCGTAATCTTCAACTAGCGTAACAAGTACATCTAAGCGGTCACCCTCGTCCGAGCCTAGTTTAGCCATCATTAAGCCTTCAATTTCTTGAAGTGAATTTTGATAATCATCATTTGTTTTTATTGGATGTATATTCATCGTTATCACCATTAAATTTCTTGTGCGTCTATTTTATCGTATTGCTTATGTGTTCCGATAAAGCGAATGTAAATGACTTTGTAATCGTAGTTTATCCAAACAATTAAGCGATACTTGTTACCGCTAATATTAAAAACAACCCGCCCATCTTTAAGAATACTTGCATTCCCAAAATCAGACTTAACTTTACTTGGGCTTTCCCAATTCGCCTTTAATGCATGACGATACCACGCCATTATTGATTCTTTAGCATCATTGTATTCTGATGATTCACCCCAGAAAGCTTTGAGCGTAGACAGTGCAATAATTCTCATGAATCAATTATAGTCCCACCTAGGGACTCATGCAAGCTCTAATCTTATCTGCGCCATATATTATTTTTTAATGGAAAAGAAACAAGCGGACTTAATTAAGAAAATTAAATAACGACCAAGCTCACCAGCTGCCAAAAGTGGTGTGGCTGTAGCGTAGTGAAAGCCGCGCCGCTTTTGGCAGTCTGAGTGCAGCGCCTTGTTATACGTTTTTATCACCTGCCACCCAGCTATACTTTATTGCATTTACTTCTCTGTCAAATTCTGATTTTGACATGGCTTTATTATTTTTTATTGACTCAAGTAATTTGTTATTGCTTTTTCCTTCGATTACGGAGGCATAAGCAACATAAAACTTAAAATTTTCTTTTGGTAAAGGGCGTGGGGCAATTAAATATTCTGTTGGCTGTGCGTGATTACCAAAGAGCGTAATAACTTCTCTTAGTTTGGCTCTATTTGTTTGAATTCTTATGAACATTAAAATAGCTCTTCCTGCTCAACTTCTTTCGAATTATTTTTTAATGAAATACCATATTTTTCATTTACGGCCTTTTTAAATACCTCTAAAGCATTTTCATGATTTTTTAAAAACCAATTTATATGATTCTCTAAATATTCGTCTCTTATTTCAGGTTTTCTAAGGTCGTTTGGTACTCGTTCCATTCTTGGATCGACACTATCAAACCCAGCAAAAGGTTCTTTGAGCCTTAAATTTGTCATTTCAATATAATCGGGGTTTAATTCAAACCCTATCGCATTACGATTTAATTGTTGGCATACACGCATAGTAGTACCGCTACCAGAAAATGGATCTAAAACGATACCATTTTCATTACTTGATGCCATAACCATTCTTTCTATAATGCCCTCTGGCTTTTGTGTAGGATGGTTTTGTCTATTTGGATTACAATAATGAACATGAGAAAACTTCCAAACATCCCCTGGGTTTGCACCACGCATGTTATTTCTGGAACGGTAGTATTTTTGAGGTACTCGCACATTATCTAAATTAAACGTGAATTTGCTGGATTTAGTAAACATCAAAATATCATCGTGTCTTGGTGAAAAACCTTTGGTTTTTCCTAAGCCTTGAGTGTAATGCCAAACAATCCAGCTATTGAAAAATAACTCTAAATCTCTATCTAGAATATCGTATAAATAAGATATGAACCTAACACCCATAAACACATATATAGTGCCTGTTGGTTTAAGAACCCTTTTTGCTTCGGATAACCACGATTTTGTAAAATCAATATATTCATCGAATCCTTTTAAATCATGATTATTCCCGTAATTTTTTCCGAGGTTATAAGGGGGGTCTGCAACAACAAGATCAACTGATGAGCTTTTTATTTCCTTAAATAGCTCGATAGCATCACCACAACGTAAATCAATTTTAGACATCTATTTAATCCACCCATTTTTCTCTGCATATTCAAGCCACTGATCGTAACCTTTTTTAGAAGCAATGAATTTTTTGTCAAGTAATTGACAAAACTCCCATGCAGTACGAGTTTCGATTGTTACATAATGAATATCCCTGATCTGAATTTGCCCTGTACCAAGTGCAGGATTGTAGCTTATGTCTGAATTTGATAAATACTTTAGATCGTAGGCATTAAAATCAACAACCTCCATAATACCCATCATCATTTTTGTTTTTTTATCTCTTGTACTAGAAACGCTATGTTTTATCGAAAGAACTATAAATATATAGTCGGGATCTTGAACATATGCCGATCGGATTCTGGCAAAAGATGTAATATTGGGTGATTTTCCACTATTAGCTATATCTTTTGAAGTTGCTTTCACATCAACATGACTTGTAACAGAAGAACTTCTTTTTCTTGTTTTTTTAAACTGTAAAATAACATCAGCCATGTTGAGTCTTTCCCCGGCCTCAACATTTATAAGCTCATAAGTATTCTTTCCATCTTCAAGAGATTCTGTAAATATCTCGAATGCCCATGCTTCTACAAATGGACCTGCGATTTTATTCACATTTTCCATAGGTATGCCCAGCTTCAAATTGGTGTTTATAATTATTTTGTTTCGCCCAGAATCCATTGCATCTTTCATAATTGACTCAATGGACTGAACCACAAAATTTGAACACTCTTCATAGTCCTTAGACTCTATGGGCTTTTTTAAATCAAGTTTTTCATAAGGCATATAATTATTTCCAGTATTTCTGTTGATTGATTGTTTTTGACGTATAACGCCTGCATAACTGGCGTGGAACGAAGCGACAGCGTAGTGGAACGTCCACGTTTATGCACTTGTTAGAACGTTTATTTTGGGGTGTAGTTTGCTTCTGGCCATAGCTCATTAATTTCGTCCGCCTGTTGTTGCGCACTAAACCTTTCCCAAGTTATACCATTAACATCTTTTTCTTCACTAAAATTTGATGCTTCGTCATCTTCCCAGCCTAAGTGCCTTAATTCACCTGGCGTGCATGATTGATCTTGTCTTATTGAAACATTTAATGAGTCTGTTCGCCAAAGTGCATATTCGTTTTTTACATATGAGCATGGCTCCATACCAAGGCGCACACTATAATCTTTAATTGTTTCTTCAATTATATTTGTAGAAATGGCGATATGTAATTTCTTCACTATTTTTCCTTTTGAGTTCTAACGCCAAATTCAGTGGCCGCTGGCAGATATAAGATGAACTCTGCAAACACACTGAACTTTGATGTAAAAGTGACCTCTGATAAAAACTGCGCTGCCAGCGGTCGACTGGAATTTATTGTTATAACCGTTCATTTTCTATTCTGTGTAATTCTTGAATATCTGGCTCTGGAAAATTTTCACAAACTATATATTCTTGAAGGTTTAACACATTAACTTTTTGTAATGCTAACAGCTCTTCAACGGCTCTTTTTTCAACGCTTATTTTCCCTGAACCTGCCCAGTGACGATTACTTCCTTTTTGTTTAATCCCTGAGATCCAGTATTCATTTCCATTCGAAAAATCAAAGTAATTACCCGAAACACCATGCCCCTTTTTTAAAGACATTTGATTAAAATAGATTGTTGAACCGCTACGTGACTCTTTAATAGTAGCAATCCAAGCAGGCCCGGAGTCCCCGAAATCAGATTTTAGTTCAATATACTTAATCATCATTTAGATATTTTGAGGTTATAACAATTATTATACACCCCTAAAAGGTGCATAAAAAACAACCTAAAGGTGTATAACCAAATTTAAATATTATTTTACCCATATAAAACAATCCATTAGTAAATGTAAGTGCACCTTTAGTTAAAAGTAAATACACCTTGTGAAGTTGTTAGACTAATTTTGTTCAAAATGTCGTTTTAAAGCATTCTAGCATGTGTGTTGAGAAAAGTTATGCCGACTGCGATAGGCGGTCTAGTCTGTTGATGAAAAAATCCCCGGTTAACGCATGTTTTCGTTAACCGAGGTATTTAATATTATGCCTTTTCTGAACCAATATTACGCGTCAAAAACATCATCACCGCTAGCACTATAAGCAACAGTACGGTGCCACCCATTAAGGCATGATCTTCTAGTTTTAGTAATGAATACAACATAAAATAGAGCCCTGATAGTAATGTTGCGATTAGACCTGTTCGTCCTATACTTCTTAATGCGGCATAGGCATAGAGGCTAATCATGCTAATGATGATGCCGGCGGCAGATAGGTAGGCGGTGAAAAAGCCGGTTTGTTCAGCTAATGACAATAGCGTTAAATAGAACATAGAAAGTGCTAGACCAATCATGCCATATTGCACGATATGTAGGCGCTTGCCGATGCCTAATTCAAATAAAAGAAACGTGATGTAGGTCAGAATAAAGAACAGTGAACCGTATTTAATGGCACGGGTTATTTTTGAATACAGTGAATCGGCTTCAAATAAATTAACACCGGCTGTAAATTCTTCAACATCGAAGTTTTGAGTTTCTAATGTCCATAGTTGGGGGTAACTTCTGGCTAGATGTGGCACTGACCAGTTTGCCTTAAAGCCTTCATCGCTGATGGTGGGTTCTTCTGGCAGGACATTGCCTTGGAAGCTAGGATGTGGCCAGTTAGAGCTAATGGTCACATTTGTTGTTTTACCAAAAGGACTAAAATAAAAGCCGTTGCTACCATTAATGTTCATCGTTAGTGAGAAGTTAAAACTATCTTGTTGAGACTCTGTGCCTTCGGCTGGAATAGTGAGCGGGGCGTGAAAGCCATTAACAATGGTTTTGCTTAATTTAGTGCTGGGTCCAAAGTCGACTTGTTGATGTGCTGTATTAGGCATGTTCCACGATAAACTTGAAATTTTATTAATGGCTTGCGTGTCTGATATTCCTAGGGTAAACCATGCTTTATCCCAATGGATTTCATCGATGTGTTTCGATAGGCTGCTGATATCTGGGCGCTTAAAGTTACCTGATATTTTAACATCGGCAGTATAAACCAAGGCTTCATAAAGACTTCGCTTGCGAGTTGTTGAAAGCAGGTTTGCATCGATATTTAAATCTTCAGGCAATATAATGGCTGTGCGTTCATTGTAATGCGTTTTGTCTACTTTTCGTTCAAAACCATTGGCATCTGTGAGCACTTTTACGGTGGTGATTTTTTCTGTGTAGGGCACGATTAATACTGGGCCTTGTAGGTTTTGTTGTTGCCCCCAAGTGCTCGAAATATCATGCAATACATCGTGGTAGAGTGCATTACGTTCATTGACTATATCGGCCACCATGCCGAGTGGAATATTCATTAAGCCCACTAACACGGCAATTAAACCAAATCGAAAAATAAGCGAGCTATTGAGCCGCTTAAAATCAGAAAGATAGCTTTTTACGTTGTTTCCTTCTGTCCTCATACCTTCTGTTGAGGGCTTTAAGAATCCGATCTTTCGCGCCATAAAGATAGCAAAAAAGACAATTCCTGCCATTCCTGCCAGTAAAAATAAAAGCCCAATCAATCCAAATATAATTTCCATTATTTCACCTTGTGTCAGTTGTTAAAAAGTAACGGTTACAAGTGTAGGTGTTAGATATGGAGTTCTTGTGGTGTAAATAAGGAGTTTTTGTGCAGATTTGATTTTCTATTGAATGTTTGGGATAGAGATCCCGGCTAAAAGCCTACCGGGATGACGAAAACAAACTGAACTATCTTATCCAGAGTTCAGGGTAATAATAAAATGAGCACCAATGTCAGTGGGTTCAGCATGGATAGTGCCTCTCCATGCTTTAAGCGTAGATTCAATAATACCTAAACCCAGGCCTGTGCCACCCGTGTCACGGCGAGTAGTGAAAAAAGGTGTAAAAATACGGCTTCGATTAGCAGGTGAAATGCCGGTGCCATTATCATGGATAGAGAGTTGTAGTTGTTCATCGCTATGGCTCAATTTAATAAGCACTTTATTCGCTTTATGTTGCAGGCTATTGTCGAATAAATTAGCAAAGACAAGTGTTAATGCCTCGACTGAGACGCTTATATTTTCATCGAGGCTATCATCTAAGATCAGCTTAAGTTGTTTTGCTTTATAAATAGCTTGTAACTGGTTTAAAACCTGCAAAATATTACAGGTTTCTGTTGATGCTTGCAGTGCATCCGCTCTAGCCTGTTGTAGTAGACGTGTGACCAGATTTTCTAATCGTTTGGTATCTTGTTGAAGATTATCCAAAAAGCGCTGGCGCTGCTCAACGGGCATCTCATCTAAATGATCTTGTAAAAGTTCTAATGTGCCTTGTATTGATGTGAGCGGGGTTTTAAATTCGTGCGACACATGTGCTGCAAATTGCTCAATATATTGCGTGCGTTCATGCACTATTTGTGACATTTCAGCAAAGCTGTTTGACAGTTCAGCTAGCTCATAGGTGCCAGGTTGTTGAATGGCATTAATTGTTTCAACTTCGCCTCGTGTTACTTTTTTTGTTTGGTCGATTAATTCTCGAATAGGTCGTGATAAACGCGATGAGATAAATAAGACGATTAGGCTAGTGACACCTAGCAATAAAAGGGCAATAAAAAATACCCGGCCTTTAATGCCATCAAGGTGTTTTAATATGTTTTGAGGTGTGCGAGATAGGTAGACCACGCCGTAAACACGACCTTGATCGATGATCGGAAAGGCGGTGAACACTCGAATTCCAGTGCCACGGCTCAGTGATGCAAGGGGAGGTTGCGCTTGATCAGATATCCGCTGACGCAATACAGAACGGTATTTGCCTTTTAATGCGGCTTGAACTTCTTCAATGTGAGCAAATGACAAGCCTATTTCTTCACGCCCCGCGATGACGATGCCATTTTCATCAAGAATTCTGATCCCTGCCAAGGTAAATTGTTGGGTATTACGCAAGATAGTTTGCATTTTTTGCCCAGCTTGTTTTGCTACTAGATTTTCAGATGCTGGACTATCTAAAACTATTCCATCGGGGCGAGGAGGCAATGTTTGTTGTTTTGATAGATCTAATTCAGGTTTGATAGGGGTGTAATGACCACTTAATAAAGTGTGGTTCTTATTAATTAATTGGCGGTATACAGCTGCAAAAGCAGCCGACTGCGTGATTAGCTCTAATTCAGTCTTTTGAACGAGCTCATTTTCATAAAAACGAAAGAAATATAAACTGCCGAGAGGTAAAAGTAATATGGATAACATGAGCAGTAATAAGATAGTGCGAAGCCGAAATAGTCGCTTGCTCTGAGGTGTTGCGTTTATATGCATGCGCTTAGTTTATAGCCAACACCGTGTTGAGTCTCGATAATATTGTTACAGCCTGCTGTTGAGAATTTTTGACGAATATGACGGATATGACTATCAATAGTGCGGTCACTGACCACAATATTATGTTGATAAGCACCATCCATAATGGCATTTCGACTATAAATGATTTTAGGGTTGTTAATCATTTGAGCTAAGATTGAAAACTCTACGGCAGTGAGTGAAATATCTTTTTCATCCCAGCGAACAGTGTGTTGTTCGATATTGATCTGTAATCGACCATGAATTAGGTCTTTTTCATCCGCATCGCCGACTTTTTGAGCTTGTGTACGTTTTAGAATGGCTTTAATCCGGGCAACTAACTCTCTAGGGCTAAAAGGTTTGGTGACATAATCATCACCGCCAATCTCAAGCCCGAGAATGCGGTCAATTTCATCATCACGAGATGATAAAAATAAAATGGGAATATCTGATATTTTACGGATTTCTCGGCAACACTCTAGCCCGTCCATTTCAGGCATATTTATATCTAAAACGATTAAGTCGAAAGACGATTGTTTTAACAGCGTGATCGCTTGTTGGCCATGAGTCGCATTGCTGACCCGTAAGTCAGCTTTTTCAAGAGCAAAATTGATGACTTCGCGAATATGTAAATCATCATCTACGATTAGAATATTTGCCATGAATTCTACTAATTTGCCCGAATAAATAATTGTGCTTTTTTCATTAAATCAAAAGGTGCTGATTGGCTACCCATAAATACTTTTAAAAAGTCATCACTGGTGAGTGGTTGCTCAGGATCGATGCTGATTAGTAATTGATTAGGTTGTTGGGTAAATTTTATAAGTTCTTCAATCATTAGTGAGTAAACTGGGTTGTAATCGTGCAAGGCAGATTGCATTTGCCGTAATTGAGTAACAGCTTGCTGAGTTAATTGCTCATTGCTTAAGCCTGTTTGTTTTGACGATACGGTACGTATTTTTTCGATTAAACCCGTATTATTAAAGCTGATAGAAAGGCTATTTAAGGTGGTTGCTAATAAATCGAGTGTTAAATTATCTGACAGAAGCGACTCATTAGTTTTGACATAGGCTAACCAGCCTGTATTACCTAAAGATACATTCGCTTTAATACTAAAATTATCGTTAACAGATTGTTGGATTAGTGCTGTTAGCAGCCCTGTTTTTTCATCCATATTGTAGTTTGCATGAGTAGAAAAATGTAGCTCATTTCCCATTACATCGACAAAGGATTGTAAGTCGGGATCATTACCGATCATGTCATCATCTAAAATTATCATTCCATCTGAGATATCGATACTCATTGACAAGGGTAGGTGATCTTGATTTTTTGCAGAAAATGCCTGCCAGTTTAAACCTGAAATAACGAGTTTACCCAAAACAATATCGGGTTCTTGTTCGTTACCCTGAATTTTAAAATTTTGTAGGGTAATGCTACGGGCTAAAGGTGAGGTATCAATTGCATCGTAGCTAAGATCAACACCTTGTATTTTGGCATCTTCGACCATTGATAGCATCGATTGTTCAGCTTGTGAGTCGGCTTGATTATCAATATAGGCATAGAGGCCAGCTACGATTAGGGTGATTAATATTATAATTGTGATAATTGATACATTGCCGCGCTTTTTATTGATTGCTAATTTCACCGGTAACTCCATTTTAGGGTCATTTTCAAGGGTAGAGTAGCGATAATACGCTAATTATTAATTAGCTGAAATGCAAATACGTCACAAATTTGAACAGTACAAATGATAATGGCCATATACGGTATAATGGGCAGTTAAATTTATCTTAAGGAAGCATAATATGCTGTTATCAGCGAAACAAGACTGGCTGGGGAATATTAGAGGAGACATTCTTGCCGGAATTGTTGTTGCTTTGGCGTTAGTGCCAGAAGCGATTGCTTTTTCAATTATTGCTGGCGTTGATCCTAAGGTGGGGCTTTATGCCTCATTTGCCATCGCTGTGATGATTGCTATTGTCGGTGGGCGAGCCGGAATGATTTCTGCGGCAACGGCGGCAACGGCTTTATTAATGGTGACATTAGTAAAAGATCACGGTTTACAGTATTTATTAGCTGCGACCGTGTTAGCGGGTGTTTTACAAATTGTGGCGGGTTACCTTAATCTTCATAAGTTTATGAGCTTTATTTCTAAGTCAGTGATGACAGGTTTTTTAAATGCTTTAGCTATTCTTATCTTCATGGCGCAACTTCCAGAGTTAACAGGTGTAACGTGGCATGTCTACGCTTTAACAGCGCTAGGACTGGGGATCATCTACTTATTCCCCTATGTACCCAAATTAGGGCAATTACTACCTTCTCCTCTAGTTAATATTGTGGTGATCACACTGATTGTTTATTTTATGGGCATTGATGTTCGTACTATCGGTGATATGGGTGAGTTGCCAGATACTCTGCCCATATTTTTGTGGCCTGATGTACCACTTAATTTTGAAACATTACAAATTATCTTCCCATATTCAATTTCGATAGCCATTGTGGGTTTATTGGAATCATTAATGACAGCCAATGTAATTGATGAATTAACCGATACGGAAAGTGATAAAAAACGCGAATGTAAAGGGCAGGGTATTGCTAATATCGGTTCAGGCTTGATTGGCGGTATGGCAGGTTGTGCGATGATTGGTCAGTCCATAATCAATGTAAAATCGGGTGGCCGTGGCCGCTTGTCTACCATGGTTGCGGGGACATTTTTATTGATCTTAGTCGTCTTTTTAAGTGATATTTTATCCATTGTGCCGATGGCGGCTTTAGTTGCAGTGATGATTATGGTGTCTATTGGTACCTTTGACTGGGGTTCTATCAAGTCACTTAAAACCAACCCAACCAGTGCCTCAACAGTGATGGTTGCAACAGTGATTGTGGTGGTGTGGACACATAACCTGGCATTTGGTGTGTTTACTGGTATTTTGATTGGCTCATTATTTATGGCGCAACGCTTAAGCCAGTTTATGTATGTTGATTCTGATTATAATGAGGATACAGATACACGAACGTATACAATTATCGGGCAGGTTTTCTTTAATTCATCAGATAAATTTATTGCCTTTTTTGATTTTAAAGAAGCCGTTGATAAAATAGTGATTGATGTTCATCGTGCCCATTTTTGGGATATTACTGCAGTTGCCGCTCTTGATAAAGTGGTGATTAAATTGCGTCGTGAAGGTGCAGATGTCAGTATTATCGGTTTAAATGATGCTAGTGAAACCTTGCTTGATAAATTTGCCGTGCATGATAAACCTGAAGAGATTGAAAAAATTATGGGGGGACATTGAAAATGAGTTCAACTAAAAAGTGCGTGCTTGCGTGCATTGATGGATCTGAGTTGGGTAATGCTGTTTCAGGTTACGCTATTTGGCTATCACAAAATAGCCAGTCTCCGATCAAGTTTTTACATACTATTGAGCATTCACATCGCACTGAACATGCCCACCATGAAGGCACTATCACGCCCAATATGAAAGAGCACTTATTAGATGAATTATCTGATGAAGAGCGTTCTGAAAGCAAGCAGCTTATTGCCCAAGGCAAGGATATATTGAATAAAGCTCGCCAAATGGCTGAGCAAGCAGGCTTAAGTGAAATCATTGCTAAACAACGCCATGGCACGCTGCCTGATGCGTTATCAGATTTAGAATCTGAAATAGTGATGGTTGTATTAGGTTCAAAAGGCGAAGATCATGATGGCCATAAAAAAGGTTTAGGATCGCAACTAGAAGAAGCGATTCGGGCGATTCATACACCGGTGTTTATTGTAAAAGATGAAAAGCTATCTGAACCTAAAAAGTTGATGTTTGCATACAATGGCAGTCCAACATCTAAAATAGCGCTAGAGTTTATAAAACAAGGCACTTTTTGCACTGCCTCATTAGAGGTTCATTTAGTTTGTGTTCATAAAAACTTGGTGGATGCGGAGAAATTAGTCGTAGAAGGACAACGTGTTTTAGCTGAGGGTGATATCAATACAAAAACAAAAGCGCTGGAGGGCGAAGCCGCTGAAGAGCTAATTCGTTATCAGCAAGACAATGACATTGATACCATAGCAATGGGTGCGTTTAGTCATGGCAAAGTCCATGGTTTGTTTTTCGGTAGTTTTACTACACAAATGCTATTAGAAAGTAGCGCTAACTTTTTGTTAATACGATGAAAAAATTTGGCGAAGAAGGGTCATATGAAGATGAATGGGAATTTGAGAAAAGTAAATCTCAGATAAAACGTGAATTATTAGCCTTAAAAGACTTAGGCAAAGAATTACTTAAATTACCGGTTAAAGATCTTGATAAACTTAATTTGTCTGAACGTTTGTATGAGGCGCTTGTAAAAGCCCAAGGCATGACAAAAGGCGCCTTAAAACGGCAAACGGGTACGATTGGCGGTTTAATGGTCCATGAAGACTACGATGAGATTAAACTGAGTATTGACAAAATACGCCAGCAGCACAATGGTGAAATTAAACAGTTTCACCAACTCGAAATATGGCGAGATCAACTGCTGACTGGTGATAATGAAGTGATGACTACGTTACGCAATCGATTCGAAGCGTTTGATATTCAGCATGTTAGGCAATTAATCAGAAATGCTAATAAAGAAGTTGAGCAAGAAAAACCGCCAAAATCGGCGCGTATTTTATTTAAATACCTACAACAGCTTAGCTCTTAGGTAGCTGAATAACAAAACGTGCGCCTCCGATAGGGCTTTGTTTTAAGCTGAGCTTACCTTGATAAGCATTGACAATATCACTGGCTATTGCCAAACCTAAACCTTGTCCATCGACTTGAGTGTCTATCCGTTTTCCACGTTTAAGGATGGCATCATATTGGTGTTGCGGCACACCTGCGCCATCATCATCAATTATAATTTCTAAAAAATCAGCTTGCCAAAAGGCCTGAATATGAACACGTTTATTACAATATTTATAAGCATTATCAAGTAAGTTTCCCAATAATTCATAAAGATCACCCTCATCAGCATGAACAAAAATATCGTTTTCAATTTGAAATTGATGTCGAATATGTTTTGCCAGATAAACTTTATTGAGTGATTTTAGTATCTTATTAATGACATCCCCGAGTGAAACAGGGGCTTGCAAACTGCTTTGTCCTTCAGTTGATGCGCGTTGTAATTGATAATCTACTAGATCTGAAATGCGGTTTAATTGTTCGTGGGTGGTGATGCGAAGATCAGAAATATTGCTATTGTTTTCAAACTCTCCCCTTAATACAGCTAATGGGGTTTTCAAGCTATGAGCTAAATCTGCCAATGAATTTTTATAGCGTTGACGGCGTGAATGTTCGTGATCGAGCAGAATATTTATATTCTGGGTAAGCTGATTAAGTTCTATCGGATAGTCTTTAGATAAGCGCCTCTTGTCACCACTTTTAATGGCATTAAGATCGTTTGAGACTTCATTTAAAGGACGTAAGCTCCAATGCAGTATTAATGCTTGTGCAATTAAAAGTATTAAGCCTGTGCCGCCCAACCAATACCATAAACTTCGTTGAAAACCGGCTTTTTCTTGTTCAATAGTGCTTAATGCTTCAGCTATATTGATAGTATAGTTATATTCTTGTCCAAAATCATTTTCCCAAACGATTCCATAAGCAAGGTTGATAAATTCACCTTCATTTTCAATATTAAGTACTGATATTTGTTCATTTGAGGGGCCTTCAGGCTTTTCAGGTAATGCCAAATATCGACCTAAGGTTGATGCTGATTGCCAAATAACGTTCTGTCCAGTTGATATTTGAGCATATAGTCCCGAATTGGGGATAGAAAACTCGGGTTCAGCTAATTTAATAGGCATGGTGACTAGACCGCTATTACTAAACTCTGCGGCGGATAAAATACTATAAACGTAATTTTGTAGTCTTTGATATTGTGCTTTATCGGCACTGGTTTTAAATGCGTTATTTAAACTAAAGGCAGACAATCCTAAAAAGGCGATTAGCACAAGGCTAACAACTAAAAGTAAACGATTGCGAAAAGAAAGTTGTTTACTGAGCACGTGCTAAGGTGAAGCGATATCCACGCCCACGTAATGTCTCAATGGGATTTATTGTTTTATCGGGGTCAAGTTTAGCTCGCAGACGTTTTATAAATACTTCAATAACATTACTGTCACGATCATGGTCTTGATCATAGATATGTTCAGTGAGTTCAGATTTAGATAATACCTCACCTGCATGCAACATCATATAGTGTAGTAGGCGGTATTCATAAGCTGTTAAATCAATAGGGATATCGTTGTTGGTAACATCTTGGCTTGACGGATTTAAGCAGATAGAACCACATTGTAGAGAAGCACTTGCCCATCCAGATGCGCGTCTTGCAAGGGCATTGAGTCGGGCTAAAAGCTCTTCAAAATGAAATGGTTTGACGAGATAATCATCAGCGCCGGCTTCGAGGCCTTCAACTTTATCTTGCCAGCGTCCCCTTGCCGTTAAGATAAGTATTGGGAAATCTTTGTTTTTTTCACGTAGCTTTTGAATAACTTCAATGCCAGATAATTTAGGCAAACCTAAATCAATAATAGCGACATCATAGGGGTGTTCTAGACCTAGGAAAAGGCCTTCATCACCATCTGGTGCGACATCAACCGTTAAATTTTGATTTTGAAGTTGTTGTGTGATCTGTTCACGAATTTGGCGTTCGTCTTCGACTAATAAAATACGCATTGTATATTATTTATTTTGGTGGAAGCCCAGTTAAGGCATCAAGCTTGTAGATTTTTACTTTGCCATCTTTATGTAGAACTTTAATAAGAAAAATAACTTTCTTATCGGCATTATCTTTATCAACGGATAAAATCTTGCCTTTAGATTCAACTTGAATAATGTCAGCGGCAGACTGTTTGGTCAGCGGTAACTCAACAGTATCTTCTGCCCAAGCAGAGCTAATACTCATAGTAGATAGAATGAGTAGTGTAAAAAATAGGCGTAAATAATACATAAGGTTAATATTACACTAGAGCAAGAAAGTAATACATAAAAAACAACAGCCCCCTAAACAAGGAGAAGAATAGAGGGCTGTAAAAACGTATTTTTAATTCATGTCTAACGCATTATTTATTTTGCTTTTTTAGGTTTTTCGTTACCAATTGCACCATCAGAACGTGCAAGCAAGTAATTATAGATTAACTCTTTATCTTTCATTACTTTCGCATTGGCTTTCCATGCTGGCATACTACCAATTTGGCCTGATTTACCATTTTCTACAGTGCTAAAGAAGTCTTCTTTTGAAAGTATTTTTAAGCTTTCAGTTAAATCTGCACCAAGCCCACCGTCATTAAGACCTTCACCGTATTTAGCATGGCAACGCGCACACCAGTTGCGGAATAGTTTAAAGCCTTTATAAGTGTCAGCATCAAGATATTTACCATCTGTTACTGTGTAAGGTTTATCATCTGCAAAAGTCGGCAATGATACGGCACTAAAAGCAATGGTTGCCGCACTGGCAAGTATGATAAGTTTTTTATTCAATTTCATTTTCCTCTCCGATTAAAAATTTTTACTTCAACTTGAAGTATAGCCTTCCTAATAAACAGCTCCAGCTCTCTTTTCATGGCTGTTATGAGCTACTTTAGCAAACCCAAGCTGAACGTAAGCTGAATGAAGTGTGATTTATACCTCGAGACGTAAAATACCATGATTTAGCCCAGTATTACCAGTCTAAACTGTAATATTTTAGTAATAATTGTCCACAGGGCGTACCGAAACTTCAACTGGGATCCGTTTTCCAGGGTGGTGCTCCATATATGTAGTATATGATTGTCCATTATAACGATAGGTAACACGATAACCGTCACGTCGTTCTTCTTCATGATAACGATCAATCATGCGACATTGCTCAACAGTATTGTTATTAGAATGATGTTGTGAATTATTGTGATTATAATCTCGGCCGACAGAACCACCAAGCAAAGCACCAGCAACCGTCATTATTTTTTTACCATTGCCACCGCCAAATTGATTGCCTACAACACCACCGACAAGTCCACCTGCAATGGTGCTAGTATAAGATTTATATTGATTATGACTGGGTCGGTATTGTTGTTCTTGCCAACATTCACGTTGCGGTGTTGAAACGCGTACCGTTTTATATAAAGATTCTACATGTGTCACACGCGCAGTATCTTGAAAGTTGTTTTTAGATTGGTAATGATTATTGTCGGCATATAATGGTAATGACAATACTAATGTTGCCGATAAACTGAGTGTTGAAAGTAGTTTTTTCATAGCAGCTCCTCCTTATTTTGTGTAGCTGTGAGATAAAGCTTAACAAGGGATAAATGAACCAAAGCTGAATATAATGGACTTTTATCTTTATTTTTATACACTAAATATTATAAAAGGATCGATACACAGATCGGACTTAGGTGAAATGTTGATATACTTGACTTTAGTCACCTCTAATAAAACTTATTACAGACGGATATAAATTGAAGGTAGCAGAACCTAACTTACAAACTGAGTCATCACAGGAGTTAGCTCTTTATAAGATGCGACTAAGCTTGTTGGTGAAACAAACTCCAGCAGGTGTGTGGGCTGGAATTGCATCTGGTTTCTTATTTATATATTTGGCCTGGGGTACAGTTAGTACTGATGTTCTTATTTTATGGATCGTTTGTTTTTCGCTGGGTTCGATATCGCATTTATTTCTCACTCGTTATGTAAAAAGTAAACTTGTCGAAGAGGAGGTAACAAGTTCTCTTTCTAAATTAAATTGGCTTGAACGATTGATGATGGTCAGTTTTCTTATAGGGGGAATAGTATTTGGTTTTATAGGCTTGATGATGAAAGTAGATTGGCCGGTTCATTTACTTGTTGTAGTACCGTTATTAGCAGCGGGTGCTGTAGCAGGATCGCTAAGTTCGAATCAAGGTAGTTTTAGTGGGTATTTGAACTTTATAAGCCCTATAATGTTTATGGTGGCATTTGGATTTTTTAGAATTGGAATGCCAATATTAGGTGCTTTTGTGTTGATTTTCTATATTGTGATGGTAGTGACAGGTAAATTAACGCATCAGGCACTTATAGATAGCTTTAGATTTAGAGTTAATAATCTAGAATTAATAGAGAATTTAACACGGAATAGTCAGGAGCAGAGCCAATTATTAGAACAATTGCGTAAAAGTGAACAATTGGCAAATGGTGCTTTTGATGCTTCAGGCATGGCAATGGCATTGGTTGATCGTGATGCAAGCATATTCAAAGTGAATCAAGCAGCTTGTGACTTATTTCAGTTTTCTGAGGCGGGTTTATTAGGTAAAAAATTCATTGCTGCTTCACAAGAAAGTGATCGTACAAAAGAATTAGCGCTATTTAAAGAGCTCATTGATGGCGATCGTCATCAGTATCAATCAAAAGATAGCTATTTGGTCGGGGAGAATGAAGGAACAATAAATATTTGGGTCGAAGTTACTGTTGCAGCAGTAAGAGATGATGAAGGACAATTTGAATATGCGGTAATGCATGTCAAAGATATTAGTCAAGAATATAAGCTAACACAAAGATTGACGTATCAAGCCCAACATGACGCATTAACAGGCTTACCAAATCGTTATGCATTTGAAACAAAACTACAGTTACTATTAGATACTGATAACAATGATGAACATGTTCTTTGTTATATCGATTTAGATCAGTTTAAGGTTGTGAATGATACCTGTGGCCATATTGCTGGCGATGATTTATTAAAGCAACTAGCACTTTTACTTAAACAAGAACTTCGTAAGTCTGATTTGTTAGCACGTATTGGTGGTGATGAATTTGCAATATTATTGTTTAATTGTTCTATGGATATGGCGGTCAAACAGCTTGAGAAATTATTGGCCTCGCTACGAAAATTTCGATTTATTTATGAAGGGCAAAGTTTTAATGTTGGGGCAAGCATAGGCTTAGTTGAAATAGGTAATAACAGCTCAATGACTGAGGTATTGAAACAGGCTGACAGTGCCTGTTATGCAGCAAAAGATGCGGGCCGCGGCCGTTTACATATTTATCGGCAAGATGATGAAGCTTTAGCCCAGCGTAGCGGGGAGATGGAATGGGTCACGCGTATTCAATCTGCGATTGAACAAAATAACTTCGTGCTCTACTACCAAGAAATAGTACCCATTAAGGGTGAAGAAACAATACCACATTATGAGTTACTTATTAGAATGCTAGACGCGGATGGCAGTATTATTCCTCCGGGATTATTTTTACCGGCTGCGGAACGTTATAATCTGGCGGCAGAAATTGATGTATGGGTAGTGAAACATACCATAGATACACTTAATATAGCCCGCGTCTACGGAAAGGATATTTCGGGTATCTATGGCGTGAATTTATCTGGACAGTCTTTAGGTGATGCTCGTTTTTATGAAGAGATCATCGAATTAATACATGAGAATGATTTTAGAGGAACGGGGGCGGTTATTTGTTTTGAAGTGACCGAAACAGCGGCAATATCAAATATAACAGCTGCTTTGCGGTTGATGACTGACCTACGTGAGATTGGTTGTCAATTTGCTTTAGATGATTTTGGTAGCGGTTTATCCTCTTTTGCTTATTTAAAACAAATGCCCATTGATTATCTAAAAATTGATGGCATGTTTGTTAGGGATTGTTTGACTGATCCGGTAAACCTAGCAATGATTGATTCAATTAATGGCATCGGCCAAGTTATGGGTTTAAAAACGATTGCTGAATTTGTTGAAAATGGTGCTATTTTTAGTAAGCTGTCGGAACTAGGCGTTGATTATGCCCAAGGTTATTGGAATGGACCGCCTAAGCCGTGGGTGATAGATGAGTTAGCAGATTGACCACTGCTTATCTAAGCGTTTAGCAGAGATAGGGTAGGCGGTTTTAATGCCTTGAGCATAGATTGATATCCGAAATTCTTCTACCATCCAGCGGTAATCTTCGAACTCAGTGGTCGTGTTTGAATTAAAATGACTTAAATAGTGTTGCCAATACGGTACCACCTCAGCCATCCACTGTTTATCACGCGATGGATTGTCAGCAAGTTTATCGAGCCTTTGACCGATAGCCTGAAAATATAGGGGTAACCGTTTTAATACACTATCAGGCGTGTGATGAACAAAACCTTGATATAACAAATGGTTTAATTGCTCACGAATTTCTTTGATGGCATGAATTGCCGTTAACGGCATTTTGTTAGATAAGCGTTTAGCAATAGCATGGTATTCAGCTAAAGGCTTAGCGACCTGTTTTGCTAGGGCACTGGCAATATTGATTAATTCACTACGTTTTGCTTCTAAGCGCTGCTCAAAGTCTTGTTTGTTTGCTATCGGTGCTTGATCTAATAAAAAACAGCGATCAAAAGCAACATGAATAAGGTCGGTTTTAAGCTGTTCACAGGGGGTTAGTTTGTCGTCTTTCAGCTCATTACTAAAAGGCGAAGGGGGCACATTCGCATAATGCATGCACATTGTTTTAATATCAGGCAGGTGTTTACGTAAATATTTAATAGAATCAGCTTGGGCTAGCATAAATAAACGACGTAAGCCTTGAGCCGTAAAATCTACCGATTGTTTACGTGTATCCATCAATGTTAAATCAACATGGTCACCTCTATCTACTAAGGCCGGATATGCAGTCATTTCAAGGCCATTTTGTTGCAAAGTGATGCTCTCTGGTAATTCATCAAAAGACCATGAAGTTAAACCTTGTTGCTCATAATCACTATCGGGTAACTGCCTAAAGCTAGCGGCGGCTTGTTTAGCCCACTTGTGTTGAAGTTGAACCAAATCTCGGCTTTCATCAAGTAATTTTCCATCATCATCGACTACTTTAAAATTCATTTGAAGATAATTGGGTAATTCAGCTATTTTCCAATCTGATATGGCAATATCGACGCCTGTTTGTTTACGTAATTGTTCGCTTAAAGCAGCTAATAATGCGCCTGATTCAGCGGACATGTTTTTTAAGCAATTATCAGCATAATTGGGCACAGGGATAAAGTGACGACGTTGTGATTTAGGTAGGCTCTTAATTAAAAATATGACTTTATCTCGCAATAAGCCCGGCACTAACCATTCATAACGTTCAGCATTCGTTTGGTTGAGCAGAGATAAAGGAATAGTCTGTGTAATCCCATCATGCGCCTTGCCCGGTTCAAAATGATATTCCAAACTAAGCGGTACTAGATTAACCAACATTTGATCGGGAAATGCATTATCGGTTACATGATCGGCTTGATGCTGCATTAAATCATTACGATCTAAAAACAATAATTGAGGCTGTTCTCGCTCAGCTTTTTTACGCCATTTATCAAAGCCCGCACCATTAATAATATGGTTAGGGATGCGTTCTTTGTAAAATTGGAATAATACTTCATCATCAACTAATACATCACGACGACGTGATTTTTGTTCCAGCTGTTCAATGCTTTTGATTAGATCTAAATTGTGCTGAAAGAAAGGCGCACGACAGTGCCAATCACCTTGCACTAAGGCATCACGAATAAAGATTTCATGTGACAAAACCGGGTCAATCGGGCCAAAATGAATTCGGCGACGGGCAACGATGGGCAGGCCATATAATGAAACTTGTTCAAAGGCGACCACTTGAGCCGGCTTTTTCTCCCAATGGGGATCGGCATATTGACGGCGGACTAATTCACCCGCAATAGGCTCAATCCATTCGGGTTCTATTTTAGCCACGATGCGAGCATAAAGGCGACCTGTTTCAACCAGTTCAGAAGCCATCATCCATTTAGGCCCTTTTTTGTGCAAGGCTGAGCCGGGGAATATTTTAAGTTTAAGATTACGCGTGCCCGTGTATTCTGTTTTGTCGCTTTTAAAGGCAATATTGCTGAGTAAACCTGACAATAATGCTTGGTGAATTTCTTGGTAATCAGCAGGCACTTTATTCGGTTTTAGCCCCATTTGTGTCACTTGCACATGTAATTGCTGATGAATATCGTGCCATTCACGTAGGCGAATAAATGATAAAAAATGTTCTTTACAATATTTGCGTAATTTATTTTGAGTCAGGTGTTTTTTCTTATCGTGATAATGTTCCCAGAGTTTGATAAAGCCTAGAAAATCAGAGCGTTCATCTTTATATTTACTGTGGGCTTCATCAGCCGCCTGATGTCTGTCCATTGGCCGTTCACGTGGATCTTGAATACTTAAAGCGCTAGCGATAATAAGAACTTCGGTTAGGCTATTTAGCTTTTGTGCTGAAATGACCATGCGAGCAATTCGGGGATCTATTGGTAATTTAGCTATCTGACGACCCACTTCTGTGAGTGTATGTTGTTTATTTACAGCACCAATTTCTTCTAATAAGCGAAAACCATCATTAATCATTTTTTGTGGTGGTGGATTAATGAATGGAAATTTTGTAGCTTCACCTAGTTTAAGTGATGACATTTGTAAAATAACCGAAGCTAAATTAGTTCTTAATACTTCAGGATCAGTAAAAGCAGGGCGATTATTAAAATTATCTTCATCATATAATCGAATAGCGATACCCGCGGCAACTCGTCCACAGCGACCTGAGCGTTGGTTGGCACTAGATTGTGATACTTTTTCGATGGGTAGGCGTTGCACCTTATTACGCACACTATAACGACTAATACGTGCAAAACCGGGGTCGACTACATAACGAATTCCCGGCACAGTTAACGAGGTTTCAGCCACATTAGTGGCTAAAACAATACGCCGATGCTGCCCTGTTTTAAATACTCGGTTTTGTTCTACTGCTGATTGACGAGCGAGTAGAGGTAGAATTTCGGTATTAGGTGGATGATGTTTCCGTAATGCCTCAGAAACGTCGCGAATATCGCGTTCACCTGATAAGAAGACCAGCACATCGCCCTGACCTTCTTTGCAAAGTTCATCCACTGCTTCAATAATACCGCGAATCATATCGTAATCGCGTTGTTCATCATCGTCACCAGCAGGTGGGCGATAACGAATTTCAACAGGATAAGTTCGGCCTGTTACTTCAATAACCGGGGCATTATTAAAGTGTTCTGAAAAACGTTGCGTATCAATAGTTGCCGAAGTAATAATAACTTTTAAGTCAGGGCGTTTCGGTAATAATTGTTTGAGATAACCGAGTAGAAAATCAATATTAAGACTACGTTCATGCGCCTCATCAATAATGATGGTGTCATATTGATTTAAGAAACGGTCATTTTGGGTTTCGGCGAGTAAAATACCGTCAGTCATCAATTTTATATAACTTTTATCCGCTTTTACTTGGTCATGAAATCGCACCTTATAACCGACAATATCACCGAGTTCAGATTTTAGTTCTTCTGCAATACGCGTAGCGACCGTGCGGGCTGCGATACGCCGTGGTTGAGTGTGACCAATTAAACCCGCCACGCCACGACCAAGCTCTAAACAAATTTTGGGTAACTGTGTTGTTTTGCCTGATCCCGTTTCACCGCTAAGGATAATGACTTGGTTTTCACTGATTGCTTTGGCTATTTCTTCTCGTCGTTCAATAACAGGCAGATCACCATTAAATTCAGGTTTTGGAATGTGTTTTTGACGCAGTGAACGCAGCTCAACAGATTTTATAATTTGTTGTTCTAAAGCCGTTAATTGTTCAGGTTTTGCATTGCTATTTTTACGTAGGTTTTGTAGACGACGGCGCAAGGGAAACTGATCTGCAAGCATAGTCAGTTTTAGCTGTTTTTCGAGTTGTTGCAATCTGAGTTTCAAGTGGAGCAAGTCTGTCATAAAAAATAAAGTAGCTATTGTACAGCAAGCTCTATTTAGAGAGTGATGCCTTTAAGAAATCAATAAAGCCGGCTATTTGTCTAGGCAGATATTGGCGGCTTGGGTAGACTAATTGTAAGCCTGTTTTTTCATTGTCGTTGTGTTGGAAGCCGAGCACAAAATCATCAAGAATGGTTTGTAATTTACCTGCGGCGACATCATTTTTTACATCCCAAATGGATTTATAGGCGATCCCCGATCCGGCAAGAGCGCATTGGCGGATAATAGCACCATCATTGCTAACCAGTGAGGGCGAAATTCTAATAGTAAATAGTTCATCGCCTTTATGAAACCGCCACTCGTTTAATTGTTCACCAAGCCGTTCCATAATCAAACAACGGTGTTGCTTTAAATCTTCGGGAGCTTTAGGCACGCCATAGCGTTCAAGATAGTCCGGTGAGGCGACCAATACGCGATGATTATTGGCAAGACGACGAACAATTAGATTACTATCGGGGAGGTTACCAAATCGAATGCCAAGATCGAAACCATGTTCAACGAGATTTACAACACCATCGCTTAGATGCAAGTAGGGAATAACATTAGGATTAAGTTGGACGAATTCTGTTAGTGCAGGTGCGACGAACTGCCGGCCAAAATCAGACGTTGCGGTAATACGTAAATTGCCCGACAAACCTTCATTATCATTTTGTAATAACGACTCAGCCTCATCAACCTCTACTAATACACGCAAACATGCATTATAAAAGCGCTGGCCAGCGTCAGTTAAAGAGATTTTGCGGGTAGTACGATTCAAGAGCCGAGTATTGTAGTGTGCTTCAAGCGCATTAACACGCGCCGTCATACTGGCTGGTGATAAACCCAGTTGACGTCCCGCCGCTGCCAGCCCACCCGTTTTTACCACCTGAACAAATAAGGCCATATTATCAATTTTGCTCATATTCTTCAGTTTTTATGAATAATAATTTCATTATTTAAGCAATTATCATTGTTTGTTGCAAGTATTAGACTATAGAAACTTACATATGGAGGGTTATTAATGGTATTTAACAATTTATTTAGCAGTAAAAACGTCGGAAATATTACTATGCCAAACAGGGTAGTCATGGCGCCAATGACACGTTCTCGGACACTTCAACCAGGCGATATCCCAACTGACTTGATGGCAACTTATTATGCTCAGCGTGCAACAGCAGGGTTTATTGTTTCTGAGGCGACACAGATATCACCCCAGGGAAAAGGCTACTCTTTTACACCGGGTATGTATTCTGAAGAGCAGGTGAATGGCTGGCGTAAAGTGACTGATGCAGTGCATGCTGCTGATGGCCGAATATTCTCTCAGTTATGGCATGTGGGGCGTATGTCTCACGCATCTTTTCATGACGATGGCAAGCCGGTGGGGCCCTCAGCCCTAGCGCCTGACGCACAAGTTTGGATTGTGGGTGATGATGGTGTAGGAAGAATGATAGATTGTCCTGTGCCTCGTGCATTATCAATCGACGATATTAGAGAGATTGTTCAGGATTATCGCGTAGCCGCTGCCAATGCGATTAAAGCCGGATTTGATGGTATTGAAATTCATGCTGGTAATGGTTATCTAATTGATCAGTTTTTGCGTCGTAGTGCGAATAAACGCACAGATGAATATGGTGGCTCAGTTGAAAACCGTATTCGCCTTGCTGTTGAAGTGATTGAGGCAGTGAGTGATGAAATCGGTGCAGAGCGAGTGGGGATTCGATTAGCGCCATTTATTACACAGCGGGGAATGGATGATAGCCAAGTAATTGATGCAATTTTACTAGCCGCTAAATCATTTAATGACTTGGGCATTGCATACATTCATTTATCGGAAGCAGATTGGGATGATGCACCAGTAGTTTCTGATAGTTTCCGCCATGATCTTCGTGCCGCTTTTGATGGTTCTATTATCGTTGCAGGAAACTACACAGCTGAAAGTGGTGAAAAAATCATTGCCAGTGGTTTGGTAGATTTTGTTGCCTACGGTCGTAAATTTTTAGCTAATCCTGACTTGCCATATCGCTTTAAAAATAATCTACCACTTAATGAAATCACCGATTCATCCACCTTGTTTGGTGGAGATGAGGTGGGATATACCGATTTTCCAATTTATAAACAAAACTAGGAGTTACATTATTATGAATAGTACAAAATTTTTAAGATACCTTATGGTTTTAGTTTTCAGCCTAAATATTGCTACAGCATTGGCTGATAACAGTTATTTATTGCCTGAAGCAAAAGTGATGACGATTGATAAAAGTCTGCTGCCAAATCAGGTGGAAGAGATGAAATCAGCAGCTCAAAATTATGCTGCTTTTTGGGATACAGGTGAGGACGTTTATGCAAAGAAAGCATTAGCAGAAGATTTCATAGATCTCAATTTGCCAGAAGGTCGAAAACAGGGGCCAGAGGGACCTTTAGATGCATCTACTTGGTTTAGATCGGTTGTGCCTGATTTAAAAGCAGAAATTGAAGAAATGTTTATAGTGGCTGATAAGGTTATTTTACGCTTAAAATTTAGCGGGCACTTTACAGGTAAGATGGGAGAGATTGAAGGCAAGGGACAAGCTATATTATTCAGCGCGGTAGATATGTATACCATTGAGGATGGCAAAATAGTAAGTAACTGGCATCTTGAAGATAATGACACGTTGATGAAGCAACTTAAACAATAAAGTTTTACAAATAGGCGATTTCACTTGGAGATACAGAACAAGAAAGGTCATGAAACCAATTTACTGAAAATCCAGCGAGAGCATAGTTAAAATAAATTTAACTATTGTACTTTGGTATATATCCGTAACCATTTAATTTGCAATTTTCTAGCACACAGATTGAATGGTAACGGGTATATAACATCACTAGCTTGCCTTGCCACCCCATCAATTATCGGGACTAAAAAAAGTAGTTTGAATGATAATGAGTACAGTATCCCTAATTAATAACTTGCCACTGAATTTTTTGTCCTGCTCGCATAGGGATTAAGCGTTGATCAACAAAGTTGTAGTGGTCAGGCACCGACCATGAAGCTTTTTTTAGAGTAATTGTATTTAAATTTCTGGGTAACTGATAAAAATCAGCACCGAAATGACTAGCAAAACCTTCTAATTTACCGAGTGCCTCAGCAGCCTCAAATGCCTCCGCGTAAAGCTCTAGAGCAGCATGGGAGCTATAGATACCAGCACAGCCACAGGCATTTTCTTTGGTGCTTTGAGTATGAGGTGCGCTGTCTGTTCCTAAGAAAAACTTAGGGTTGCCACTGATTGCGGCTTTAATTAAAGCTTGTTGGTGAGTATTTCGTTTCAGTACAGGCAGGCAATAGTTGTGGGGATGGATCCCGCCAACCAATAAGTCGTTACGGTTTAATAATAAATGATGGGGCGTTATCGTTGCTGCCACATGTGAGCTAGCTGATATTACAAAATCTACAGCCTCTGCTGTAGTGATATGTTCAAAGATAACTTTGAGAGCAGGGTAATCATTAAGAAGTGGGATTAACACTTGATCAATAAAGACTTTTTCACGGTCAAATACATCAATGGCAGCATGTGTAACTTCACCATGAACTAACAATGGCATTTGCAATCGTTGCATTTCTTCCAGTGCTTGTGCACAGTGCTTTAGGTCTGTTACGCCCGCATCTGAATTTGTCGTTGCGCCGGCAGGGTAGAGTTTTATAGCATGAATAACACCGCTATCATGGGCGCGTTGAATTTCATCAGCCGTGGTTTTATCTGTTAAATACAGCGTCATTAATGGTTCAAATGTATTATCTTTAGGTCGTGCGGCTAAGATACGATCTCGATAGCTTATTGCAAGTACCGTAGTGGTTACAGGCGGGCGTAGATTAGGCATAATGATTGCCCGTCCAAAATATCTCGCCGTATCAGGAACGGTTCGATTTAATGCTTCATCATCGCGCAAGTGAAGGTGCCAGTCGTCAGGCTGAGTAATTGTTAGTTGTTTTATGTTTGTTTGTGTCATACCACTAAGTATGCCACAGCTGAGGCAATAACGCTTTAAAGCCTTAATAAAAAGAAGGTCTTAGCCTTTGTTTTACTTGACCTAAGGCGGTATTCCACGTAAATTGGAGCTTTTATATTTTTTAACAGCCATTTTGGCAATGATATTTAAGGGTAACTCGTGGAATTAAGCGGTGGTGAAATTCTGATTCGTTCTTTAAAAGACGAAGGTGTTGAATTTTTATTTGGCTATCCTGGCGGTGCTGTATTGCATATTTATGATGCGATCTACCGACAAGATGATGTTAAACACATTTTAGTGCGTCATGAACAGGCTGCTACTCATGCGGCAGATGGTTATGCGCGTGCTACGGGTAAACCTGGTGTAGTCTTAGTCACATCTGGCCCTGGTGCAACAAATGCTGTCACTGGTATTGCTACTGCTTATCTAGATTCTATTCCTATGGTTGTTATTACTGGGCAAGTTCCTTGTGCTGTGATTGGAAGTGATGCTTTTCAAGAGGTTGATGCTGTCGGTATTACACGCCCATGCGTAAAGCATAATTTCCTCGTAAAAGACGTGAATAAAATTGCTGAAACAATTAAGAAAGCATTTTATGTAGCAACGACTGGTCGACCAGGCCCTGTAGTAGTTGATATCCCTAAAGATATTACCGATCCTGCAATTAAAGTACCTTATAACTATCCCGACAAGATTACTATGCGATCTTATCAGCCGACGGTAAAAGGACATTCCGGTCAGATCAAACGTGCTGTTGAAATGTTATTGAATGCTAAAAAGCCAATGATTTATACCGGTGGCGGTGTAGTGCTTGGTAATGCATCTGAAGAATTACGCACCTTTGTACGTCATCTAGGCTATCCAATTACTACCACATTAATGGGCTTGGGCTCTTATCCGGCTAGTGATGAACAGTTTTTGGGTATGCTCGGCATGCACGGTAGTTATGAATCAAATATGGCGATGCATGCCTGTGATGTATTAATTGCTATTGGTGCGCGCTTTGATGATCGAGTAACGGGAAAAATTGCTGAATTTTGTCCTGATGCACAGGTTATTCATATTGATATTGATCCATCGTCCATTTCAAAAACCATTATGGTTGATATTCCTATCGTGGGTGATGTTGCGACTGTCTTGCAGGAAATGAATCATATCCTGACTACGGGTAACAAACAGACTAAGAAGAAAGATATTGATGCTTGGTGGAAAGTGATTAATGGCTGGCGTGCGAAGAAATGCATGTCATATGATAAAAACAGCGACAAGATCAAACCTCAAGCCGCTATTGAAATAGTTCATGAACTCACCAAGGGCGATGCTTATGTCACATCAGACGTGGGTCAACATCAAATGTGGGCCGCTCAATATTACGGCTTTGAGAAACCTAACCGTTGGATAAATTCTGGCGGCCTAGGAACAATGGGCTTTGGTTTGCCAGCAGCGATGGGGGTTCAATTAGCCTATCCTGATGAAACGGTTGTCTGTGTGACCGGTGAAGGTAGTATTCAAATGTGTATTCAGGAGCTATCAACCTGTTTGCAATATGGTTTGCCGATTAAGATTATTGCCTTGAATAACCGTTATTTAGGCATGGTTCGTCAGTGGCAAGAATTTTTTTATAAAGAACGTTATTCACATTCTTATATGGAATCATTGCCCGATTTCGTGAAATTAGCAGAAGCGTATGGACATGTCGGTATTCGAATTGAAGATCCCGCTGATCTTCGTTGCGGATTAGAAAAAGCCTTTGCGATGAAAGATCGTTTGGTATTCGTTGATATCGTGACGGATCAAATGGAAAATGTGTATCCGATGATTGCAAATGGCAAGGCACATAATGAAATGCATTTATCACCACATTGTGATTTACCCCAAGATCCAGAAAGGGAGTTATCATAATGCGGCATATTATTTCTATATTGATTGAAAATGAAGCGGGGGCATTGTCTCGCGTAGTGGGATTGTTTTCTGCGCGCGCTTATAATATCGAATCTTTAACTGTTGCGCCTACCGAAGATTCGTCTTTATCTCGCATTACCATAGTAGCGATTGGTACCGATCAAATTATTGAGCAAATTACTAAGCAACTTAATAAGTTAATTGATGTTGTAAAGCTGTTAGATCTTTCTGAAGGCCCGCACATTGAACGTGAAATGGTGCTGATAAAGGTTAAAGCGGCGACTATGGATCAACGTGATGATATTAAACGCTTAGCGGATATTTTCCGTGGCCATATCATTGATGTTACGACGTCAACATACACAATTGAGCTAACCGGTTCAGGAAGAAAAGTAGACTCTTTCATTGAAGCATTAGCTGAACATAAAATTTTAGAAACTGTTCGTTCAGGGGTGTCAGGTATTGCCCGTGGCGATAAGATATTACACGTATAATAAGGCTTCCTGTTAGGAAGAACTTAAAAATTATATTTTAAAGATTAAGGAATTAAAAAATGAGTTTGAACGTTTATTACGATAAAGATTGTGACCTAGATATCATCAAAGGTATGAAAGTTACAATCGTTGGTTATGGTTCACAAGGCCATGCACATGCTAACAACTTGAGCGATGCTGGTGTTGATGTGACGGTTGCATTACGTGAAGGTTCATCTTCAATCCCAAAAGCAACAGGTTCGGGTTTGAAAGTAGAAACAACAGCTAAAGCCGTTGCGGGTGCTGACTTGGTTATGATTTTAACACCTGACGAGTTTCAAAAAGAACTCTACCGTGATGAAATTGAGCCTAACTTGAAAAAAGGCGCAGTTTTAGCCTTTGCTCACGGTTTTGCAATTATCTATAAACAAGTTAAACCGCGTGCTGACTTAGATGTAATCATGATTGCACCGAAAGCACCGGGTCATACAGTACGTAGTGAATATGTTAAAGGCGGCGGTATTCCTGATTTAATTGCTGTTGAGCAAGATGCTTCTGGTAACGCTAAAGCAATCGCATTATCTTACGCTTCTGGCGTGGGTGGTGGTCGCACAGGTATTATCGAAACTACATTCCGTGATGAATGTGAAACTGACTTATTTGGTGAGCAAGCTGTATTATGTGGTGGTGCTGTTGAATTAGTTAAAGCTGGTTTTGAAACATTAACTGAAGCAGGTTACGCTCCAGAAATGGCATATTTCGAATGTTTACACGAATTGAAATTAATCGTAGATCTTATGTATGAAGGCGGTATCGCTAACATGAACTACTCAATTTCAAACAATGCAGAATATGGCGAATATGTTACTGGTCCTAAGATCATTAACGAAGAAAGTCGTCGTGCAATGCGTGAAGCATTGAAAAACATTCAAGAAGGTAAATATGCAAAACAGTTTATCTTAGAAGGTCAAACGGGTTACCCAGAAATGACATCAATGCGTCATATCAATGCTGAGCATCCGATTGAAAAAACGGGTGCTAAATTGCGTGAAATGATGCCTTGGATCCAAAAAATTGTTGATAAAGATAAAAACTAAATATAGTTTTATCTTTAATTAACGGAGTTATTTCCAAGGATGGAGATAACAGATAAGAAAGCCTCAATCTGAGGCTTTTTTTATGTCTATTACCCGGCCAATAATGCTTATTATATGCAAAGGTTCTTCTATTTCGACCTTGGTATTATCAAAAATAAGTGTCACTGTCTCTCTGTCCAACAATAAGCGACATACAACGATAGCATCTTCATATTGAATAACGTAAATATCACCACTGATAATAAACTTTTGGTTAATATCGGCCACTACATAATCACCTTCGTCTACTGCGGGTGACATATTAGACCCTTGCATTGTGTAGGCTTTATAGTTTTTTATTAACTCAGCATTGTCATTTTTAAGGATCATTTATTTGTCCTCAACAATGCGGTATCGCTCTGACGTGGTTGCTTGATGAATAATAATTTTTACATCTTGTTTATTCCAGCTAAATCTTGCTTTTACTCTTTTCCATGGTGCAGATTCATTTTGCTGTTGTTCTATAAAATAGGCTTTGTCAGGATCGAGTTCTTGGCTACGAATAATAAGTTTTTTATCAACAAACTCCAGTTGAGTTCTGTCCCATGGCCTTGCTAAAGGCTCGCCAATAAATAAGCCTTCTCCAGGTTGTTGTACTGATTTCCAGTAGGCTTCGACTAGCGAGTCGCCATATAAATAAGAAGGAATCAGTACCTGAGGGTTCGGAAATTTCTCAATATAACTACAAGGTTCAACAACTGTTCCGTAACTTCCAGTTGCCCCCGCTTCTAACCAGCGAAATGCTTTCATTTGTCCAGCTTGTTCAATTCCTCGGCCTCCACTTGAAGTGAGGTGATCTGCTATAGCGCCTGGTAAATAGTGGTTCGTTTTGATAGCAGGTACATGCGTTAATCCTGTGTGATAAAACATAATATTCTGTTTGTTTTTTATTTGTGTTGATGTTTTATTCCAACGGTCATCAACATAATGAACTTGAACTCCTTTACGATCACCCCACAAATCTGAAAATTGTTTAAATATGGGCCAACGGGTGCTGCGAGCACGGTCATGGGTTCTGACCAAATAAGCATCACTAATAGGATATGTAGAATCTGACGCAAGACCTCTATCAATAAGTTCTTTGGCTTGAATAAGTGTTGTTCCACTGAGCATCATACTCAATCTTAGTGGTGGATTATTTTGCCACAAGCTGCTCGATTCAGCATTAAAATAGGGGCTATTTGCTGTTTTATGGCAACCGCTGACCTTTTTAGATGGGTGACTACAATATTTTTTATCGAATCCCAATGCAAAAGCACTCGTAATTGACATGCAGTCAACACGATAGGGCGCATGCCATGCTAAAACAATCAGCTTTATATTTTTGGTTAAATGTGGTGATATTTGGGCGTAAATTGATTCGAATTTTTGTTGGCTGAGCTTATCAGGATCACGAAAAATAGCGACCGGCACTACTTGCTGAGAAGGAATATGACGTTTTTCTGCATAATATTCAGCAATTTGTTGAGAAAATGAATTAAATTCTTTATATAGGACTAATACATTATTCCCACTCAATTTAGAAGGTAATTGAACTTCAGGAAGCTGTTTTGCGAATGCTGATGAGATAATGACTATTGATAAGGCAAGCATTCCAATAAATCGAATAATCATAAAGCTGACGACAGACTAATCGAGTAGAGATGTTGCAATTTTTAACATTTTATTTGTTTGAAAAATAAAATGCCAACGCCTTCCACCTTTTTGTCGCCATAGAATGGCGGCTCTAATTCCGGCTAACAATAATGCACGAACACGGTTTATATTGTCCGCTTGCTGCAAGAAGGAAGGCTCGCCTTGCACCTGAATTCGAGGATTTAATTCACTGATTGTACGATGATATATATCCGCTAAACGAGCAATAACTTGAGCGTTGTTGATATCGCCAAAATATTCAACTTGCTGCGGAATTTGTTCAATTTCACGACTAATTAAATCCATCATGGCAGGTCGTTTGGCAAGTTGTCTTTCTAAATGAAGTAAATTAATGGCATAACGCAATAATTGCACATCTTTTTTATCTTTACTTTTTGAAAGCTGACTATTGAGTTGTTTTAATCCAGATTTTAATTGACCAATATCGCCGTAGACTGCTTCAGTTGTGGGTGCATCAACGGCGAGTAGGCTGTTGAGTGCTGTTTCAAAATCAGCTTGCTCGACCTGACCTGTTTCAGCGATTTGTTGAACTAAAGTTATTGCCTGCATCAAGGCCGCGAGTGCAATAATTCGATCACGCTCTCGATGATTAATACTCATGGATGGATTCCAGGTGCATCCGTACTAACAATTATGCCTCCGCCTAAACAATCATCCCCTTTGTAAAAAACGACAGATTGCCCCGGTGTAACAGCACGTTGTTTATCTTCAAACACAACATTGATCTTGCCATCATCATCTTGCGTAATCGTACAGACTTGGTCAGGCTGGCGATAGCGTGTTTTAGCCATTGCATTGCATGGCAAAGAGGGTGGTTTTCCTGCTACCCATGATAATTGCTGTGCTTTTAACGACTGACTATGTAACCATGGATGATCGCCTTGCACTACGTAGAGAACTTTCTTCTCCATATCTTTACCTGCAACAAACCACGGCTCGCCAGAACTGTCTTTTCGCCCACCGATACCTAAGCCTTGACGTTGGCCTAGTGTGTAATACATTAAACCTTGATGCTGGCCAATCACTTCGCCTTCAGGCGTTTGCATTTCGCCCGGTTGCGCGGGGATATAGCGAGCAAGAAATTCACGAAAACGCCGTTCACCAATAAAACAGATACCGGTACTGTCTTTTTTATCGTGTGTAATAAAACCGGCTTGTTCGGCAATGCGGCGTACTTCAGGTTTAGGCAAGTCGCCTAATGGAAAAAGAGTGCGAGATAATTGATCCTGGCCTAAGGTGTATAAAAAGTAACTTTGGTCTTTATTGTGATCAAGCCCCTTTAATAAATGGAAACCGTCTTTTTGTTCTTCAACACGGGCATAGTGTCCTGTTGCAATTAGATAGCCGCCTAAGTTCATTGCATGGTCAAGAAAGGCTTTAAATTTAATTTCTCGATTACATAAAATATCAGGGTTAGGCGTGCGGCCAGCACGGTATTCATCAAGAAAATTCTTAAATACAAAATCCCAATATTCCATGGCAAAATTGGCTTCGTGGAAGGGGATATTGATTTTATCGGCAACAGAATTAGCATCATCACGATCTTCAGCGATGGTACATTCACTTTCTTCGGCAAAATCAACCCAGTTTTTCATAAACATGCCTTCAACATCATAGCCCTGCTGTTGCAACAATAATGCAGCTACTGATGAATCAACTCCGCCGGAAAGGCCGACTACAACTTTATTTTTATTTTGTTCTGACACGTGGGTCCCTCTATCTGTTTAAGCAATGTTCTGGCGACGCCAAAAAGTTATCATCAAGGCATAATTTGCGGTGAATGGTTATTCCCTTCATAAGAATTATAACGCAGAGGATAGCTTTTTGGCTAAGCCCCGAAGGGCGAGCCTTTAAGCAGTCATCTTCGTTGTTATATTCCTTGCGAAAGGGAATACCATTTGCGGCGGAACATGCCTAGAATATGAGCGCTTGAAGACTCGCAGAATAATTCTTAAACAGATAAAGGGACCCATATTAATTTTTTAATAGTGTTAATGGGTAACGATGTCCAGCAAGATAATCATCAAAACAATCTTGAACTAAAGGGCTACGAAACGTTGCTTTTCTTCTTTTTAATTGCTTTTGATTTAACCAAAAAGCTTGGTTTATGTCTGGGTCAAGCGTTAGGCTTGAATCGGCCTGAATTGGATTGCCTGTAAAGCAAAATCGCATATAGGTATCACCATTATTTGGAAGCTGCCAACGATAAATTCCTACTAACGCTGTTGGTTTAAAGGTCCATGTCGTTTCTTCACGTGTTTCACGAATCACCGCTTCGATTAGGCTTTCGCCGGATTCGAGGTGACCTGCGGGTTGATTGAGTGTCATCTTGCCGTCTATTTCTTCCTCGACCATCAGAAAGCGATTGTCGAGTTCGATTACTGCGGCGACGGTGGTGCGTGGAGTCCAAATCATTTGAAGATTTTATCATGCCTGAGCGGAGATCAGGGGCTGGAACTTCCTTCCATCTCCCTGATGCAATGTTATCAATGGTCCAATCACCAATAGCATAGCGTATCAAACGCAATGTAGGATGACCAATCGCGGCAGTCATACGCCGTACTTGTCTGTTTTTACCTTCAGTTATTTTGAGTTCAAGCCATTGAGTAGGAATGGCTTTTCGTTCACGAATAGGGGGAGTGCGTAGCCATATATCAGGAGGCTCAATTAATTTAGCTTTGGCAGGTTTAGTAAAACCATCTTTTAATTCAATACCCTGCCGTAAATTTTCTAAAGCTGAATCAGTTGGAATTTTTTCAACTTGAACCCAGTATGTTTTCTCAAGTTTATACTGAGGGTCGCTAATTTGATGCTGTAACGGCCCCGAATCAGTCAGTATAACCAAGCCTTCGCTATCACGATCTAATCGTCCTGCAGGGTAAATATGGTTGATATCAATATAGTCTTTTAGTGTGCTTCTATTACCGCAATCGGTGAACTGCGTGAGTACATCATAGGGTTTATTAAAACAGATTAGTTTTGCCATGTATGTCAGATAAGTCAGGTTGATTTTGAATAATGAGTACTTGTTATTGAAATAATAGCTAGTAACCGTGATAATGTCCCAATGCATTATAAGGAATTAACGGTTTGTATACACCAATACAATTAAAAAAATGGCCAAAGTTATTTGCCATTCTAATTTTAGTGCTGACATTTCACCTGCAGGCTTTTGCCGAAGACAGTGATTCCATATTGCAGATGCCGCTAGAAGAACTATTGCAACAGCAAGTGTCATCCATAACTAAAAAGCTACAAAAAGTCGGTGATGTTGCAGCGGCAACCTATGTAATCACATCCAAAGATATTGCTCAATCAGGTGCGACTAATATCCCTGAAGCATTAAGGCTTGCGCCAGGTGTAAATGTTGCTGCAATTAATAACAATAGATGGGCTGTGTCGATTCGTGGCTTTAATAGTCGGGCTACAGATAAGTTATTAGTACTTGTTGATGGTCGTACCATCTATCCTGCTTTTTTCCCAGGTACGATATGGGAAAATAATGAAATCCCACTTAATTTAATTGAACGTATAGAAATTATGCGTGGTCCAGCGGCTTCTATATGGGGGAATAATGCTGTTAATGGGGTGATTAATATTATAACCAAATCTGCCCATGATACAGTCGGAGCGCAGATTAATCTTAAGGCCGGTACTGAACAGCATTTACTTGCTACGGGTAGTTATGGTTGGGTGCTAGATGATGATACTAGTTTTCGTGTACATGCTTATTCTAGAAATACCGACGATTCGAAAGCTATATTTGATTCTGATAGTGCCGATAGCTGGCAGTCACAGAACCTAGGTTTTAGATTAGATAAAGAATTGTCTCAAGGACGACTACTGGTTCAAGGCGGTGCGTTTAAGACCCATATTAGTGATCGAATCATAGCCCCTAGATTTGATAGTGCAGTTGATATTCTTACAGATCCTAGAAAAAGTGATGGTGCACATCTGCAAGTTATGTGGGAACAGCACTCTGCTAGTGAAACGATTAGTACTCTCCAAGGGTTTATTGAGTATATCGATTCAGACTTTGGTCTGGCAATAACCAAACGAAAAACAATGGATCTAGAATATCAACAACAACTCAAGTTATTTTCACAACATGATTTAATTTGGGGGGCAGGTTTTCGCTTATGGAGTGATAAAGCCGAATCGACACCTTATATGCAAATGGAGACCGCCCAAAAAACTAGTAATTTGGTCAGTTTTTTTTATTCAGGATGATATAAGTCTTGTTCCTGATGAATGGATATTAACGTTAGGTACTAGAGTAGAAAAGAAAACAGATGTTGAAATGGTTTTTTTACCGAATATTCGATTATTATGGATGCCAAATAATGAAAATAGCATATGGTCTTCTATATCAAAAGCATCACGTCAATCAACACGCGGTGAGCGAGAATCAAAATTTGTTATTTCTCCTCCATCAAGTGCAACATTATTTTTACCCGTTATTGCTGATGCTAATGACTTCACAAAACCAGAAGACTTATACGCATTTGATTTTGGGTGGCGCAGACAGTGGGCATCATCTTTCTCAACAGACTTGGCGGGGTTTATTTATCGATATAATGATTCGCGGTCAACACAGATTGTTATGCCAACAGCTTTCCCGCCAACACATATTGCACTCAAAGGCGGCAACGCATTAAATGTACACAGTCATGGTGTTGAGTTAAGCACAAAGTGGCATCCATCTAAAGATTGGCAATTTTCGTTTAATTATAGCTGGAAGAAGATAAAGGCAGATTATGATGGTGTAGGCTTATTCTCTCCCTATGTCGATTCGACACCTAGAAACAGTCTATCATTACAATTTAATCACCAAATTAACGCTAATTGGAAGCTATCAGGAACCTTTCGCTATGTTGATAGCATTGATGTATTTAGTCCTCTGCGAGATAACGGCAATGCCTATCATGTGCCATCCTATTCAACACTAGATTTAAAAGTAAACTATCAAGTAAGCCCTGATATAAAGCTATCAATTACGGGGCAAAATTTACTAGAAAGTGCTCATAAAGAATTTATTGATGATCTGTTTGCATCACCTGCAGCGGAAATACAACGTTCTATTTACGTTGGCATTGAGTGGAATATTAAATGATGATTCCATTATCTTGTAGAAATAGTGGACTATTATGGTAATCCCCCCATTTTTAATGGAGATCAGTAGTAGATATTTTTCTCTGTGTTAATTTTAATTTCTGAATTGGTGTAATACCACCAATTCCCATATTAGGTCGTTCGTTATTATAAGTCCACA
>JALSLH010000084.1 GCA_026988435.1 Methylophaga sp.
ATCACAGAATATGTCTGTTAATTTGTTCATGAGCCTGTTTTCCTTTCATCAAAATCTTTGTCGTAAAAGATCTGATCGGTTAACAGGCGTTTAGTTCCCTTTTCTTAAACAGGATTCAGGTTAAATACTGTGACTCAACTTTGCCAGCAATTTCATCATACAAGCGAGGGGAAGTAAGCCCTGACCATTGCAATCTATTTAGCATTAGCTCTTGTTTATCAAGACTACCTGTCTCCAAGGTCTTTAAGTAATCATCAATTCGTTCATCATTATTCAAATATGCCATAGATGGCGCAGCCATCATCAAGGCAAGTAGTCCGCCAATCATTTGTGTCTTTTTCATTAATATCATCCTTTATTCCAACGTTTAAAGATCAATGATGTATTGAGCCCGCCAAAAGCAAAATTGTTAGTCATCACGTAATCTGTTTTAAGATTACGTCCCTCATGCATAATGTAATCAAGATCACCGCAATTTGAATCTACCTCTTCAAGGTTTGCTGTTGCATGAAACCACTCGTCCTTCATCATCTCAATGATCACCCATGCTTCCAAAGCGCCACATGCACCCAGAGTATGGCCCATGAAGCTTTTTAATGAGCTGATGGGAGTATTATTTCCAAAAACAGCTTCCGTCGCCTGACTTTCAGCTATGTCGCCTCTATCTGTCGCCGTTCCATGTGCACTTATATAGCCAATTTCTGATGAAGAAAGCTGAGCGTCTTCCAATGATAATCGTATCGCGCCAGCCATTGTTTTTGATGATGGCTGTGTAATGTGACTACCATCAGAATTGGTTCCGAACCCTATTAGTTCGGCATGAATAACGGCACCTCGCTCAAGAGCATGCTCCATCTCTTCAAGCACTAACGTACAGCCACCTTCTCCAATCACTAAGCCATCCCGGTCTTTATCAAAAGGTCTTGGTGTAAGGTTTGCTTCATCATTTCGAATGCTTGTTGCATAGAGCGTGTCAAACACCGCGGCTTCTGAAGCACATAACCGTTCACAACCACCCGCAACCATAATTTTTTGTTGCCCATGCTTTATTGCTTCATATGCCAATCCTATTCCTTGGCTTCCTGAAGTACACGCACTTGATGTCGTATATACGCGCCCTTGCAAACCAAAATAAATACCAATATTGACAGGAGAGGTATGTGCCATCATTTTTATATATGAATTTGCATTTAAACCGTCACATGAATAGTGTAATAACATATTGCCAAAATCAGCAATAGCATCGGTATCCCCCGCAGAAGATCCATAAGCAACACCCACATCACCACTTTTCAATATTTCTGCACCGAGTAGGCTAGCGTCCGTTAAGGCAAGCTCGGTACTCAGAACGCCAAACTGGGCAACCCTACCCATACTTCGAAGCGCTTTACGGTTATAGTGCTTGGGCATTTCAAAATTGGTGACTGGCGCGCCAAGACGTGTATTTAAGCCATCATATTTATCCCATTCATCCATACGTGTAATACCCGTATTTAGGTCTTTCAAATTTTTCCGAATTGTTTGCCAATCGTTTCCTATAGGTGAAAAACCTGCCATTCCCGTTACAACTACTCGTTTCATTTAATACATTCCACCATTTACAGATATAACTTGCCGAGTAATATACCCGGCATCTTCAGACATTAAAAAACTTACTGTACCCGCAACTTCTTCAACTCGTCCAACACGTTGCATAGGGATAATTTTCAAGGCCTCTTCCACCGGTGCATTTTCCGTCATTTCTGTGTCAATAAGCCCTGGAGCAACACAATTTACCGTAATTTTTCGCTTAGCCAACTCAACTGCCAGTGCTTTTGTTGCACCAATAATCCCTGCTTTTGCAGCGCTATAATTAACCTGCCCTCGATTGCCCATTTCACCAGATACTGATGACAAGGTAACAATGCGACTTGGTTTACGCCGTCTAATCATCGGCATAATTATAGGATGCAGTACATTATAAAACCCATCTAAATTAGTTCTTATCACGAGGTCCCACTCATCTGAGGGCATAGCTGGAAAAGCGTTATCTCTAGCCACTCCTGCGTTACATACCACACCATAATAGGCACCATATTCTTCAATATCTGCCTCTAATATCTCTTTACATATTGCGCGATCAGAAATATCAAATTGCAAAACACGCGCATGTTGCCCCAAAGATTCAATCTCTGCCACAACATTATCTGCTTGCTCTCGATTATTACGGCAGTGAAGCACTAAGTCATAGCCTTCCCTTGCTAGACGTAATGCAATGGCTTTACCAATACCTCGACTAGAACCTGTTACCAGAACTGTTTCTGTCATCAAAAATCACCTTGTAAAAATTTCTCTGCATCATCAGGCTGAAAAACATTTAGCCTAGCAGAGCCTTCTATCCCTTCGCTTGTTAACACTGTTTGAAACACATTAAGCCCATTGTCAGCCTGCATTTCTAAAGTAACCTGCAATAATAATGTTTTACCGATAGGAAAGTAATCCGTCGAACATAAATATTTTCTTACCCCTAGTAGGAACCCAAGTTTTGGCTTGCCCCCACCCTTACGCTCTTGTAATCCAGCATAAGCTGCAACAGCCTGCGCCAAATATTCAATACCTACGGAAGAAGGAACGCCTCTATCATCCAGAAACATGGAGCTGGGTGTGATTTTAACCGTTGCGTGCAGCCAATCATCGCCATAATCAATAACCTCGTCCAATAAGCTCATACTGCCCGAATGAGGAACTAAATCTGCTACTTCAAATTTCTTACTCATCAAATCCGTCCCAGTAACAGAGAAATATTATTCCCGCCAAACGCAAAGGAATTACTGAGAACATAGTGGATGTCGTCATCTATTTTACTATCAGGAGTCACTAAATTAATAGATGGTAATGAGGGGTCATTAACCCCATCCCATATATGGACTGGCAATAAAGTTTCATCATTATTATTTTCAAGCATTATCCAGCAAATGGCTGCTTCAACAGCGCCTGCCGCACCTAATGTGTGCCCTGTGAAAGGTTTTGTTGAGCTGCAAAAAACCTCATCCCCAAACACATGATTCATGGCTTTTGATTCCATTTTATCATTCAATGCTGTTGCTGTTCCATGCAAGTTAACATAGTCCACTTTACTGGCCGCGATATTAGCATCGCTCAATGCCGCAGACATACACCTTATAGCCCCATTGCCCGTCGGGTCTGGTGCTGAAATATGGTGTGCATCACTACCCTCGCCAACGCCAACAAGTTCCACTCCTTTTTCAGCCGATGAAACTAAAAATAACGCTGCACCCTCGCCAATATTGATCCCTTTTCTATTTTTACTAAATGGATTACAGCGGCTGTTGCTCACAGCTTGAAGCGAGGAGAACCCCTGAACTGTAAGCTGGCAGAGTGTATCTACGCCACCAGCAATAACTACATCACAGATGCCTGAGCGAATTAAACGTCGAGCAGAAGCCAGTGCCTTTGCCCCAGAAGAGCACGCTGTCGAAATACCATACACAGGGCCACTAACACCTAACACCTCAGCTACAAATTGAGCTGTTGCCCCCATTTCTTGCAGTCCATAATCATAATAGTCAGGTGCTTCACCAGCATCAACCCATTCTCGAATAGCCGGCTCACTTTCAGCTATTCCCGAGGTGCTCGTGCCAATAATTACACCGACACGACTTGCCCCAAACTCGGTTATAGCGGCGGCTACTTCAGTATTTATTTGCTCTAAAACGGCTAATGCAAATTGATTATTTCGACTCTGCCATTTTTTGTCGGGTAACGGGTTAACGGGCAATTCACCATGGTAGAGTCCGATCGGCAATTCTTCATCAGAGCCAAATTTATCTGTTACTGTCAAAGCGGCTTGAAGAGAATCTAGGCTTTCTTTAACAGCCTTCTTAGAGTCACCAGCTGAACACAAAACCCCCATGGCGTTGAGATAACATCTTGTCGTCGTCATAATTCCATCGTCCCTAATGTTTTAATAATGACCCGATATTGGTGATCGTAATTTTCAATTATCATCTCGTCGTTACTCAGATAGTTGACACTAACAACCTTCTCCGTGGCCATGGACATGAACAACAAACGCTGCTCAGAACTAAGTTCAAGTTGCCAACCATTTTCCATGCGATAAGCTTTTTCTATCGCCTTTTCTGGCCACAAAGCAAACTGCATCATAGCCAAAATTTCTTCACTAGGTAAAACTAACGATGAAGTATTACTTTGCTGTAATGAATACCCGTCATAATCCAAAGATAATAGTGGTTGTCCCGTAGGCAACAGCGCCCTTAACTTTAATTGGTCATGCTCGATACGAATTACAACTAAGAATTGATGCTGCTCACCTCGCGCCTCCATAGTCACTTTTTGCTTCAACAAGACAGCACTAGGGCCTTCTTTTGGAGACAATAAAAGTAGTTGCTTAGCTGGCTGTGAGGTGACTGAAAAAAGGCTACATCCCGTCAGCAAAAGCAAAATAATACTCCACACTATTACTCGTTGCGACATAGCTCTGCCAGTATAGATAGTCGAGATGGGGATTTTACATAAGGATTATTAGTATCCCATGCATACCCTGCTAAAATAGAGCTTATCATTCGCGTCACTTTGTCATTTTTTATTTTTGAAAAAACAACATCTTGGAATCGCTCGTCATACCAGCCTTCCACAAACTCCCTAAAGGTATTCACCCCCCTTTTCATTGGCAACTCAAACTCTTGCTCCCAATCTGGATTTTCCCCTGACAACTGCCTATCAACCACAGCAGCAGCTAAACTTGCTGAGGCCAAAGCAATGGTAACGCCTGAAGAAAACACAGGATCAAGGAATTCACCTGCATTGCCTAGTAATACAAAGTTATCACCATAAAGCGAACTGACATCACAAGAATAACCACCAAGTGAGCGTACTGGTGTATCAAACTTAGCATCAGCTAATACATCAGCAAGCATGCCACCTTCAGCAATCAATGTTTTCAATTTACTTTCAGAATCTCCGTCCATTGCATTTAAATAATCCTGAGGTACAACCGCTCCTACTGAAGCTCGCCCGTCACTAAAAGGGATCAGCCAATACCAAATCTCATGATGCTCTGGATGCACCGTAATAAGGATCTTATTTCTATCATAACGACTGTCAGTAATATTATCTTCTATGTGAGTGAAAACTGAACTTCTGGGTAACAATGAAGATGACTTTTCCAGTTCTAATATTCGAGGCAATACTCGCCCAAAGCCACTCGCATCCAATACAAATTTGGCACTTACTTGATATTCACTACCGTCTTCATTGTTGACCGTAATAAGCGGCCCATTCGACAATGACTGAAAGGATGTTACGGACTGGCCATAACGAATTTCTACACCTTGCTTTTCTGCTTCATCAGCTAAAATCTTGTCAAAACGATCACGCTGAACTTGAAATGTTGTTCCCCATCCTGCTGTGAATTTTTCTCTAAAGTCATAATGTTCATACTGATCGCCACGTGTAAAGGCCGCGCCATTTTTATATTGGAATTTAGCATCCTCAACAGCCTGCAACATGCCTGCCTGTTCTAAATATGTCATACATTGAGGTAATAAACTTTCACCAATTGAAAAACGTGGAAAATACGCTTTCTCTAGAATTAAAACTCGATATCCTTTCTTATTTAATAGTGCAGAAGAAACCGAGCCTGAAGGCCCAGCTCCAATTACTACAATATCAAATTGTTGTTGTTCCACGCTCATCTATGTCTTTCTCCACAATATTTTCTCTCATAATAGGGGCTAATAACCAAACCAACGTTAGCCCTATCAAGACAGTTAAACCAAAATGATGCAATACCGGGGTATCGCTAAATGCTAATAATCCAAATGCTAATAAACTGGTAAAGGAGGATAAGGAAACAGCTAGCCAAGTATGTGAATCATCACTCGACTCACTTAAAAAGATCCCCATATCTAGACCAATACCTAATACTAAAATTAACGCCATTAAATGGAACAAATTTAAACCCTGCTCAAAATGAACCAATAATGCGAGTGTAAAAATAGAAGCCAATAATGGCGGCAAAATAATTCGCCAAACCTGTGCTTTATATCGCGCGAGCAATACCAGAAATACTAGAAAATATGCTCCAAGGATGAGCCCCGTTATTTCACTCCGGAAATTTGTCATCAACTTAGAGATGTTTTGTACTTGGTCAATAAATTCCACTCCATCGCTGTTGTCCGATAGAGCAATTAATGCCGCCTTGGTATCTTCATTAATATCTCCAGTGAATCGAATTATTGTCGCAGTCAGATGATCAGATACAACGCGAAGATCTTTCCACGGTTCGCTATTTTGTTGTTGCAACCAGACTTCTGGCTGCAAACGATGTGAATTACGTTCAAGCGTCGTGAGCGCCTTTAAAGCCTTATCATTAGCGAAATGAATTTTGTCATAAAACGGGGTAAGTTGCTGCTCATATAATTGTCGAACAAGCGTTATATTTTCATCTTGTCGCTTAATAGAAGGAAGATGTTGAGTCAATGACTGATACCCTTTCAGCAGTCCATTATTGATTAAACGATCTAATAGAGGCGTTATGTCTTCTTCTTTTTGTAGACACTCTTCAAGTGTATCGCCACTAAGCAATAAAAATTGCGAACTACTGCTACTTCCTAATAGCTGCTGGACTTCTTTTTCTTGTGCTAATAAGCTTACAGGTGATGTTTGTAATAAGCGTATATCATCTAGGCTTTCACTGTTTTTTATTGTATTTAATGACCAGGCAACCATGATAAATATAAATACAAGAAGAATTTTATTCTCACCGATTCTAGGGAAGACATTACGGAAATTATTTAATTTTTTTGCAGCACTGAGTGGCTGAATTGAGTTATTCCTAGTGAAAAATGGGTACCACAAAACAACTGTTAACCACGATGCTGATAAGCCAACGACTGAGAAAACAGCCATTTGTTGTAAACCAGGGAAAGGAGACAGCGCTTGTGCCGTATATGCCGCCACACTTGAAAATAAGCCGAGCAATAAGCCAGGTAGAATTTTCTGTAATACACGTTTCGATGCTGATACCTGACGTTCACATAAAAAGTGTAGGGAGTAATCAATTGAGACTCCGACTAAACCCGCACCAAAGGCCACCGTAATTAAATGTATTTTCCCAAAGATAAATAATGTTACTGAGGCCGCCATTACGCACCCAACCAAAATAGAGATCAACATCAATCCGATTGGTTTAAATTTCCGAAAAACCATCAACATAAGTACGATGATCCCAATCATTGAGCCAACACCGATGGTCAATATCTCCTTATTGGCTTGGCGTGCACCCAATTCAGCATGCAATAACATTCCTGACATCTGAATAGTCACTCCGCTCTTTTTAAGCACTGCTTCTTGGGCAGTAATTGCACCTAAGATATTACGCTGTAATGTAGGAGAAAAAGGCTGTTCTGAGAGCGTGAGCATCATCAGATAGGTCGGCTTGCTTGCACTGGTTATTTTTAATAATGAGTTGGATACGGTTATCTTTAATTCATTTTTTCTATTTTGATTCAATTCTGAAAATAAGCTAAAAGGGTCATCAACTAGGCTCGTTTTTCCAATCGATAAAGGACTGTACAATCGTATTAGTGCTCGATTTTGGATCTGTTGAAAATCGTTATCCAACAACAGCGCTCTACTATTATGGTCCAGCACAGAAAATCGATAGGGATATAATTCATTTTGGATCGATTCAATCTCGTCTTCACTCACCTGCCAATCAATCTCCGTAATTTCAGGCAGCTTTCCCATCTGATTAGCTAATAGCGGTATTGCTTTCCTAACTTTGTTTTCATCTTCAGCTGAGACTAACAACAGCAAGCGCTTAGAAAAACGATCCGCCATTTGTTCTGTTGCAGCTTGCACTATCGGTTGCTGCTCAGATTTTGGCAACAAGGTCATAAGGCTTGAATCAAATTTGCCCCCTGAACTGATAGCAACCCCGCTCACCAGAATAACCACCAGTAGCCAAGCTATTCCAATAGGATTAAACTTCTGGCTCATTGAATCAATTCAGAAAATATTATCGTTGTATGGTCACCATTTTTTTCAAAAAAAATGAGCTCTCGCAATAAGGTATCGCCCGTTAACTGTACCCGTTCAACTACTTGCATTACTGCTTTATCACTTGGTACCAACTCAACCTGCCAATGATCATCCTTTACTGTTCCTGATAAAGTGAAATAAGCCGCCAGTTGTTTCCACTCTGCAGTAAGCACCGAAAAGAAAATATCACTTAGAATGGTTACTGCTGGATTAGAATCTGCCTGTAAGCTTACAATCTCATTTTCACCCTGACTATTGGTGATACTTTGAGGTGTCATCAGTAAAATATTTTGGATGGGCTCTAAGGTTTCCCACTGAATTGATTTCCCACGCCGATAATTAAATTGCCCAGACGATTCTAGATGTGCATCCAGCTCAATTAAATACTTATCTTGGGAAAATTTACCCTCCAGATATTCTGGTGCCGTAGATAACTTGCTTAGCTCATCATAACTAAGCTCCCCATATGACAAGGTTGAAGTAAGCAACAGGGTGCATAGCAACAATACTTTATTCATACTCGAACCCTAATTTTCTATAAAGTACCTTTGGCGATTCAAACAGCATTTCACCATTTTTCATATCAACGGCAACTTGTACTGTATAACCCTTTGTTAAGCGTTGACCTGTTTCCAAATCTGAAATTAAATAACTCACCTTCAAACGGTTTTCCCATTCAACAATCTTGGCATTAACAACCACTTTTTGCTGGAAACGCAAGGGATGCGCGTAACGAATCCGCAGGTCAATAACCGGCCATGCATAACCAGATTCTTCCATTTGAGGATAGTTGTAATCGATTTTATCCAGTAATGCACAACGTGCAATTTCAAGATATTTAACATAATGGCCATGCCAGGCTACTCGCATAACATCCACATCATGAAATGGTACTTCTATAACAATTTCTTCTTCATTTACTCGCATTGTTTAACTTCCTGTTGTTGAATCACGATGCTCATCCTTTTGAGTTTTGTTTTCCCAAAAGTCAAAAAAATTAAACCATTGCAATGGCGCTTTTTTACAATAATACTCAAGCCGCGCGGCATAAGATTGTACTACCTCTGTTATCGCTTGTTGACGCTCTTTTCGCGAGAATTTTAGACGTTCAGAAAATAACTCCACATAGATGTGATACGTCGCCTTTTTCTTTAAACAAAACATCACATATACCGGACATTTTAATAAACCAGCCAAAATAAAGGCGCCTTGTGGCATCGGAGCATTACGACCTAAAAATTGCACATTGGAAACTCTAGCTTGGCTTTCATTGCTTGGAGTTCTGTCACCAGCAATAACGATAAATTCACCATTATCAATTCGATCTGACAACATCATAGCCGTTGCCGGTGATATATCAGTTACCTGTAACAATTTAATCTTTGAGCTATCATTAACTTTCTTCATCAAAGAATTAAATTTTTCTGCATTCTCAGTATTCACTAAAACGGTCAGCATAATGCCCGGCAACTGTTGTCCTAGAGCATTACATACTTCTGCGTTCCCCAAATGAGAAACAATAATGATGCCGCCTTCTTTTTGACCGTCGAGTCGAGCTAAAATTGTCGGCGTCTCAAAAATCACATCCTCTCTACTGATCTCGCCCATCCAGACAAGAAATTTATCTAACATTATTTCGCCAAACATTAAAAAATGCTTGAATGAAGTCAGTGAATTAGCCTTTTCAGGCTCTAAATAAGGCTTTACTAGTTTCAAATATTGCTGTGATGCTTCCCTAGCCGGTCGCCCCACCAAATAGTAATATGCCATGATGGGAAATAAAATAATTCGAAAACCTAGGCGTCCAAAAACACGATATATAATCAATAAAGATTTCATCCCTAGAAGGGTTCCTGACTCCTTTGCCTTTGACCAATGATTTTCTGATTTTACCACTTACGCTCTCCGCCAAAGGATTAATGGTAATCGCTTCAACATGCCAAAAAACAACCTTGTGTGCATCCATGAGATCCGCACATTATCATGAAACACATCAAAATGTGAGACACCATCTATAGGATAGTGAACCTTTGTTAATACATTTTCAATTTTTCCAGCGCGCCATACCCAGCGTACGATGATCTCAGTATCAAAATCCATTCTATTGCCACAAGGTTCTTGATTTAGGAGTGTGATAATCTCGGCCAAGGGGTAAAGCCTGAATCCACACATACTGTCTTTTATCTCAAATGAAAGTGTATTTATCCACACCCAAATATGCGTTAAATAACGGCTATAGTATCGTCCCTTTGGCACCGATTCATCATATTCTGGATACCCCGCAATAACACTATCCCTGTTATCTTTCCCTATCTGCATAAAGTGAGGTAAATCAGCTAAGTCATGTTGTCCATCGGCATCAACTTGCAAAGCATGTGTATAGCCTTTTTCAAATGAAAGCCTAAAGCCCGCCTTAACCGCCGCCCCTTTACCTTTATTCTCATCCAGCCGTAATAACGAGACACGTTGTGGATGAATTTTCTCCAGCTCAATCAAAATATTACTGCATTCTCTGTCACTGCCGTCATCCACTAACAAAACGGGATAATCATGCATGAGTACATCCTGCAAGGTTTGACGAATAGCGCGCTCATGATTATAAACAGGAATAATAACTATAGGCTTGAATTCTAGGCTACTCAAAACAAATTCGCCCGCTGGAATGAAGTCCTTTTTCTGACTGATACTTAAATATCAATTTCTTCTTAATGACATTGTATTCCAAATTAATCACAATTTCGTCATTGGGCTCAATGATCTGTAAAAACTTAATTACTTCCAATCGGTTGAATCGTCCACTCATCGGCAATAATTGCCATGCCAATTTCTCAGCCCAATATACTTGGGTCACGCCAGGCAAAATTGCCCTGTCATCAAAATGCCCCTCAAAATAAAGTAGTTCCGCTGGAATATTACATTGTATTTCTACTTGAGCTCCATCCACATCTAACCTTCTGATTTTTGGCCACTTAATAACAGGATGCAGATCAAATAGTAGTTGTATAGCTTTTAAAGGTAGTTTTCCTTGAGCGTTATAAGGCATCTGATCTATAAATCGCCACCGACGTGGTAGTACCGTTGATTCAAAATGATGAGATAAGTCACTTTTAAACTGCTTAATGAATGCCCGCCTACCTAGCAACATTAACTGTGCATCCCCTTCTGTCGTAAGGCGCATAGCAACGGCTGTTTCCATTCGGTTACGACTGAGCGTAAGCACTTTAACTTCCTTTGCCCAGCTATTGTTCATTAATAACTTTTCCATTGCCGTCAAAGAGACTCGCTTACCTTCGACTTTTACGATGGTATCTACCCGTCCTTTTAGCTCAAACTCACCAGACTTACCGAAGACAGCGCGATCAGACAGCACTAAGGCTTCTTGTTGTCCAAGAAAAGGAGAGGTCACGGCCAACCTGTCATCCAATGAAGATGTTAATCCTACATATGGCAAGGCATGCCACATAGCCTTATCAACCGTTTTTTGTTGGGTTCGCCAAGCAATAACTCCCGTTTCTGAGCTACCATATATTTCTCGTACCGGCGCATTAAAAAGCGCGCTTATAAATAGGCTGTCTTGCTTTTCCAATGGGGCGGCTGATGATATTACATGTTGGCAACGACCGTTTAACTCAGCCCAATTTACTGTCGTATTAATTCGACTCAAATGTGAGGGACTAGAGATCACTGAAAACTTAGGGTAATAATGGGCGTGATGGAAAATATCTTCTGAATATTCGCATAAATAACGAGTAAAAGGGATTCCCGAACTGAACGGCCATAATAATCGAAACGTCATTCCATAAAGATGCTGATGAGAAACAGTTGTCAAGACGACACCATCTTCAGTTGGCCATTGCTTCTCTAATGTTTCCAGTTCCAATTCTAGCTGAGAAATGGTTTTAATTATCGCTTTGGGGTCGCCGGTTGATCCCGATGTATAGATTTCTATGGCAACGGAGTTTGGATTTAATTTATGCCAATTCACAGCCTCGATTTCAACTTCACAATCATCAACTTCTAAGCCGTCAGGAAAATCACCGATAAAGCCATCTACATGATCATGTAATTGAGCTACTGTTCCTTCACAATTATCTCCTGGCACACAGGCATGTTTTTCCAACTGCCATAACGCGAGCAAGATCGCTAAAAATTCAAATGCGTCAGCGTGATATAGTGCCCAACGCTTTCCTTGTTTTCCTGACAATAACTTAACCCAACAACTGACCCGCTTCAGTAAGTCTTCAGTCGTTTTGGCCTCACCAGCTTGTGTCGCAACAAGCTGCTTTGGTTGTTGAATCAGCCAGTTAGATAAGGGCGTTATTTTAGACATCTTAGTCGTCTCGTCTTACTCGTTGTCTAACTAGCCACTCAGCCCCAGCTAGAAGCCCCATTAACAAGTATGCAATCATTCCGTTATATAACATCCATACCTCATCAGTTGCCCAGAGTGCGGTTGCCATTGCAATGGTTCCGTTTATAAGAAAAAAGAGGCTCCAAGCCCATGTTACTTTACGTGTATAAATTATTGCTTTGTGCGGTAAATCAGGCTCTTTAATTCGAGCCAATCGCTCAACAAAGCTAGTGGCTGAAAATAGACTACTGCCAAACAAAACCAAAAAACCAAAATTCATCATTACTGGATAAAATTTTAGCCCTAGTTGATTGCCACCGATAAATATAACGGTGATGATGCCCAGCACCGTTGCCAACACCACTTTTCGCTCAGAATGCCCATCAAGTGCAAACCATCTTATTGCTAATATAACTAATAAAATAGGCAGTAATAACTTAGCATCATAGTTCTGCAAGCCCCAATAAACTGCAAAGGGATAGCAAAGAGATGCAATGATAGCTATCAACATCAATGGCTTTTTCATGTGCTAGCCATTCATTAATTTATCAATCTGATCCACAATATCTTGAACTGTTCGCACTGACTTGAACTCATCAGGCTGAATTTTTTTGCCGGTCATTTTTCTCAATTCGATCACTAAATCAACCGCATCAATGCTATCAATATCTAATTCTTCATAAAGGTTAGATTCTAGTGTGATTTCTTTTGGATCAACTTCAAATAAATCTTCAAAAACCGTTACTATTTTTTGAAAAATTTCATCCCGATTATTCATTATTTATGTTCTCTATTATTTTGTTCTGTTCGTTTCAACTAATGAAACCAATGCATTTACACTAGAAAAATGCTCCCGCGTATCATCTGAATCCGATTTAAGCTTAATTCCATATCCCTTCTGAATGGCCAGACCAATTTCTAAAGCATCAATCGAGTCGAGCCCTAACCCTTCAACAAATAATGGCTCATCATCCACTATTTCATCAGCATCAATGTCCTCTAAATCTAAGCAATCAATTATCATTTGCTTAATCTCATCATGCAACTCACTCATCTATCCCGCCTCATTATTAAAATACGTCGTTAAATCTTGCGTTAGTGCTCGCGCACCTTTGGTCGCACTCAAATCATTTATATAGGGTGCAATACTTATTTTTTCTTTTACTCTAATCCGAAAATGCATCGGCGTATCAGGTATTTGGTACCAGCGATCCTGCTTCGTTAATGTTGTAGGCACACAACTAATTAAAACAGGCGTAATGTCGACCATTGTTCGAACCGCTATATTCGCAGCACCCCGTTTAAGCCGAATTAATTTTGAAGGTTCTGTTCGAGTCCCTTCTGGGAAGACAATCATAGCCTGATCTTTAGCAAATACTTCATTTGCTGCAGTAATTACATCTTCGGCATCGCCATCATTAATTATATATCCGGCGGCTTTAATAGGTCCTCGCATAAAAGGATTACGTATTAATGCTGCCTTGACGATGCAGTTTGCATTCGGTACAAGCGAGATGAGAAAAACAACATCAAGCAAAGAAGGGTGATTAGCTAATATAAGCTTCGCGTGTTTTAACCGCTCCACATCAGTTACTTCATACGTAAGCACACCTAAAAACTTCATCATCCATATAAACCGACCAAAAGAATAATGTATAAATTTCTGGCCTCGTTGTTCACGACGAATTCGGCCACCCGGCAAACAATATAAAATAGGCACAACGATAAGAGGAATCACGATCCCTCCCACACCAAACATAAAAAAACTAAATGCTGTGGCAAGCCAACGCCAACCATAACGCACTTTATCTAGAAGCATTCACGTCCTGCCTTTTTATCACCCACTCACTGTTATTCAATTGTATTTTCATGTTTGAAGACAACCCTGTCAACAATGACATAAATGGTAATAATTCTGCATTAGAATCACTCATCCTTGGTGTGTTTTTAGAAGCATCCTCAAGCTGTTCAATAGTGTAGGCTTCACCTTGCTCTTTTGTTAAAATCATTGCAATTGCATATGGAAAGGGTTCACAAGAACAATAGGACTGATATAAAGCAGGAAGAGGAGCATCATAAACAACACAAAGAATTCGATCAGCTTCTTGAAGCTGACCTACCGCCTCAAACAATGTATTTAAAACAAGTCCACTCATCGCCGCAATCGACGTCACAGCGCTGGTATCTTTCCGTGCTATAGAATAAAGCCCACTCACGGCATTATGCACAGCAAGACTAAAATTAGTGGGCGACATAGGTTCATCTTTACCCATTTCTTCCAGCAATGATAAAGTCAGCGCTGTATCACCATGTCTCGATGCAAAAATACTTGGGATCCTGTCGTCCTCTTTCACCACCTGCAAGACAGCGCCCATCGCACACTTCCCAAGCATATTAAATCGCCGTCTTAAAAGGGGGGGGATTTCTTTTAACGGTATTTTTTGTAATGGCTCATCAATAGGCTTTGGAGCTGACAACCATTTCAGCCAATCACCCTCTTGCTCTAAACTAGGGGCCAATGCCGCCCACGATTCAACCTTAAACCTAACCACCAAATGGAATCTCTATATTTATTTATCGTCAAAAAGTCATTTTACTTGCCTGATGGTTTAATGCAATAACTTTATCGCTATAAATTATGGCTTATCAACCATTTATGTATTGAGTTCACTTCTCGTCACAGATATAATTGCTTTTTAAATTTAAAATCTGGAGCTTATAGAATCGTGAAACTTATAACTGTATTATTCTCCCTTTCATTAATGTTACTGACAACACAAGCTCACAGCCGTGATACAAAACATATGATGTCAATTGCAGAGGCATTAGAAACCGCTGACTATAAAGAAAAACTCAACCCTAACATCGCGCTATATTTTGGCGATCAGTCTCACCCTAAAATTATAAAATCATTTGGTAACTTCCCTACAAATAAAAAAACAAATTCTTTTAATAAAAGCGATGAAACGGCTTGCCAATGGGTAATGTTATCAGCACTTCTAGCGCTACAGGCACGAGCAGAAAGAGAAGGTGGCAACGCCATAATCAATATTGCTAGCTACTACAAGAAAAATATCGTAAAAAGCACAACAGAATTTGAATGTCATGCAGGTGGATTTATGACCGGCGCTGCTTTAACAGGTGAAGTGGTAAAACTTAGTAAATAAATGCCCTCACCGGACTCCAACCTCCAACTCTGGACAGCCAGGGTTGGAGACAATTCTCTAAAAATTGAACAAGATACAATCCAACTACTCAGCCCATCAGAACGTCAGCGGCTAGATGCCCTCAAGACCAACAATAAAAAACGAGAATTCCTGTTAAGTCGCGCCCTTATGCGACAAGCTTTAAGTCAGTTGTTCGATATTCCACCCTCAGGCTGGAAATTTGTTTTTCGTCCAGACTCCACACCAATTATCTCCAACCTCCCTAACACTACTTTCGTTAGCCTAAGTCACAGCAATGGACTCATTGTCTTTGCTACATCCATCTTTCCCATCGGCGTAGACATAGAGTTGATAAAAGAAAAAGAAAATATTCTTACGCTTGCAGAGGCTTTCATGAGCGATAAAGAAATTAACGCCTTAAAAAGTGATGCCCAAGAGGAGCAGTGTAAAAACTTTTATCGAATTTGGTGCGCCAAAGAAAGTTACTACAAAGCTACACCCTCAAAGCAAGGGTCTATAAAATTCAATTCCATCTCAATTCTTGAATATCTAGAGAAGAATGAGATCTGGACTCTAATTGAATATAGTATGAATCACTTCATCTTTTCAATTGTTGTAAAAAATAAATCTATTTTTATTCATATGAACAATCACGAGTTATTTGGTAATGACGACAACCACTACCCCGTAAAGTCAAGATGATTCTATATAAAGCTCAGCCATAAATAAAACACAAAACTTGCTTCCCAGTATGAAGCTTGTATAATGGCGTCTGTTCCAAGTATGTACCGTATTTGTACCGTGCACACTTATTCTAGGGTTGTTTTAGACAGTTTTTAAGTTTGGCGAACATTGCTAAGCAGTTGATATTTAAATAATTTTATATTTACAGTTTAGACTTAAAATCCCTCGGCTTCACGGCCGTGCCGGTTCGATTCCGGCCCTAGGTACCAAAATATAGAGCCTCAACACTTCGGTGTTGGGGCTTTTATATCAAACAAGACCACATAAAGGCTGCGTGGCAGAGTGGTTATGCAGCGGACTGCAACTCCGTAAACGCCGGTTCGATTCCGACCGCAGCCTCCATTTTCTTTTCAGATTGTGCTCAACCAAATCTGGATGACGAATAAACGCTACCAGCATTAAACATAAATTAAGCTATGACCTGATTAAGGAGTTGTTCGCCCTGCATAAATTGCAAAATATTGGTCACCGTAGTTGAGCATATATGCTGCAACGATTTTTGAGTAAAATAGCCTTGATGACCCGTCACGATTACATTTGGAAACGTAATTAAGCGCTGTATAATATCATCTTGAATGATGTCTAATGAGTGATCGTCAAAAAACAAATTACTTTCCTCTTCGTAGACATCAATACCCAGATAGGCAATTTTACGATTCTTAATAGACTTTAGAACGGCTTTAGTGTCTAACAATGCTCCTCGACTAGTATTGATTAGCATTACATCTTGTTTCATCATGAAAAGCATTTCAGCATTGACAATATGTCGCGTATCTTCAAGTAGCGGACAGTGTAAGGTAATAATATCTGATTGCGTAAATAGTGTTGCTAAATCAACAGCCTGAAAACCCAACTTCTCACATTGTTGCATCTTATAAGGTTCATAAACTAGAACGTTGCAGCCGAATGCTTTTAGGCGCTGCCCTACAAGCTGCCCAATTTTACCGCCACCAATAATACCAACGGTTTTTTGATAAAAATCAAATCCAAGCAAACCATTTAATGAGAAATTCCCATCTTTTACGCGGTTGTATGCTCTTGGTAAATTGCGACCTAGGGCTAACATTAAAGCAATAGTATATTCAGCTACGGCATGCGGTGAATAGGCAGGAACATTGACCAGCTTTATATCGAGCTTTTTAGCCGCCTTTAAATCAACATTATTATATCCAGCGCAACGCAGGGCGATCAATTTCGTGCCTCCTTTTGCAAGTATATTTAATGTGTTTTCACATAAATCATCATTAACAAAGGCGCTTACCACTTCATAGCCATTAGCCATCGAAGCGCTAATGGGATCTAATGCAAAATTATAACAATCAAATTCAAGATTATTCTCTGCCACAATAGATAAAAATTCTTGATCATAAGATTTCGCACTAAAAGCTAAAACATGCTTTGATTTCATTTCAACTTACCTGTGGAATATATGATGTATCAATATCAGCTTTAAGTTTTGGATAAAACGGGCAAGTGTTCTAATTGCCATATATCTTCGTTATATTGATTAATGCTGCGATCCGATGAGAATTTTCCAGAGCATGCTACATTCATAATACTCATTTTTATCCAGCGTACCGGATCGAGATAGGCAATGTCTACTTGGGCTTGGATATCAATATAACTTCTAAAATCTGCAATTGTCACCCAAGGGTCATTGCTATTTTTGAGAGAAGTTATAAGTGCATCAAATAGGCTGGGTTCTAACTGATTAAAATGACCACTTTCAAGCAAATTCATTACCTGTGTTAGATCGTCATCATTTTCAATTATAGAAACGGGGTTATAGTGAGCTTTTGTTTGATTCACTTGTTCTTCCGTCAACCCGAATAAAAAGAAATTATCTTCACCCACTTCTTTTAATATCTCTATGTTTGCTCCGTCATATGTTCCGACAGTGACGGCACCATTCATCATCATTTTCATATTGCCTGTGCCAGAAGCTTCTTTACCTGCCGTGGATATTTGCTCTGACAAATCTGCTCCTGGACATATTTGCTCCATTGCTGATACACGATAGTCGGGCAGAAAAAGTAAACTTAATTGACCTTGTATATCCGGATCATTATTAATCACAGTGGCCACATTATTGATGAGTTTAATGATGTTTTTTGCAATCTGGTAACCAGGTGCGGCCTTACCGGCGATCAATACACATCGAGGAGCAATGTCTTTATCACCAGCCTTAATTCGAATATAAAGATGGATAACATGTAGTACTTTTAGTAGTTGGCGTTTATATTCGTGAATACGCTTAACCTGAACATCGAAAATAGCATCGACATTAATCGTTACACCATGTTGCTGCTGTTTATAGTCAGCCAAACGTTGTTTCGCGGACTGTTTGATGCTTCTCCACCGTTTTCTAAATTCTTTATCCTCAGCATACGGGATTAATGATTTTAGTAATGTCAGATCATGTATCCAATCAGAGCCTATCGTCTCAGTAATTAATGATGCTAATTCTGGGTTTGCACCTAACAACCAGCGACGCGGTGTTACACCATTGGTCTTATTGTTAAATTTTTCTGGCCATATGGCATAGAAATCAGCGAACATTTCTCGCTGTAATAATTGAGAGTGCAATTCAGCGACACCATTAACGGAGAAACTACCAACAATTGCCAAATAGGCCATTCTCACTTGCGGCTCTTCACCTTCTTCAATGACCGACATAGTGCGCAATTTGTTATAATCACCCGGCCAATGTGCTGCAACCTGTGATAAAAATCGTGCGTTGATCTCAAACACTATGTCCATTAGTCTTGGTAGCAACTCTTTGAACAAGGTAACGGACCATTTTTCTAGAGCCTCCGGTAAAAGTGTATGATTAGTGTAGGCCATCGAAGATGAGGTGATAGCCCATGCATCATCCCAACTAAGATGATGGTTATCAAGCAATAATCGCATCAATTCTGCTACTGCAAGGCTAGGGTGAGTATCGTTTAGCTGAAAACAATTTTTGTCTGCAAATTGACTGAAATCTTCACCATACAACCCAACCCAATGCGAGATTACATCTTGCAGGCTTGCTGAAACAAGAAAGTATTGTTGCCGAAGCCGAAGTTCTTTGCCATTTTCACTGCTATCGTTGGGATAAAGCACCATGGTGATGTTTTCAGCACTATTTTTCTTTGCCACTGCATGCACATAATCGCCAGAATTGAATTCATTAAGATTAAATTCCTCGGTTGCTACTGATTTCCACAAACGAAGCGTATTAACAGTATTATTTTGAAACCCGGGAATAGGCGTATCATAAGGTATAGCTAAAACTTCATTCGCATCAAGCCAAACGAAATGTTCCTCACCGTGCTCATCAGTTTGCACAGCTGTATATCCACCAAATTTTACATGGTGTGCATATTCCAAACGCTTAAGTTCCCAAACATTTCTAAGTCTCAACCAATGATCTGGCTTTTCTTGTTGATGCCCGTTAACAATAGTTTGCGTGAACATGCCGTACTCGTAGCGAAGACCATAACCTATAACTGGTAGTTGTAATGTGGCACAGCTATCCATAAAACAAGCTGCCAGCCTGCCTAGCCCACCATTGCCTAGACCTGCATCAAGTTCACCTTGAATTATTTCTTCAATCTCAATCCCTAATTCATTCATTGCTCGGGTTGCAGCGTCATTAATACCAAGGTTGATCATTGCATTGCTAAGCGAACGCCCCATCAAATACTCCATCGACAGATAAAAAGCCCTTTTTGTTTTAGCTTGCTTATAAGTACGATGCGTTTCATTCCAACGCTCCATCAGGCGATCTCGTATTGTCATACCAAGCGCTTCATAGGCATAGTGCACACTATGACTTTCATCATCTCGTCCAAGAAAATGGACATAATATTCTTTGAAACTGTGAATTAGATCTTTCTTTTTTAGACCTTTTTCAGTGACATGCTTGATCGTGTCGCAAGGGTGGCTTTTAACAAACTCAGAATTAGGCATGGGATATCATCTCTTGGAGAACATCAAACAGGCCAAGAGTAGTCTAATCGTGTTGCAGTATTATTAAGGCTTCTGAGAAACTTAATTGTAGCCTCAAACGCTAATAACAGCCTGTCTAGCCTCATTGGCGATTTGCAATTCTTCATTGGCGGGCACAACAATAACTCGAATAGCGCTTGCCTTATCAATAAATGTACTCTGATCAATCTGTTGATAATTTAACGCTGTTTCTAGCTTTACGCCAAACATCTCTAGATTTTTACAGCATCGTTCCCTAATTTCTGCACTATTTTCACCAATGCCTGCGGTGAAGATAATGGCATCAACATGACCAAGCGTAATTAAATAAGCACCCATATATTTACGAATGCGGTAGACATAGGCATCCAATGCAAGTTTGGCTGAAGGGTCTCCAGATTGTTCAAGTTCTAACAGTTGAGACAGATCATTTGTACCTGCTAATGCTTTTAATCCAGACTCAGCATTAAGAATGTACTCAATTTCTTCATTCGTAAACCCATATTCATTCTGAATATAAAGTGGAATAGAAGCGTCGATATCACCACTACGACTGCCCATGATTAAACCTTCTAATGGCGTGAATCCCATCGATGTATCAATGCTTCTACCCTGTTGAATCGCACAGGCACTGGCACCATTTCCTATATGTAAACTAATAAAGTTCAGTTCAGCTAAAGGGCGCTCTAATAAACCTGCTGCTTGTTGTGCTACATGCTGATGTGATGTGCCATGAAAACCATAACGTCGAATCTTATAATCATGGTACCACTTTTGAGGAATAGCATAGCGATAGGCATGCTCAGGTATTGTTTGATGATAAGCCGTGTCAAATACTGCGACCTGGGGAATAGCTGGAAAAACCTCACTACAGATTTGAATGCCCAACAGATTATTTTGGTTATGTAATGGCGCTAAATGGTTTAATTGTTTAATTGTCGCCATCACCGATTTATTGATTAATGTGGGCGCGACAAACTTGTCGCCTCCATGAACAACGCGATGACCAATAAGCGAAATATCTAATGGACCTATTGTGCCGTGAAACCGTGATAAGGTATTTATGATCGCAGTAAAACCATCGGCTTGGGTCTGTAATACACAAGAATCATCTTCAATGGCAAGATCGTGCCGACCAATTTCTTTCAGGTGAATGACATGTCGACCTTGATTAGAGCCAATACCACTCACCTCACCATGAAGCACTATTGCTTCATCAGGAAAGGTAAAGACCTTATATTTTATTGATGAACTACCACTATTGATGGCCAATACCAGCTGCTCACTGTCAGTGACTTTACACATTTAGATTAGACGGCCATTTCCAATTTGAAAATTCAGGTTTGTCGACGCCATGATGGTGTGCATATTGACGGCATTCAATCTGCATATCGCGCAATTTATCTTTAACGTGGGCACCAATAATCTGTAATTTCTCCACTCTATCTATCACATCGATTGCTAGACTAAACCGGTCTATTTCATTACAAATAGCAAGTTCGAGAGGTGTGTTGATGTTGCCTTTTTCCTTGTAACCTCGAACATGAAAGTTTTTATGGTTAGTGCGTCGATAAGTAAGTCGATGAATTAACCAAGGATAACCATGAAAATTGAAAATAACGGGTTTGTCTTTTGTAAACAAGCTATCAAAATCATAATCTGTTAAGCCATGCGGATGATCTCTATCAGGTTGCAACTTAAATAAATCAATTACATTAACAAAACGTATTTTCAAATCCGTAAAGTACTCATGTAATAAACATATCGCAGCCAAGCTTTCTTGAGTTGGTACATCACCTGCTCCAACCATTACGACATCTGGCTCAAGACCTTGGTCTGAACTTGCCCATGCCCAAATGCCAAGCCCTTTCGTACAGTGTTTAATGGCTGAATCCATATCTAGATATTGCAAATGATTTTGCTTATCTGCAACGATAACATTAATGTAGTCTTTTGCTTGTAAACAATGATCGGCAACTGACAATAAGGTATTGGCATCAGGTGGAAGATAAATTCGGCATATGCTCGGGCTCTTATTAACAACAATATCCAAAAAGCCTGGATCCTGATGTGTAAAACCATTGTGATCTTGTCGCCATACTGTCGATGTTATCAGCAAGTTAAGAGAAGAAATAGGCGCTCTCCATGAAATTTCTTGACTAATATCTAACCATTTAGCATGCTGATTAAACATAGAGTCAATGACGTGCACAAAGGCTTCATAGGTAGAAAAGAAGCCATGCCGCCCTGTTAGCAAGTAACCTTCTAGCCAGCCCTCCAAAGTATGTTCAGACAACATTTCTAAAACTCGACCTTCACGCGATAGCTCACCGCCATCTTTATCTTCAGGCAAGTAATCTGCTAGCCATAGTTTTTTGCTCGTTTCGTAAATATCATCCAACTTATTAGAGGAGTTCTCATCAGGACTAAACACTCTAAAATTGCTTGCGTTACGCTGCATAACATCACGAAGTAATCTTCCTAGTGGCCGTGTATTTTCAACATGTTCACTGCCAGGCTGCTTAATATTGACGGCATAATTTCGAAAATCAGGCATTTTGAGAGATTTTCGTAATAAACCACCATTAACGTGAGGATTAGCACTCATTCTTCGGCTTGCTTTTGGAGCAAGATCTTTAAGTTCAGGTAACAACCGACCCTCAGTATCAAATAATTCATCTGGTCGATAACTTTTTAACCACTGCTCCAACTGTTTTAAATGCTCAGGATTTTCTTTAACACCTGATAATGGAACCTGATGGGCTCGCCAAAAACCTTCAACTTTATGCCCGTCAACTGATTCTGGACCAGTCCATCCTTTTGGACTACGTAAAATAATCATAGGCCAACGTGGTCGTTTAAAATTTTGGGTGGCCCTCGCTTCTTCCTGAATAGCTTGTATTTCTAAAATACACTGTTCCATTGCCATTGCCATTTTTTGATGCATGTCTTTTGGATCTGAACCTTCAACAAAGTAAGGTTTCCACCCATAACCTTTGAAAAGGCCTTCTAACTCTTCATGCGAAATACGCGACAGGATGGTAGGGTTATTAATCTTATAGCCATTCAGGTGCAAAATTGGTAGAACGGCACCATCACGAATAGGGTTTAAAAATTTATTTGAATGCCATGACGTTGCAAGCGGCCCTGTTTCAGCCTCTCCATCGCCGACTATCACGGTTACAATCAAACCAGGATTATCGAAGGCAGCCCCAAACGCATGAGAAACACTGTAACCTAGCTCACCACCTTCATGAATTGATCCGGGGGTTTCTGGTGTGCAATGACTGCCAATACCGCCGGGGAATGAAAACTCCTTAAAGAACTCACGCATACCATCACGATCTTCACTTTTCTTCGGATAAACCTCTGAATAGGTACCTTCCAAATACACGGGCGCCAAAACACCTGGTGCTCCATGCCCAGGACCAGCAAGAAATATCGCATCCAAATCATATTTCTTAATTAGCCTATTCATGTGGATATAGCTAAAACTTAGGCCGGGACTAGCTCCCCAGTGCCCAAGTAAGCGGTTTTTAATATGTTCTGGCTTTAAAGTCTCTCGTAGCAAAGGATTATCTTGAAGATAAATCATTCCAGCAGCAAGGTAATTACATGCTCTCCAATAAGCATTCAATTGGTTTATCGCCAACTCATTTAAAGGATGTACGAGGTTCTCATTTGTCATTTCTAGATCTCATTTATGGCGCTTAACACAACACCATACAATTTAAATGTGACAGTGGTTTTACAGCTGATCTTTAATAAGAAACCTTCGATTCCGACCGCAGCCTCCATTTTCTTTTCAAGAATCCATACTCTATATTTTGTAGTTTATTTTTAATGGCTCCAGCTTGAAAAATAGTCATTGAAACAGCCATTTATCTAAATAAACTCTTCGTTTTATCCGTCACAGAACCGCCTGTCTCTTCCACCGTGTCCACTATTTTAGTTGCTGCAGAAGGCGCGCCTTCTTTTTTGCTCGTTGTAGCTGGTTTTTGACCTAACGCTGATGCGCAAGGATCGGCATCTGCTGTGGTCTGGTCGAGCAAACCTTTAGCTAACACAGATAATCCACCTGTTGCTACAGCTGCGCCTGCCGCTACCAATGTTGATTTAGCATCAACGGTAGGGCTAGGCTCTGCTAGTGTTCCCCCTAATTTCAGCATGCCCGCTAATTGACCTGCATTGAGCCCTAACCCTTCTCGTGCCGAGGGCTTAATATTGATGTTTATTTTCTCAGTTTTAAGATCGATTGTACCGCTACCAATAACACTCATTTCACGAGTAACGGCAGCGATTCCTTTATTTGTAGTAGCAATACCATTTTTAATATCAAAATTCATCACTAGACATTCTAGTTTCGTTTCAGCACTACTTTCTGCCATGGGATTCAGCATTGTCAATAAACTTGTATTTGCAATACCGATTCCAAAACCTTTAACCGCACCACCACCAGATTTAATCAATACGTTACCATTCAGGCCTGCCATTATTTGACTGACACTATTACCATTTCCTTTTCCTTTAACTTTGATAGTGACATCTGTTTTTGCACCCGATATTTTTCCCTTGAGGTCTCCGATTTGTGAAGGCTCTAGCCCTTTAAGGCTAATATCTGTAGTAAGCGCAGCTATTTTACCGCTAGCAGTTAGGTTGATATTTCCATTTAAACTACCTCCAGCAATTAGCGTGCTCAGCGGTTTAATCAAGAAATTACTATCTTTCAATGATGCCACAATTTTTGTTTTCCCTAGAACTAGGCTGCTTGTTTTTACTTGCTTGGCATTAATCGTCACTTTAGCGTTTACAGCTTGTAGTCCTGATAATGAAAGTGGCTCTGGGGAGAATATGCGGTTTTTGTTTTCTTTTGTTTTTTCTTTATCGTCGCCTGCAAAATCAACCAAATTAATCATTGATGAGCTCAAGTTAGCAGTGATGTCTGGCCGCTTACCAGAAACATTTACTGCTACATCACCTGAAAAATCTGTTTTCCCTAGCAATAATTTCATCGCTTTTATTGAATACACCCCCCTTACTTTCTGTCACTTTTCCGGTAAGGCTCACAGGTCCCAATTGAGGAAGATCGCTTCCTGCTAACTTGGATAGTTTTGATAATGAATCAATATTGAAAGCAAGATCTAAGTCTAATCCTTGTCCTTCCATTGGTTGGGCGATATTCCCCTTCAACCCGATATTTGCATCACTCACTTTAACTATCAGATCAAGTGGATAATTGTCATTTTCAATCAGTGTTACAATCCTGCCTATAGTGCCTTTAACTTCAACGGGGATCTCGTTATAAGCAGCTTTTATAGTTAGAGAAAGCGGGCCGCTATCACCCTTTTCTTTTAACTCAATATTGTCAATGGCAAGTGTAGTCTCTTGACCTGTAACACCATCTTTATAATGAATGCTTGCGTTCTTAATGAGTATTTCATTAATAACAATGGCTGGTAATGACATTTCAGAGTCATATGCTACCGATTCATTTTTTTCCACTTCTTTGCTTGCAAAAACCCAATTTTCCAGTCCTTTTTTATTGGTCTCAAGCAGAATGTCCGGCTCCAGTAATATTAGACGATTAACTTGGATGTCACCACTCAATAAAGGCAATAACGCAACTTTAATTTCAAATTTATTTAGGCTAATCATCTCTGGTTTAGAGCCCCAACTAACATTACTAAATGTTACATCTTCAAGCACCACGGTAGGTATCAAAGAGAATGCAAGCTATAAATCACCACCTATTTGTAATTTTCTTCCTGTGGCTTGTTCAACAGCCTCAATCAACTCACCTTTATATTTTGTTTACATCCAAGGTGCTAATGACCACCACCACTCCGAGCACCGCGACAACCAATAATTATCTTTATAACTTTACTCATAACTCTTTATTCCCTTCGAAAAATATCAAGATTTCTTACCTCTATAATATTCCGCTGCTTTTTTAGGTGCTACCTTAAGTTACCATTTAAACTATGATGGGGAACATTTAAATTGGATTGGAACACATGCAACAACAATCAAAAGGGCTAATACTGGCTATTGCTGCCTATACCATCTGGGGATTTTTCCCACTGTATTTTAGCTATCTTAATTCCGTATCTCCCATTGAGGTGCTAGCACAACGAATTATTTGGTCTTTAGTGGCTACTCTAGCTATCGGTTTTTTATTGGGTTATGGCAAGAAATTATTTGCTGCTCTAAAAGATATAAAGCTTTTGGGCTGGTTAGGATTATCTGCATTTTTAATCAGCATAAATTGGTTAGTTTATATTTGGGCTGTCGGTCAACACCGCGTTATTGAAACAAGTTTAGGTTACTTTATTTCACCCGTTGTTAGTTTGATTTTAGCTCGACTCTTTTTTAAGGATACGCTTCATCCATTACAAGTTTGGGCAGGCATTATTGCTTGTATCGCGGTTCTTTGGGAGTTTATAAGTATTGGTCAGTTACCTTGGGTGAGTATTATTCTAGCCTTTGCCTTTGCTTTATACGGGGTGGTGAGAAAGCATTGCATCATTGATGGTATTAACGGCATGACGATTGAAACGCTTTGGCTTTTACCCTTTGCTTTGCTTTGGATCGGCTGGCAACCTTCACAATCTCTTAGCTTTGGAAGTGATCCGACTGTCACCCTGCTTCTGGTGGGTGTGGGTTTTCTTTCTGCCTTACCTTTAGTGCTTTTTGCGATGGCGACGCGACGCATTGATCTGTCAGTAGTTGGCTTTATTATGTATATTAACCCGAGTATGCAATTTTTAATTGGTGTATTTGTACTTAAAGAGCCTTATCCACCAGAAAGGCTGATTACCTTTGCTTTAATTTGGTTTGCTCTATTTTTATTTACTGTCGGGCTGGTGAAACGACATAAAACTGCAACAGTTGTTCAACGCGAAAAGTCTTTCTAATCACTACCAAATAAGTCACGTGTATAGACCTTATCTGCCACATTTTTGATTTCATCCGTTAATCTATTGGCAACAATAATATCAGCCTGTTTTTTAAACTCTTCAAGATCATTTATCACCTTCGATCGAAAGAATTTTTTATCTGTAATCACCGGTTCATAGACAATGACTTTAACTCCCTTGCCTTTAATTCGCTTCATTACGCCTTGTATTGATGATGCACGAAAATTATCTGAACCCTGTTTCATTATAAGTCGATAAATGCCGACCACTTTTGGCTTTAACTTTAGAATAGATTCTGCAATATGGTCTTTACGCGTGTTATTGGCTTCAACAATTGCAGCAATCAAACTATTTGGCACATCTTGATAATTTGCGAGCAATTGTTTGGTATCTTTTGGCAAGCAATAGCCGCCGTAACCGAATGAAGGGTTGTTATAATGATGACCAATTCTAGGGTCTAGACCTACACCTTGAATTATCTGCGCGGTATTTAAACCATGCACTTCGGCATAGCTATCCAACTCATTAAAAAAAGCCACCCTCATGGCTAGATAGGTATTGGAAAAAAGCTTGATCGCTTCGGCTTCTGTTGAATCGACAAAAAGCACGTCAATCTCTTGCTTTAGAGCACCTTGCACCATAAGATCTGCAAATTTTCTTGCCTGTGGCGATGACTCGCCCATAATAATTCGTGATGGATAGAGATTATCGTATAACGCTCTACCTTCACGTAAAAACTCAGGTGAAAAAATGATCGTGTCATGATTAAATTGTTGTTTGATCTTTTGGGTGAAGCCAACTGGCACGGTTGACTTTATAATGATGACCGCATTAGGGTTAATCGCTATCACATCTTCAATAACACGCTCTACCGAGCAGGTATTGAAATAATTTGTTTCAGGATCATAATCCGTAGGTGTTGCAACAATAACAAAGTCTGCATTTAAATAAGCTGTATCCTTATCCATTGTTGCCACTAAATTGAGCTCTTTAGTCACCAAATACGCTTCTATTTCTGCATCTTGAATTGGTGATTGTTGCTGATTAAGTAAATCTACTTTTTCAGTAACAACATCAAGGGCAACCACCTCATTATGCTGAGCAAGTAACACCGCATTTGAAAGACCTACATAGCCTAAACCCACTACTGCAATTTTCACTATCGTTGATCCTGTAGATTAGTGTTCTTCATGAAGTCCAACAGGGGTCATTACAGGTGTACTACCGGGCGATGTAGTATTCGAATTATTATGCATATACTGGGCAAACACCTCAGAACATTTTCTCCAACTGTGTTGTTTTGCATAATCAATACAATCTTGCGGATTAAGGTGCAAAGCGATAGTGATCGCCTCTGCTAAATCTTCATTTAAAATCCCAGTTACGCCATCAGTAACCACATCATTTGGGCCGGTGACAGGATACGCCGCAATAGGCACACCGCATGCCATCGCCTCGAGCAAGACCAAACCAAAGGTATCCGTTTTACTGGGGAATACAAACACATCTGCCGCCGCCACCCATGAAGCAAGCTCTTTTCCAAATTTCGCACCGGTAAACAACACCTCGGGATAACGCTCTTTCAACATGTCTAAATCAGGCCCATCGCCCACTACAACTTTACTCCCTGCAATATCTTGCTGTAAAAATTCTTCTATATTTTTTTCTACTGATACCCGCCCCATATTGAGTAAAATGGGTTTTGGCAGATCAATTTCCTGCGGGTTATCTGGAGTAAAAATGGACGTATCAACGCCTCGCCCCCAAACGTATACATTTTTAAAGCTATGTTTTTGTAAGTTTGACTGCATTGAATCTGTCGGAACCAATGTTTTTTCAGCACGCCCATGAAAGCGTCTTAACCATGCATATGAGAGACGTAAGGGTATTGGCAATCGCAAGCGTAGATACTCTGGAAACTGGGTATGATAAGACGTGGTAAATTTTACTTTTCTACGAATACACCAACGTCTAGCTGCCATGCCAAGCGGGCCTTCGGTGGCAATATGAATGGCTTCGGCATTAATCGCATCCAAGTCAGAAAATACTTTTCTGCTAGGGAATAATGCTAGCGGAATGGATGGATAGCTGGGACAAGGAATGGTTCGATACCCTTCAGGGCTGATTAAATAAACGTCATGCCCCATCGCAATAAGATGATCATATGTTTGCTTAAGCGTTCTTACCACCCCATTTACCTGTGGCTCCCAGGCATCGGTCACGATTACAAGTTTCATTTAAGCAGCCTTAGGCAATAAAATTGCTTTGTTAATAACATCTGCCCAGTGAATAACCTCCATCGTTCCATCAGGGTGTTCGACTAAGGCGGTACAACTTTCCACCCAATCACCACAGTTGTAGTAATCCACACCATTAATCTTGCTTTTTTCTGCTCGATGTATATGTCCACACACCACACCATCAACGCCCTGTTCTAGCGCTTCACGAGCAACCGCTTCTTCAAAATCACTGATAAACTGAACCGCATTTTTTACTTTATGTTTAATAAATGCCGCTAGTGACCAATATGAAAACCCGAGCTTTCGCCTAGCCAGATTCACCCAATGATTGGCACGCAACAAATAGTCATAGAGGCGACCACCGACTTTGGCCAGAAAAGGGGAATGTTTGACAATACAATCAAACTTATCACCATGAAGAATCAGCAGTTTTCGACCATCCGCTGTCGTATGAATTGTCTCAGTACGAATTTCGACATTACCGAAAACCGCGCCATCAAAATCACGTAAGATCTCATCGTGATTCCCCGGAACATAAATAACTTTGGTGTCGTGCTTGGCCTTGCCTAGAATGGTTCGAATAACATTGTTATGCTCTTGTGGCCAGAACACACGCTTATTCATCTCCCAAACATCAATAATATCGCCGACTAAATAGAGATAATCACACTGCACATGATGTAAGAAATCTAATAATAGATCGGCACTACAGCCTCGAAAGCCAAGATGTATATCTGAGATCCAAACACTTCTTACCTGTATTGCCTGTTCCGGACTAAATTGCGTTTTCATGCGATATTCCCCGTTATGGTTTCTCGCACAGTAACGAAGTTTTATGACCGCCTTATGAAGTATTTATTGCAGCTAAATGACAGAGTAACTAGTTTGGTCTAGTTTTTAGGCTTGTAATAATGGACGTCTGTTATCATCATCTGCGTAGTTTTTTTGGATCTTGTTTGCCCATAGCTATACCGTGTAATAATGGACTCAATTGTTTCTATTAAATTTTAGGGGCGCCCTCAGCATAACGGGCCATAAGCTGTATCAGTTGATCGATAGCGTTGGCCACCAGCATGCAACAAATGTCTTTCTACCCTATAATTCATTCTAAAACTTTCACTATAAAAGAACGCTATAAATGAAAATATGGGTTGATGCTGATGCGTGTCCATCGGTAATTAAAGAGATTTTATTTCGTGCAGCTACGCGCACTAAAACTAATGTTACCTTAGTAGCTAATCATGCTTTGCGTGTGCCGCCATCACCTTATATAAGCTTTATGCAGGTTACCCACGGGTTTGATGTTGCTGATAATGAAATAGTCGCGCGCTTAAATAATGGTGACTTAGTCATTACCGGAGATATTCCGCTGGCTGCAGAGGTGATAGAAAAGGGGGGGCAGGCACTCAATCCTCGGGGCGAGCTTTATACCGTTGAGAATATCAAAGCCCGCTTAACCATGCGTGATTTTATGGATTCTCTTCGTTCCAGCGGTGTTAATACTGGTGGCCCACCAGCATTGAGTCAAAGTGACCGCCAAGCTTTTGCCAACCAGTTGGACAAAATTTTACTTAACCTCAGCTCGGGATAAACATAGCTTGCTAAACCTGAAATCTGGATAGGTGCGAAGATTAAATAAAGATTCCGCTGTTTATACCGATAATAATAGTGTAATCATTAATTGAGAGTATCGCATGTCTCACCCCACTATTTATTCATTAAAGTCTGTGATTTTATGGCTTTTTTTAAGTTTTTTTATTGTTGCTTGTGGCCAAAAATCTGGTTCTGAAGAAACTGAAATCGAAATCCCCCAATTAAATGATAGCAATATCCATGCTTTTTCATTATCTCTTGGTAAGGGTTACTACAGCACTGCTAATAAACTGATCGCTGCTTTTAAAGCGCATAAGCAGTCAGGTGATGCCTATAAATTTACTCAATTTAGAAATAACACATGGACGCCAGCCTATATAAAAGAAAAGAAATTCTACCAGGCCGTATATCAGAAAAATAAGGCCTATATTAATGCGAGCAACACGAAACCCTTATTTTTAGCGTACGAAAATTTAATCTATATTGGTGTGGATCTAAAGAATTCATTATTAGATAAAAATATCGAACTAGAAAAAGAGGCGTTGGCCTCGCTTAAACAAGATAAAGTAACAATTAAAGCTATTCTTAAAGCAAAAAAATAGTTTCAGGAGGAGGGCTTGGGCTTAGCTTCCTAATAGTTTTTTCTTTAGTTTAGTTTTTACTGGTTTTTCAGATAACCAAATTCCAAACAATGCTTCTTTAAATGCATGTGATGAAACAGTTTGTTGTTGTTCATTATTTTTTGAGATCCGCACACCTTTCTCAGTTGCAACAAATTCAAACATATCCCCTTTCTTGATATCCTCACTAAAGGCCTTTAGAAACTGCTCTATTTCAGACTTTATAGGTTCAATATTACCACCCGTTGACTTAACAAACCCTTTTCTTGTCCCTTTAATCATTTTCTCAGAGCTTATTTTTGACGAAATAATATGTAATCTTAACGCCATGGGATCTGTCGACTTAATGATTATTTCTGCATTACTATCTTTCTTAGATTCAACCAATAAGTGCAATTCCAATATTCATGCAGCTTTTTGGTGGTTTTCATCAAAAAAGAGCTCATGAGGTGTTTTGAAATTGAGTGTTTTTCGAGGGCGATGGTTGAGTTTATTC
>JALSLH010000085.1 GCA_026988435.1 Methylophaga sp.
AAAACTGTGGCTTAACAGGTGCATCGTTATAACGCGCCAAACTATCCATGATTTCTGCTTTGGCTTCTTTTATCCCTGCCCATCCATCCAGTTTCACCCATTTATTTTTTTCTAAATCTTTATAATGCTCAAAAAAGTGGGATAATTTATCAAGCTTGCGTTGTGAAATATCACCAATATCTTGTATATCGTCGTACATGGGGTCATGCGGTACAGCAATTACCTTAGCATCCTCTCCTGATTCATCTGTCATCTTTAACATGCCAACTGGACGGCATTGTACAACGCTACCACTAATCAGCGCATAAGGGCTCATCACTAGTACATCAACAGGATCACCATCGTCAGATAAAGTATGTGGAATATAACCATAGTTACATGGGTAGAACATAGCCGTATTCATAAAGCGGTCAACAAATAAAGCACCTGTTTCTTTATCTACTTCATATTTAACAGGATCTGAATGCGATGGAATTTCAATGATGACATTAATATCATCTGGTAAGTTTTTGCCTGAGCCGACACGATCAAGATTCATTAGGGAATTGCTCCAAAGAATAAAACGATTAATTATATACCGAAACGACTCTCCTCCCTAAAAATTAGTTAATTTTCTTTAATACTTGGATCTAAGGTGAATAATAACGCTTGCACTAATAATGATATATCACTTTTTTGTCGTGCATCAACCTCAAACAATGGTGGGTTAAGTGACATTTTTTTTAATTCAATACGATAATCTTCAATTGTTGGTTTCTTTGCCAAATCCATTCGTGTCACACCTATAACCACATTAGTTTGAGCAATAAAGTCTTTAAAAGCATTTAAGAAAAACTTAAGATCATTCATCGGGTTATCCTGTGTATTATCAATTAACAGCACTAGACCAATACCTCCTGTGGTTAAAATCTCCCACATAAAGTCAAAACGTTCTTGCCCCGGTGTTCCATATAAATGGATTTGCTCACCTTCATCTAGTTTCAATACACCATAATCCATCGCAACCGTTGTTTGTTGCTTTTTATGCTGTGTCATGTCACTTGCCCGAGTATCTGTTTTTATCGGTGCAATATCACTAATCGAAGCGATTGCTGTTGTTTTTCCAGCACCAACTGGACCTGTAAAAATTATTTTATAATCATTCGCAGCCATTGCTTATCATTCCTTAATTCTTAGTTTTTGCATAATACGAGAAAATATACTTATTTTGCTAGTAGGTTCAAAATCCGATGGTAAAATTAAAATATCAGATTGCCTATTAGCCAAACCTGATAACCCCAAAATATAATTTGCCGTAATAAACGAAAATACATAACGTTGAGGTATAGCTAATACTTCCGTTATATTTATCACTGTTCGTGGATGCGGCACCCAACACGCACATATACGCAACGCGTCAGGCGTTAAAATAAGGCGGGTTAAATTGGGCCAACCTAAAAGATATATTGGACTATCAAGTGGTAATCCTTGAGGTAAGCGACCTCGTGATGTCCACAGAGCCATTTTCCACATAAACAAGTCTAAATCTTGGTATTTACTATGGTCTTTACACTGCCACGTTGCTTTATTCATTTCTAGTGACTCAATTTTAATATCTTCTTCATTGATAACACTTCGCTTACTTTTAAGCGAAACACCGCAAATTGATTTTAACTGCCGATCTGATAATTCAATATAGACCTGATTGCTCTCTGGAAATAGTGTTATTGGTCGCCACACACCCGTTAATCTCACAGCACACTGCTCTACTTTCGCTTGTTGGTATGCCTTTTGTAAAAAACCTAAAAAATACTGTTCTAAATCAAAAAATATTTCGTCACTTTTTTGTAGCTGACGCAAATTTACATCTTGCGCCTCACCCACAAAAGCAATGCTTTCTTTATCTCTCAATAATGGTGTATTGTGTTTCTTTCTCGTTTCAGTTGTTGTTTTGACTGTTTGTTCAGCTACTATCACAGCATGATCATCAACTTGTTTTTGTTCTACTACTACCTTATGACCTAGTGTTGATTTCACTCCTCTAATATCGTCGAGTATCACCATAAGGTGATCAGATATCATAGGTTTACGTAAAAAATAATTGTCGCCAGCATCAATCAATTTTATTGACGTTAAAATTAACGGATAATTTGGATATGTTTGCTTTAATCGTGCTAACTCTGTGTCAGCATTAACACTATCCATATTTACTAAAAATGCTTGGGCAATCGACTCATCGCTGATTTCACATTGTCCATTACAAAATTTTTGAAAGAAAAAACTTAATGTATTTCGACTCCGTTCATCCATACCTAATGCGTGGATTTTAATGATCTCTGATTGCATTATCCCTTCCTATTTGTAAACCATCTATACCCAATTGAAACCAATCTGTAGCCTTTACTCCTTCGTCATTCCGGTAGCTTTTAGCCGGAATCTGGGTATAAGCAAGACTCCCGCTAAAAACACGCGGGAGTGACGGGTGAATAAAAATCTACAGATTGAATGGTCACGGGTATATGCTACCTTACTCGCTTAAGCTGTTGTGAGTTTTTTTATAAGTCGAGAAAAGATCCCTCTATTTTTTTGTGCTTTATTGACGCCCTCATCTTCTTTTCTTATTTCTACTTTCTCTTTATCTTTTGCAACCACAGATGAAAGACCTACTACATACGTCGCAGTAAAAAATGAAAATAAATAGCGTTGTTCTATCAATAATGACTCCACCATCTTTCTTATTGTTTTCGGTGCCGCTATCCAATAGGCTGAAATTCGTAACGCATGTGGGGTTTGCACTATTCGAGTAAAGTTAGGCCAAACTTTCAGGCAAACTGGCATATCTATATCAACTCCTTTAGGTAATCGACCTCGAGCTGTCCACAAAGTTAGTTTCCATAAAAAAGCACAGAGTTCTTGTTGGTAACTAGGTGTCTTTTCACATAAAGCGACTACCTGATCATCAGCTATCATTTTATATGAAAACCGAGTACGCTTTTCACTCGTGTCATCATCCTTATAAAGTGTTGTCACACCGTAATAGCGAAGTTTATTGTCACTAAGTTTTATATAAACCAAATTTCGATTTGGGCAAATATAAAGTGTATGTGACAAGCCTGTTAACTGAATGCTCGTATTATGCTTTTTAGCCATTTCTAGTGCTTCTATAATATGCCCTAAATAATAACGCTTGGGGTCAAAGTAAATCTCTGCCAATTGTTCATTATTCGATAAATCAACATCCTCTCTGTGACCAATAAAATGAGCCATATCAGTTTGTGATAATTGTTGCGCTGCAGCAGTAGTTGTCTGATTATCAGTTGCCTTGGTATTTTTAATAAAAACAGTATCTGTTATTTTTTCAGCCTCGATCACTTGCTTTGTATCATTCTTCTTTTTTAATTCAATTTTATTCATTATCGCTAATAGCTTCTTAGCATTAATAGGTTTGCTAATAGAATAATGCTTTTCTGTTTCTATCGGATATAAAGCTAATAGAATAACAGGTTTATCAGGAAATTCATCCTCCAACGCTGCTAGCTTTTTCTCTGCCCCAATTGAATCCATATTGACCATAAACATATCAGCGTGATCTTCAGAAACCATTTCACAATGACCACCATAATGTTTCTGAAAGAAAAACTGAAGTGTCGCTAATCCACGTTTATCCAGCCCGATTACATGACAGTTTATTTGTGTGGTACTCAATAATGGTTGATTTTGTAATGCCATATTCATTTGTTATTCCACTAATGTACTCATTAAATCGATCATAAACTCAATATCTTCTTGCTCTAGTTTTTCCCAGCCAGCAATATCAAGACTCTCCAAAACACCTTGCCCATTCGTATCATTATTCATAGCAACTAATAATTCACTGATCTCATCTTTTCTATCAGCTAATTTTGGGCCAAGCAATAATACGTGCTGCACAATTTGAATTTGGCTGGTGACCAAAACACGCATTTGATCTTTTACCATGGCAGAAAGATCCTGAAATGCCTCCTCTAAAAAGAAACCCACATCACTTGTTCCTCTAAGTAACTGCTTTGCGACCAGAACATAGCCGTCACACGCTATCACCTCAATATTTTCTGCATTTAAATCAGCAGGTTCTAACATGATCATGCCCATCATATGCACATCAGGATCATCCGTTGTTGCCACCTTGGTGCCAGATTGCAAGTCTTCAACCGTTTGAATTTCACTTTCTGCATTGACAACAATCATAGCCTCATCTGGTTTGTTACTAGCTTTGGCTATTGCCAGAAATCCTTTTTCTCTAACCAGCATCGCCGCGTCATAAGGATTGGCATAAATCAAATCGACATTATCATTACTAATCGCTTGTCGTTGTTGCTCAAAGCTGTCATAAAGTTCAAAGTGAATGCCTTCAGATAATTGACGTTGTAACCAAGTATTAAATATTTGCCAACCCGCAATATGTGATGGACCAAAATCGGGGCTAACTGTAAATTGATAAGCCATCTTAACTCCCTAGAATAACGTTGGATAAAGTGCAATACATTCTTCTACCTTTTTACGAGAAGGCTTACGGCGAACAGAGGTATAGCCTTTCACTTCACCATTGCGAATATTGGCAATAACGGTTGCATAAACCCAGTAATACGCGCCATCTTTACGCAAGTTTTTCACATAACCTTGCCAGCGATTGCCAGATTTCACCGTCTCCCAAAGATCTTTAAAGGCGGCAGGCGGCATATCAGGATGACGTAAAATATAATGTGGTTGCCCCACCAATTCTTCTTCAGAAAAACCTGACATATCGACAAAAGATTGATTTACATGGGTCAGCACACCGTCAGCATCGGTTGAAGAAACAATCAACCGTCCTTCCGGGTAAGGTATCTCAACATCACTGACTAAAACAGTCCGCTGACTACCATCATAATAGTGCAGTAAATATTCCTTATAGTCACCCGTAACATCCTCAGGATTCATATCTTGCATGATGTAAACTCCTAACTAAACCCAGAAATTAAATTAATTTTGCAATGCTTTCTGCCGCACGTTTTATATCTAAGAAAATCAAACCCAGCTTGGCATTTGATTTTGCAATGACTGTCACTACGGCATCTGTACCCGCATGTGTCATCACCACATAACCATTTTCACCTTTTATTAGCACTTGCTCTAGCGTACCACGCCCTAATTCCTGTGCTGTACGATCACCTAAAGACAACATAGCCGCACTCATTGCGCCCACCCTATCTTCATCCATACCCGCAGGCAATTCTGCTGCCATCATTAAACCATCCGTTGACACTACTCCAGATGCTTCAATATCTGCCGTACTACCATTCAAATCACTTAAGATTGAATTCAACATATCTGCTCTCATAATCTACTCCTTTTTTCTATTTGGTAAGTTGCCTTACACTACTTATCCACCATCAACTCTTCTCCAAGAGTAGATAGCGCCTCAAATTTCAAAATTTCTTCATTACTGACCGCCAAAAAGCGGTCAAAACCCAAACCCTGCAATATTTCGTGACTACGGTCATTTTCATTAGACATCCCAACAAAACAGGATTGAAACTCCCCCGCCATCTCCTCATATCTATTAGCAATCAATATGCTGTGATGGATGGTGCCATCACTAGTTTGTTCCAGCGTTGTAAAACCACTTTTTGTTAAGCCATTTAAACCATCATAAAAATCTTTGTAGACCAGCCCATATTTATATTCGCCCCTGAAAATACCTTTAACGACAGCCATCCAAGTTGCTTGTGAGCGAATCCTTGCAGGTCTAATATTATTATCGAATAAATATTTGATGCCCACTCGCGTCACCATCATTGAGTTCACACTGATGACCTCTTCATCTGTTATATCTTCCATCACTGGCGCATCATTCTGAAGTCCAGCAATAAATACAATCTCATCATGTATGTTTGATGGGCGCGCAACTGGAATATAACCATGTTCCTTAATTAATTTTAGAGAATCTTGAGGATTGGCATAAATTAGATCCGCTTGTGATAACTTTTGGTGATATTCAGCAAAATCAATACTCTGCGAAAACTGCACGCCTCTTGATAAATTTTTTGATAAATACTGTGCCAATTGAAACCATTTATCAGGATTATTAGCCGTATCGTGAGGGCACACCATAAATGTAAAAGCGTCCATTATTTACCCAAATAATTATTATTTAATAATATTCTTAAATATATCATTTTAAAACTGAACCTAAGCTGAACAAACATATTAATCTCCATAGCGAATAGACAGTATCCAAATTAATTTAATCAATGCCGGTTTATTTAAAAGTGGCACTCCCTTAATCACCAAAACAAAATGATGCTCACCTATCCATAATGGCCAAAAGCCTACTTGCCCATTTCCTGCTGCATCTACGACTGACCAGGCACTTGTTTCTAGGCTTAAGTTATTTTTTAATAAGCCTTGATGACGACCATATAGTGAAAATAAATCAGCACTCAATGCCGACAATTGTTCTGCCGTTTCATGAGGGAAACCTTGTGCACTTAAATAAAAACCCTGTTCGTCTGCAAGCAAAATATTTCCTGATTCTGACAGCCCAAGTAATATTTCAGGTAATAGGATTTCTAAACTGCCCTTAGGTGCTTGTTGTTTATTTTGCACACCTTCTAACCAACCTAAAGATTGCATGCGATAGATTAGTTCTAAGGCTTCATTATCAGCTGTTAAGCCAGACCATTGTTTTAAAAGTTCAGTGTTAAGCACAGCTATTTCATCTTGTTTAAACAATGCGCGTAATACTTTTCGTGCTGGCACGTCACTATTCGCAGACACACAAAAATATGCGCCAGCAGGTGTGGGTAAGACATAACTCGTATCAGATAATTGATAATGTTGTGGTGCAGTCATCTATTACACCTCAACCTTAAATCTATGTGCCATTTCTCGCCATTGTGGTGGCAGAACAATATTATGTTCAAGCAGCTGTTTATAGCAAAAAGAAAATTGCACTTTATCTTCCGTTTTATTAAATATTTCTAACAAATCGTAATGTAACTCTAATTGACGTGGATTGTGTAATATTGCAATTTGAAGTGTTGCTTGTGCCTGTTCCAGCTGACCATGTTGAATATAACTCATAGCCTCCTCTATCGGACTGATAGCAACTTCTGTTTTAGCAGTAATTTTTTGAATAAAGTCTTGATGAGGCTCAACCATTCGGCCTTGAGTTAATAGCGTTAATTTTGCATAAGGAACATCACTTTCCGTATTTAACCCATCTAAAAGCAACATTTTTAAAGCAGTAAATTGTTGGGTAGTCAATGTGGATCGCGCATTTGCAAGCATTCTTTTCCTTAATGCTAAACCATTACTCTTCAATACGAGGAACAAATCAACTAATGCACTATAGGTAGCTTCCGTTTGCTGTTCTTTAATAAAGATCTGAATTCTTTGAACATGTGTGCGTAAATCATTTTTATTTCTGGTTATCTTGTGTGCAGCATGCTCAGATAAAACAGTTACTGAACACAGTTCCAGCTGTTGTTTTTCTGTCAAAAAAACGGGTTCAATACTCCCTATATTAGCCTCACTCAAGGGAACTGACTTAACTATCTTTTCTACTATCTGATTCATATCAATTTTTTACATTATCCATAATAATCCCTATCCGCTAACGGCCCGATGACCACTACTAATGTGTCCATTTTGACTAAAAAGTGACCTAATACGTCACATTAGTCTTTAACGAATAAACCCTAAATTATAGTGCGCCTAGTAGCAATACCAAAGAAAATATCTGCTTCAAGACTTTTATATGTAAATGATTAGCAAGTTTCACGCCAACCAAAGCAAATATCGAGCTGGTACTCACTATTCCCCAAAAAGCAGGCCAGTGGATGAAGCCTACCCCGCTAATCATAGTTTTATCTATTTGCTCTTGGCTGAAAAGAATAAACCCAGCAACGGCAGAAATAGCAATAGGAATTCCGCAGGTAGCTGAGGTGCCAATGGCGCGTTTGATGGGATGATTTGCCATGACTAAATAAGGCACAATAAGAGTTCCACCACCAATACCTACCAATGATGAAATAACACCAACTACACCTCCAAAACTGATTAAAGCTGATTTTTTTAGTAATTTATCATGGAAAGTAAAAGGGATTGGAAGCCAAATTTTTATAGCCGCAAATAAAAGATATAGCGAAAAAGAATATTGTAAGAATTGGCTACTTAACTGTGTTGCAAAAAAAGCACCTAGCCCCCCTCCTAGAATCAATCCTGGAGTAAGTTTTACTACAAGAGCCCAGTCAACATTGTCATGTTTATGGTGACTATAAGACGATGTGGTCGACGTAACAATAATTGTCATCAAGGATGTAGCAACAGCAATATGCATAAGATATGAATCTAATAGTCCTTGCCAACTAAAAACAATTAGCAGAGCAGGTACAATAATTACACCTCCCCCTAAACCAAGCAACCCTGAAAACAGTCCTGATAAAACACCTATAAGGGCATAAATAGTCCATTCAAGCATATTAAGAAAATGACCTTATATATTGATATAAATTTGCTAACTACTTTACACTTCAAGCTAATACGCGTATAAAAATATTGTGCATTGCGAAAAATAAACGCATGATTATTTCATGTTTCCATTAAATTTACAGTGAGGTTTGGTCTATGGCATCGTTAAGTTACCTACCCGTAGTACTCGGGGTTTTTGGTTTATTCTGCGCATTTTTAGTGTATAACAAAATGAAATCCGCTCCCGCAGGCACAGGAAAAGTTGTTGAAATAGGCGATCAGATCCATTTAGGCGCTATGGTCTTTATGAAGGCAGAATATTCTCGCCTCGTTATTTTTTGTATTATTTGTATTATTGCACTCGGTCTTTCTGATCTAGGTTGGAGTACAGCCTCAGCCTTTTTATTAGGTGCTGTTTGTTCCGGAACAGCGGGTTATATCGGCATGTATGCAGCCACGAAAGCAAATGTGCGAACAGCAACAGCTGCACAAGACCAAGGTGCTTCAGCCGCATTAACTGTTGCCTTCTTTGGTGGCTCGGTGATGGGCTTAACGGTCGCTTCAATGGGGCTATTAGGCTTAGGTATCTTATATTTAGCATTTGGTAGCGATCCGCATACCGCACATGTTATCCATGGTTTTGGTATGGGCGCCTCATCCGTTGCCCTATTCTCTCGTGTTGGTGGTGGAATATTTACTAAAAGTGCTGATGTCGGTGCCGATTTGGTTGGTAAAATCGAAGCGGGTATTCCCGAAGATGATCCACGTAACCCTGGTGTTATCGCTGATAATGTGGGTGATAATGTGGGTGATGTTGCCGGAATGGGCTCTGATATTTTTGAATCATACTGTGGCTCAATGATTGCCAGTATTGCCATTGCTGCCACCATGGGTGCAGCCGCCATTGCAACATTAGCGAGTAGTCAAGAAGTATTGATGTTTATGCCGCTTGCTTTAGCTTCAATTGGTTTGCTTTGTTCCATTGCCGGTATTTTTGCCGTTAAAATATTTTCAGCTAAAAGCCCAGAGGTTGCCTTACGTATAGGCACAATGGGGGCATCTGTATTATTTATTGCTGTTGCTTATGTATTAATTACACAACTCGGCGGCACAATTAATTTATGGATAGCGGTACTTACTGGTGCTTTTGGTGGAATTATTATTGGTCTTGTCACTGAGTATTACACTGGCGGAGCCCCCGTAAGAAAACTCGCTAAAGATGGTGAAACAGGTGCAGCGACAGTATTAATTAGTGGTTTAGCACTGGGCATGCAATCAGTTGCTATCCCTGTTATCACGATTGCTGGAATAATCTTTATTTCAAGTAACTATGCTGGTTTGTATGGCGTAGGGATTGCTGCAGTGGGTATGTTAGCCACTGTTGGTATCACCATGGCGATTGATGCTTATGGCCCTGTTGCAGATAATGCAGGTGGTATCGCTGAAATGGCAGGCATGGGTGAAAAAACCCGTGAAATTACTGATTCTTTAGATGAATTAGGCAATACCACTGCTGCGATTGGTAAAGGTTTTGCCATTGGTGCCGCCGCCTTAGCGGCTTTGGCATTGATCAGTGCTTATATTGAAACTGTCAACATCGAATCCATCAAACAGGGCGGCGAAGCAATGCAGCTTCTGATCAACGATCCTATTGTATTGGTCGGTATGTTCCTTGGTGGTATTTTCCCCTTCTTAGTCAGTGCTATGACCATGACTGCGGTGGGTGATGCTGCACACGATATGATCCATGAAATTCGCCGTCAATTTAAAGAAATTCCTGGCTTATTAGAAGGCACCGCTCAACCTGATACTGCACGTTGTGTTGATATCGCTACTAAGGCCGCATTAAACAAAATGATTATGCCCGGTGTGTTAGCTGTTGGCGCTCCTGTGGTGGTTGGTTTTGGTCTTGGCCCCGTTGCATTAGGCGGCATGTTAGGTGGCGCATTAATTTGTTGTGTCATGATGGCATTGATGATGGCCAATGCCGGTGGGGCATGGGATAACGCTAAGAAATTTGTCGAAAAAGGCAATCTTGGCGGCAAGGGTTCTGATGTTCATACCGCTGTTGTAGTGGGTGATACAGTAGGCGATCCATTAAAAGATACTTCTGGCCCAGCTATGAATATCTTAATCAATGTAATGGCGATTGTAAGTTTGGTTATTGCTCCCTTACTAGTTTAAAGTTTCTAAACTCGTTATTAACAAAAGGCCACGTTTTACGTGGCCTTTTTGTTACATTCTTCACTAGGTATCATCCTTTATCAATTAACGCGTCATTTTAGCTATAAACTTTACATGTTAACGTTTAAAGAATTTACCTAATTTACCAACAATTGAATCAGCCCTACCTTCTTCTTCGTAGTTTTCTTCATCATCTACATCTTGTGTGTTCTCTTTTGTTGCAACTTTAACTTTTCGGCGCTCACCACCCGATCGCCGATCATCTTTTTCCAGCTCATAACGAATCATTCCCCGTCGGTCTTTTAATTCGCGACGCGATTCTTTTCTGCGATCATCATCATCACCTGAAAATTCAAAATCTTCTTCCATTGTCAGTATAGTATCCACTGATTAATTCCCCAATACGTGTTTAATACCATACGCTTAGTTTAAATGATAATCAATACTCAGAATTGGGGGTGAAAACAATTATTCTATCTGTTGTCTAAAATATTAAACCGGCGCTTATGCTCAGTATAAGGGCAAGTAAACGCTAGGTAATAAGCGCTGAGTTGCAGATCCTCATCATCTTCACTTCCGTACAACCTATCACCAATAACGGGAAAACCTAATAAAGCACTATGGCGCCTAATTTGATGTTTACGCCCCGTATCAATAGCTACATCTAATAATGACCGATCCTGCCGAGCATCGTACTTAATAAAACTGAAATAACTAGTTGCATGCCGTTCATCAATATCATGGTCAACTTTTATTGGATTATCTGACGTTGCTTTGTCACTAAACCGGCCATGTACCCATATTTGATACCGTTTTTCAACCTCTCTTTGTTGAAATAATTTTGACAATGCTGCCGCTGCACCTTTTTCATGGGCAATAACAATTAAACCATTCGCAGCACGATCAAGTCGGTGAACAACAAAACCTACCCGTTGCGGTTTAAGGTGTTGCTCTACCCAACGAGTGATAGTGCAATGATCTCCCCATTTCGATCCTTGTGATAATAAGCCATAAGGTTTATTCCATACGCTGTAACGACCCTGATCAAATATCAACTCAGGCTCGGGGGGAATTAAACCCAATACTTTCGGGTCATAGTAGATATGTAGTGTTTCACCTGCTTTTATTGGCTTTTTTGCGCGCCGTAGCCGTTGAGTATGCTTACCTTTACTCAACCACACAGCGCCCTTTTGCATGACTTGTTTTATTTTTTGCTTGGACAATGCCGTCTCTGCCGCCAATATGTCGACTGCAACACTGTTTTGTTGATGCACTTTTATATGTTTTTCAAATCGTAGTAAGCTATCTGTCATTGGATGATTTTTCAGTTTGGCGTAGAATTACTATTAACACTCGGTGCCTATATTGTTTAGTAAGTGGAGTTTAAATATGTTTATACAGTATTTCCATAAATTCTTTGGATTTTTTGCCTTAATTTTAATGGCTAGTACTTCTTATGCTGGCGCTTATAAATGGGTGAATGCTGAAGGGGAAGTGAATTATACACAACAAGATCCTGTTGTTATTCCTGCAGAAGTAATTGAGCCCCCACCTCCGCCAGCAATCGATCCATCGATAGCACAAAAAGAAATTGAAATTCTTATAGAAAAACAAAATGGTACCTATGAAGCAAATGAAAAAGAACGCCAGCGTATAGCATCAGAAGCCGCTGAACAAAAGCAAAAAGAAGAATATTGTCGTGCTAACCGACATAATCTTAAACTATTTCAAGAAAATCCCGGCGATAAAGTAGTTGACCCTGAGGGAAATGTGACTCGTCTTACTGAAGAAAATCGCCTAGCACAAATAGCTGAAATTCAGAAAAATATTGCTGAACATTGCCAGTAAATATTCACATTAGGAAAAATCATTATGCCTTATCTTAATATTGTTACTAATCAAACTGTTGAAAACGAATCAGCTTTATTGAAAGCGGCTAGTCAAACTGTTGCTAAAGCCGCAGGCAAGCCAGAAAGCTATGTCATGATTGCCGTTGAATCAAAAGCATCAATGCTTATGGGTGGCAGTGATGCCCCAACTGCCATTTTAGATTATCGCGCACTTGGGCTACCTGCTGATCGAACGGCATTCTCAGATGCTTTGTGTACACTTATTACAGAACAACTCGGTATTGCAGGCGATCGCATTTATATTAGTATGACCGATTCAGAAAGACAAAACTGGGGCTGGAACCACAGCACCTTTTAACGCTATAACAAAATGAAAAGGCTTCTACACATTGTGTTAGCAGCCTTTTCTTGTTCTAAAAATAACTACATAACAAGGCTCACTATTTACACATGCGTACATCTCAATTACTTATCGCCACTTTAAAAGAAACCCCTGCTGATGCCGAAGTCATTAGCCATCAGCTTATGCTGCGTGCTGGATTAATCCGCCGACTGGCATCAGGTCTTTATACATGGCTGCCTTTAGGCTTAAAGGTTTTACGAAAAACAGAAGCTATTATTCGAGAAGAAATGGCGCGAGCTGGCGCACAAGAATTATTAATGCCGTCAGTTCAACCTGCCGAGTTATGGCAAGAAAGCCAGCGCTGGGAAAAATATGGCCCCGAATTATTACGCATGACAGATCGTCATGGTCGAGAATTTTGCTATGGCCCTACTCATGAAGAAGTCATTACTGATTTAGTGCGCCAAGAAATTCGTAGCTATAAACAGCTACCTATCACTTTTTATCAAATTCAAACCAAATTCCGCGATGAAATTCGTCCGCGCTTTGGGATTATGCGTGCCCGTGAATTTTTGATGAAAGATGCCTATTCATTTCATATCGACCAGGCATCATTACAGCAAACCTACGATGATATGTTTGCCGCTTATAACCGTATTTTTGAACGAATTGGTCTAAAATTCCGGCCTGTTCAAGCCGATACGGGCAGTATTGGCGGGAATGCTTCGCATGAATTTCATGTTTTAGCGAGCTCAGGTGAAGATGCCATTGCTTTTAGTGATGGCAGTGATTATGCCGCCAATGTTGAATTAGCTGAAGCCGTTGCACCTGCTGGCGAACGTCCAGCCGCTACAGCGACAATGACAACGGTCGATACGCCTAAAAAGCATACCATTGAAGAAGTCTGTGAATTTCTTGCTATTCCACCAGCACAATGCTTAAAAACATTAATTGTTGAAGGTGCTGAAGAAGGCACTGTCGTCGCCTTAGTATTGCGCGGCGATCATGAATTAAATGAAATAAAAGCTGAAAAACACCCTGCTGTTGCTGAACCATTAACATTTGCCACAGCCGAGCAAGTTTTTGAATGTTGTAATGCTAATATCGGTTCGATTGGTCCAATGGGCTTAACTATACCCGTGATTGTTGATCGCGCAGCAGCACACGTGGCTGATTTTGCTTGTGGTGCAAATGAAAACGAAAAACATCTAACCGGTGTAAATTGGGGCCGTGATCTAGCAGAACCAGAAACGGCCGATCTGCGAAATGTTGTGGTCGGTGATGCTAGCCCTGATGGTCAGGGCATATTAGATATTGCTCGTGGCATTGAGGTCGGTCATATCTTTCAGCTAGGCGATAACTACAGCAAAAAGTTAAATGCTAAGGTGCTAGCCGATACGGGCAAGTCACAAGTGCTAACAATGGGCTGTTATGGTATCGGCGTTTCACGCGTAGTAGCCGCTGCGATCGAACAAAACCATGATGACCGCGGCATCGTTTGGCCGCTAGCCATTGCACCGTTCCAAGTCGTGTTAGTGCCGATGAATGCACATAAATCAGTGCGCGTACGTGAAGCCGCTGATGAGGTTTATAAGCAACTACTAGAAGCGGGTATTGATGTATTAATTGATGACCGTGGCCTACGCCCTGGTGTTGCCTTTGCTGACATGGAGTTAATCGGTATTCCGCATCGTTTAGTGCTCGGTGAGCGAGGTTTAGATAAAGGTATGATTGAATATAAGTGTCGTGCAGATGGCGAAGGTGATGAATTTGCTATTGCCGATGTTGTCGCCGAGATTCAAAAACGTTTGAAAGGATAAAATAGCAGACTGATGAGCATCATTAAACAAAATGATTTTATTGATAGCATCACCGATGCCTTGCAGTTTATTGCCTGTTATCACCCCAAAGATTTTATTCAAGCGATGGCAAATGCCTATGAAAAAGAGCAATCGCCCGCTGCTAAAGATGCCATTGTCCAGATTTTAGTTAATTCGCGCATGTGTGCTGAAGATAAACGCCCTATTTGCCAAGATACCGGCATTGTTAATGTCTTTATCAAAATCGGCATGGATGTGCAGTGGCAAACAGACCAAAGCCTTGATGATATGGTCAATGAAGGTGTACGCCGCGCTTATCTGCATCCAGACAATGTATTGCGTGCATCAATCGTCAGTGATCCCTTAGGTTCCCGCACTAATACCAAAGACAATACCCCTGCCGTGATTCATACTGACATCGTATTAGGTGACAAAGTTGAAGTGCGTATCGCAGCAAAAGGCGGTGGCAGTGAAAATAAAGCCAAATTTACCATTCTAAACCCGAGTGACAATATTGTAGATTGGGTGCTGGATACTGTGCCTAAAATGGGCGCTGGTTGGTGTCCACCGGGAATTATAAGCATTGGCGTTGGCGGCACAGCTGAAAAAGCCATGCTAATTGCTAAAGAAGCACTGATGGAATCTATTGATATTCAAGACCTCATCGAACGTGGCGCGAAGACTGCAGCTGAGAAACTGCGTATTGAGCTTTATACCAAAATTAATCAACTCGGCATTGGTGCGCAGGGTTTAGGCGGCTTAACCACTGTATTAGACGTTAAGGTTAGTGAATACCCTACTCATGCGGCTTCATTACCTGTTGCGATGATTCCTAACTGTGCTGCAACACGCCATACCCATTTCATATTAGATGGCAGTGGTCCAGCACAATTTGAACCGCCAGCACTATCTGATTGGCCAGATATCACATGGCAAGCTGCAGCAAATACCCGCCACGTTAATTTAGACACCATTACACAATCAGATATTGAACAATGGCAACCGGGCGACACGCTATTACTCTCAGGTCATATGCTGACAGGTCGTGATTCAGCGCATAAAAAGATTGCTGATTTATTTGCTGATGGCAAATCATTACCTGAAGGCTTAGATTTTAATAATCGCTTTATTTATTATGTCGGACCAGTTGATCCCGTAAAAAATGAAATAGTCGGCCCCGCCGGCCCCACCACCGCCACGCGGATGGATAAATTTACCGAAATGATGTTAGCAAAAACAGGCTTGCTCGGTATGATCGGCAAAGCTGAACGTGGCCCAGCCGCTATTAAGGCGATAAAAGATCATAAGTCAGTCTATTTAATTGCCGTCGGCGGCTCTGCTTATTTAGTATCAAAAGCCATCAAATCATCACGCATTGTTGCGTTTGAAGAGATGGGTATGGAAGCCATACGAGAATTTTATATTGAAAACATGCCGGTCACCGTTGCTGTAGACAGCCAAGGGGAATCGGTACATCAATTAGGTCCAGCAGAATGGAAGCAGAAAATTGCTGATATTCCCATCCATAAAAAGTAGGAGAAGCCTATGCCAATCGCCATTTCATTACATATTTTAGCTGCCGTTATCTGGGTCGGAGGCATGTTTTTTGCCTACGTCGCCTTACGACCTGTTGCCGCATCACAGCTTGAGCCACCTGTCAGATTAACACTTTGGGCATCCGTCTTTGCTCGCTTCTTCCCATGGGTATTTGTCTGCATAGTTGCCTTGCTAGGCACTGGATTCTGGATGATCTCGCTAATGGGAGGCATGGCAGCGATTGGTGTTCATGTCCACATCATGCTGCTAATCGGCATCATCATGATATTACTCTTTCTACATGTGTATTTTAGTCCCTTTAAAAAGCTAAAATCGAATACATTATTAGAAGACTGGCCCACAGCTGCCGCGGCCTTAAATCAAATTCGTAAGCTTATATTGATAAACTTGGCATTAGGATTGCTAGTTATAATCATAGCCTCAGCCGGACGATATTTATAACATCATGCTAAAACTAACAGCCATTATCATCATCACCCTTTTCCCTGCATTAGTATTCTCTGCAGAGAAAATAGCACGAACTCAAGATAAAGAAGGCGTAGTCGAATTCAGTAATATTCCCGCTGCAAAAAGCAGTGCTAAAACGACCCTTATTTATAGCTATTCAGATGGCAATACAGTTTCAGTTTTTACCGATCAAAAACCCACACACACCTCTAACTATAATGTATTGAAATTTGAATGTTACGCCTGCAACCCACACTCAAAGATCAACTGGAACACCGTTACACTTAACCTTAACTCATTCTCGCAATCCGTTGATTTAGAATCAAAAAATAATAATGTAGACCCTGCGTTAGTACGTGCATTGATTCATGCCGAATCAGCCTTTAATTCACAAGCAACATCACGGGTTGGCGCACAAGGTTTAATGCAATTAATGCCTGCCACAGCCAAAGAATTAGGCGTAAGCAACTCACTAAATGCAGAGCAAAATATCGCCGGCGGCACAAAATATATCGCCCAGCTTTTGCAACAATTCCACGGTAATATAAAACTGGCCACCGCCGCTTATAATGCCGGCCCCGCCGCAGTCGAAAAATACAATGGCGTACCACCTTATGAAGAAACTCAAGTCTATGTAAAACGAGTAGCCATCCTTCATGCTCGTTATCAACAAGCATTATGACTAAAGAGGCAGTTTTTATATTTCACCACAGAGACACGGAGCTCACAGAGTTATTATATTTTATCCTCGGTGTCAGCCGAGACAGACAACCCCGTCATTCCCACTGCCAAGTCACCCTCGTAAAGAAAAGTAACGTCATCCCCGAAGACAACAACAACCCCGTCATCCCCGAGATCTTTTATCGGGGATCCATGGACAGTCGCAGAAAACAACCTAAGCTCCGTATTACAAAATTTATCAAAAGATTCTCGATACAAGAATTCGAGAATGACGTGGTATATTCATGACCACACTCAAATCACTTATCGCAGATGAAAAACTCATTCATTCTAAAATGAAAAAAGTCATCTCCCATGTGCAAAGAGAAAGCAAAGATTGGATCCAAAATACGATTTTGATTGATGGCTATGAAGTGCCCTTTAAATATAAACGCAAAAAACTGTATAAATCACTAAAAGGTGCACGAGTCGATATTGCTTATTACCCTTCAAGTGAGTTACTGGCTGGGATAGAGTTTGAAATGATGAAAGTGGTTAAGATTGCTATTTCATAAAACTCTGGACTTTTTGAGCCTGATAATCTACTTTAACGTATCTTTTCATAGTAAAGGGTTAGAATTTCAAATTTATGGCTGATATTCAGATAATTGGATACCATACCTGTAAAACTGATGGCGGTTGGAGTTACATTGAATCAGAAGCCCCTTTTCTTAGTGGAGCGGGTCAAAACCAATGGCTTACCCAAGGTTATTATTTTTGGACAGATAGTGATCATTTTGCCCATAAGTGGGGGGAGGATAGCTATAAAAATGACTATGCTATAATTGAATGCACAATAGTTATGGATGAAGACCTTTTATTTGACCTTGTTGGCTCTACAAAAGCACAGATATACTTTGAACGATTACTAACAAAATTTAAAACAAAGTTGAAGAAAATAAACCCCGCTAAAGAAGCTACTGTTCATGGAGTAATTAAATATTGGAGAAAGCAGGCAGAGAAAAATAAAGATGTTTTTCCTTTTGCCGCTATTAAAGTACAAGATGTCTTCGGACACCCAACACTCACGTTTACTGGAGCGCGGGAGAAAATGCATATCACTATTCAGAGACAGCAACTATGTTTATTTGAGTCTGGATTGCATTTATTACAAGAAAAAAAGATAATTTTTCCAGAAGAATTTAAAGCTAGAGGTAGGCAATGATGACTAATGTATATGACAAATCTATAGAGTTAATGGATGCTCATTTTGAATCTATTACTGATGAAGACTTTATGCGTGGTTACTTATCTGTAGAAGAGCATCAAGGAACTTTAATTAAAGACTTTTTATCTAGACTTGTGTTTATTGAAAGTAATTATGATATTCAAACTGAAATATCAGGAGGGCTTACAAGTGCTAGAACTTTGAATGACTTTAATATGACATATTTCATCAAAGGTACTGTCGAATATAATAAATCTAGTAATAATTCCCTCAATACAATCAGCCCTAAATCTATCCGAAGTGAAAAATATAACTCTTTTCATGCTGCAAATGATGATTACACTCAACTTGCTGCATAGAAAGTAATGAATATTCAGCTTATTGGTTCAAAAGTAGAATCATTGTCATTATCAAAAAGTGACGAAGACATTGAACAAATGGATTTTTCTGTTCGCAGTGGGTTTTCTAAAGAAATGCAAACTAGCTTTGTCATTATTTTTAACTTAAAGTTAAAAGTAGATGATGCTTATATCTTGGCCATTGAACACGTTTCACAATTTGAAGCTAGTGAAGATATTGGAGATGAAGAAAAAGAGTCGCATTTTTTTTCTATAAATGCCCCTGCAATTGCATATCCTTTTTTGCGCGCATTTGTCTCAAACATTTTACTTAGCTCAGGCCATGAACCTGTCATACTTCCAACTATTAACTTCGTGAAACTATCCGAAGAAGGTAACTCCCTCTGAGTAGCACATTTACTCATATAAATTTTATTTGTCTATAGTATAAAATGACACACAAGTGAAAGATTTATTCTTTCTCTATCACTTTCATCAAACGATACAATTCATCCATAGCTTGTTTAGGCGATAAATCATCTAAATTCAACTGAGCCAATGCCTGCTCGACTTCTGAAACTTCCGTGGTCTGTGTAGAAGCCGTAAATAAATCTGTTTGGGCTGATATCTCGCTAGCAGATAATACTCGCCCAGCTTCTAATGCTGACAACTTCTGCCTTGCGGCTTTAATCACATCATTAGGCACACCAGCCAACTGTGCCACTTGCAAGCCATAACTTTGATTTGCCGCACCGGCTTTCACTTGATGTAAAAACACAATTTTATCGCCATGTTCGATCGCATCTAGATGTATATTTTCGGCATTGTCATAACGTGCTGGTAATTCTGTTAGTTCAAAATAATGTGTCGCAAAAAGGGTGTAGGCTTTAATATCTCGCACTAACTTCTCGGCGCACGCCCATGCGAGTGATAAACCATCAAAGGTGCTGGTGCCGCGCCCTATTTCATCCATTAAGATCAAGCTTTGCTCTGTGGCATTATGTAAGATATTAGCCGTTTCGCTCATTTCAACCATAAACGTTGAGCGACCTGAGGCTAGATCATCTGACGCACCAATTCGGGTGAAAATTTGATCGACTGGGCCAATCAGTGCTTTTGTGGCAGGCACAAAACTACCGATATGTGCCATTAACACGATCAGCGCTATTTGCCGCATATAGGTTGATTTTCCGCCCATATTCGGGCCTGTTATCAACAATAATCGTTGTTGTGCTGAAAAGTGTAGGTCATTAGGGGTGAAATTCTGCTCGGTTGCGTGTTCAACTACAGGGTGCCGTCCTGCCTTGATCATAATGCCCGTTTGCTCGCTAAAGTCAGGGGCAATATAGTCTAATGTTTCCGCGCGCTCAGCTAGGTTGGCTAATACATCAAGTTCGGCTAAGGCACTGGCAGATACTTCTAAGGCAGCTAGATCAGGTGCTAATTTATCGAATAATGCTTCATAGAGTGCTTTTTCTAGTGCTAAAGCACGTTCATTGGCACTGAGTACTTGATCTTCAAACTCTTTTAACTCAGGGGTGATATAACGCTCAGCATTTTTAAGTGTTTGCCGCCGCACATATTCTGTCGGCACTTCAAAGCGTTGTGAACGACTCACTTCAATAAAATAGCCATGCACACGGTTATAGCCTACTTTTAATGTTGATACGCCAGTACGGTCTCGTTCACGCTGTTCTAGATCTAATAAAAATTGATTGGCATCATCACGAATGCTACGCAGTTGATCGAGTTCGCTGTTATAACCTTCAGCAATCACGCCACCATCACGAATCAAGACCGGCGGTTCTTCAATTAATGCTGTTTCTAATAAATTTAATAACTCAGGAAACAGGCCTAATTCACGATCTAATTGTTTTAAATGCTTAGTCTCTACTACCGATAATAAGTCATGCATAGCGGGCAGTGCTTGTAGCGTGTTTCTGACATACATGAAGTCACGGGGTCGTGCTGTTTTGAGTGCTATGCGGGCTAATACACGTTCAATATCACCTAAACGTTTAAGCTCAGATTGCACAGGTTCAATAAGATCTAAGTCGATAAATTGCTGAATAGCCTGTTGGCGCTGTTTTAGCATTTCATACTGGCGTAACGGCCGCAATAACCAACGCCGCAACAATCTTGCCCCCATTGGCGTAGTTGTTTTATCTAAAATTGATAATAAGGTGTTATCTTTTCCGCCTGATAAATTAGTTTCTAATTCAAGATTACGGCGTGTCGCCAAATCAAGTTGAATGCTATCGCTTGTTTGCTCAACACTCAGCCGCCTCAAATGAGGTAACGCGGTGCGGTGTGTTTGTTGTGCATAATTAAGTAAACACCCTGCCGCAGTGATAGCTAAGGTTAATTCATCACAGCCGAAGCCTTTTAAATCATGAATTTCAAAGTGTTCACATAACCTACGTGTAGCACCTTCTAAATCAAAATGCCATGGAGGCAATGTTCGTAGCGTTTTTGAGAATTCAGCTAATTGTTCAGCCTGTAATTCATCTATTAATATTTCAGCGGCTTTCAGACGGGCTAACTCTGCTTCGAGATCAGATAATGAAATTAATTCACTCACCGTGAAGCGTCCACTACTCAATTCAGCCACCGCTAGTCCATAACTGCCTTTTTCCTCATGCACGGCTACTAATAGGTTTTCATTACGGCTATCTAATAAGGCTTCTTCCGTTAATGTGCCGGGAGTTATCACTCGAACAACTTGCCGATCAACCGGGCCTTTGCTGGTTGCAGGATCACCAATTTGCTCACAAATGGCGACGGATACACCTTTATTAATTAATCGTGACAAATACGAATCAGCGGCATGATACGGAATGCCCGCCATCGGGATAGGCTTGCCATTGCTGTTGCCTCGCGCTGTTAATGTGATATCCAATAGCTCCGCCGCATCATGGGCATCATCATAAAACATCTCATAAAAATCACCCATGCGATAAAACAACAGGTGATCTGGATTTTCAGCTTTGATGCGCATATATTGCTGCATCATTGGGGTATGGTTTTGCTTATCGCTCATCTGTTATATTGTATCTTATGAATAGCTTTTCTGACGAAGATCTTAAACAATTAACCCGCCAAACCGCCAATACATTAATCGATCGTGGTTGGCTACTCTCCGCCGCCGAATCATGCACCGGTGGCTGGGTAGCGAAATGTTGCACTGATCTAGTGGGTAGTTCCGCTTGGTTTGACCGAGGTTTTGTAACCTACAGTAATCATTCTAAACAAGAATTAGTAAATGTAAAAAAATCTACCTTAGAGCAGTTTGGCGCAGTAAGTGAACAAACGGTTTTAGAAATGGCACGAGGTGCATTACAAAACTCCAATGCCGACATCAGTGTTTCCATTAGCGGTATTGCCGGCCCTGACGGAGGTACAGACGAAAAACCTGTGGGCACTGTTTGGTTTGCTTGGGCAACTAAAGATTCCGCTAAATCTGAACTTCATCATTTTTCTGGAGATCGTGATGCAGTCAGACGACAAGCTGTTGCGATAGCATTGCAAATGGTCACGGGTATAGATAAAAAAAGGCTAGATATGGAGAGAACATACCTAGCCTAAGTGGAGTAGCAAAATGTATTTAGTTAAAATACATTACTAAGCACCATAAAGGTGATCCCACTCAAAATACCCGCAGCTGGTAATGTAATAATCCAAGCCATACCAATCGGCTTCATTAATGCCCAGTTAGTACTATGATTAACCATCCCCACACCCAGTACAGCACCAATCAAGATATGTGTGCTTGAAACAGGTAAGCCCGCCACTGAAGCCAACATAACCACACCCGCCGCAGCTAATTCAGCCGCAAAACCTGATGCTGGATGCATTTTAGTTAGGTTATGACCCACCGTTTGAATAACTTCTTTACCAATGAACCACAAACCCACAATCAGTGCCACACCAAACGTTAGCATAGCAACCGTTGGAACTGCCGCCTTAGCGCCGAGCTCACCGGTACGCAAAATATCAAGCACAGCTGCAAACGGACCAATGGCATTAGCAATATCATTAGAACCATGACTAAATGCAAAACCAGCGGCAGTAAATACTTGTAACCAACTAAACATTAAGAATGTCGATTTATTTAAGTCTTTGCCTTTTAACGTCTTAGCAAAAATGGCTGTTGCTAACCAAACTACCGCACCTAACATACCAATAATCAAATAATTATTTAATGTCGTTAAACCTAAATCCATATGCTTAAGCCCCTTAAATAACAACATGCCTGATATTAACATTGCACCTAATGCTGCAAATAAAGGAACATAAGTTTCAAGTGCTTGCGTAGCATTGAGTTCATTTTTCTTTTTCTCAATAGCATGTAATTCTTTATAGTAATCAGATTCAAGATCTTCCGGATCAAAATCCGGATCTTTCACTATGTAAGCATCTCTTGCCATTGCAGATGTATAGGCGATTTGTTGGATTTCAGCCAAACGCTCAAATGCTTTTTTATGTGCTGTTTTATGTGATTTTTTACTCTCTTTAATTTCCTTGAGATCAACTTCAGCCTCTTCATTAAAGCGTAAAACATATTTTTTGATCTGATAAAACAATGTATAAGCGACTAATCCACCTAATAACGGTGACAACACCCAAGACACCGCAATCATACCGATTTTATCCCATTTAACGAGTGCAAAACCTGTATCAGCACCACCAATCACAAAGCCTAATGTAATTGAACTACCTACAATGCCGCCGATAATGGAATGGGTAGTCGATACCGGCCAACCCCGTTTAGTAGCAAACAACAACCAAAGTGCTGCTGCCAGCAATGCCGACATCATAATATAAACAAATTGCATTGGCTCAACCGAAATCGTTGATAAATCAACAATACCTTTACGAATTGTTTTGGTAACCTCCCCGCCGGCAATAACCGCACCACTCACTTCAAAGATCGCTGCAACAATCAACGCTTGCTTTATGGTCAGAGTACCAGCGCCTACACTGGTACCAAATGAGTTCGCAACATCATTACCACCAATATTAAACGCCATAAATATGCCGAACAATGTGGCTAACAGAAATAATATAACGTGATTACCGCCAGTGTAGTCCAAGCCCCAGAAAATAAAATATCCTGTCATAGCGATAAGTAAAAATCCGAAACTTAGATTAAGTTTAGAGTCGCTCATACTTGTTCCTTCATCATTGGTTAATAAAATGTGATCAGCTTCAAAATATTACGACTCATTCTTTACAAAACAATGATCGTCTTATTACAAAATAATTACATCTTGAATCGATAAAGATAACTAGAGACTTAACCTAATATATGGGATAATCGCCAGCTTAAATTATTCCGATCCCACATAAGGCTCATATTAATGGACGATAATAAGAAAAAAGCACTTGGCGCGGCACTTGGTCAGATAGAAAAACAATTTGGTAAAGGCGCAGTAATGCGTTTAGGTGACTCTGCCGCTTCTCGTGATATTGAAGCTGTTTCAACAGGTTCTATCGGTCTTGATGTAGCCTTAGGCATAGGTGGCTTACCTCGCGGTCGCGTTGTTGAAATTTATGGCCCAGAATCTTCAGGTAAAACAACGCTTACATTGCACGCCATTGCTGAAATGCAAAAATTAGGCGGCACCGCGGCATTTGTTGATGCCGAGCATGCACTTGATCCCCTATATGCCGCTAAATTAGGCGTTAATATTGATGATTTGTTAGTGTCACAGCCTGACACCGGTGAACAAGCACTTGAAATTACTGACATGCTCGTTCGCTCTGGTGCCGTTGATGTGGTTGTAATCGACTCCGTTGCAGCGCTCACACCTAAAGCTGAAATTGAAGGTGATATGGGTGATAGCCATATGGGTTTGCAAGCGCGTTTAATGTCTCAAGCATTGCGTAAGCTGACTGCTAATATTAAACGTTCAAATACCTTGGTTATTTTCATTAACCAAATTCGTATGAAAATTGGTGTTATGTTTGGTAGCCCAGAAACAACTACCGGTGGTAATGCGCTTAAATTTTATGCCTCTGTTCGTTTAGACATTCGTCGTATCGGCGCAATCAAAAAAGGCGATGAAATTTTAGGGAATGAAACCCGCGTTAAAGTGGTTAAAAACAAAGTGGCTCCGCCTTTCAAACAAGTAGTATTTGATATTCTTTATGGTGAAGGTATTTCACATGAAGGCGAGTTAATTGACCTAGGTGTAGAGAATAATATCGTAGAAAAAGCAGGCGCTTGGTATAGCTATAGCGGTACACGTATTGGTCAAGGTAAAGATAATGTACGAACTTATCTAAAAGAACATCCTGAAATGGCGGATGAAATTGAAGCGAAAATTCGTGCCATTATGTTGCCTAAAGATGTGCCTTCTAAAGAAAGCGCTAAAACGGAAGATCCTGCTGAGAAATGATGAGGAAACAATCGCTGCGCGAACGAGCGATGAATTTTTTAGCACGACGTGAACATAGCATGCACGAGCTAACAACAAAGTTAGTAAAAGCAGAGTTTGAACATGATGATGTAATCAACACCATCACTAGATTGACCGAACAAGATTTACAAAGTGATCAACGGTTTGCTGAAAATTACACACGATATCGTTCTAATCGTGGGTTTGGTAGCCAAAAGATAAGACAAGAATTAAAAGAACGAGGTGTTGCTGGTGAGCTTATCAACGACACCCTAAATGAAGCAAATATTGATTGGTTTGCACTTGCAATAACTGTACGGTGTAAACGTTTTGGCGAGAAAAGCCCTGATGATTTTAAAGAACGTGCTAAACAACAGCGTTTTTTACAATATCGCGGTTTTACTCACGAACAAATAGCAAATAGTTTTAATACAGATATAGATACGATATGAAAAGTAGCTCAGATATTCGCCAACTCTTTTTAGACTTTTTCCAAGAAAAAGGTCATGAGGTTGTTGCCAGTAGTCCACTGGTTCCTGCTAATGACCCGACTTTGCTATTTACTAATGCGGGTATGGTCCAATTCAAAGACTTATTCTTAGGTGAAGAAACACGTAAATACACTAAAGCGGTGACAACTCAACGCTGTGTACGTGCCGGTGGCAAACATAATGATTTAGAAAATGTCGGCTACACAGCACGTCATCATACTTTTTTTGAAATGTTAGGCAACTTTAGCTTCGGCGATTATTTCAAACGTGAAGCTATTCAATACGCTTGGGAGTTTTTAACTAAAACACTTGAATTGCCCGCTGAAAAACTGTGGATCACAGTCTTTGAAGATGATGATGATGCCGCTAATATTTGGATCAACGAAATTGGTGTTGATCCTGCACGCCTCTCTCGAATTGGTGCAAAAGATAATTTCTGGTCAATGGGTGATACTGGCCCATGTGGGCCATGTAGTGAAATATTTTATGATCATGGCGAAGACATTGCCGGTGGTCCTCCCGGCACACCAGAAGAAGATGGCGATAGATACATTGAGATCTGGAACCTCGTTTTCATGCAATATGATCGTGCTCAGGACGGTACGATGACTCCCCTACCCAAACCATCTGTTGATACAGGTATGGGTCTTGAACGTTTAGCAGCCATCTTGCAAAACAAGCATAATAACTATGATATTGATTTATTTCAGCATCTAATCAAAGCAATTCAAGCATTATCAGGCACACAAGACTCATCACATACTTCATTACGTGTTATCGCCGATCATATTCGTTCATGTGCATTTATGATCACTGATGGCGTACAACCATCAAACGAAGGTCGCGGCTATGTATTGCGTCGTATTATTCGTCGTGCAATTCGCCATGGACATAAACTGGGGTTGAAAGAAGACTTCTTCTATAAATTAGTGACCCCGCTAGTTGATGAGATGGGTGAAGCATTTCCTGAATTAGCTAAAGCACAACCCTTAGTTGAACGGGCATTAAAACAAGAAGAGGCTCGCTTTGCTGATACTTTAGATAATGGCTTAAAAATTCTTGAGCACGCCATTGATGAAATGGCTGATAAAGAAATTCCTGGTGAAACTGTATTCTTGCTTTATGACACCTATGGCTTCCCGATTGACTTAACGGCTGATATCGCCCGTGAACGCAATCTAACACTTGATGTGGCTGGTTTTGAAAGAGAAATGGAAGCACAACGCACCCGAGCACGCTCTGCAAGCCAATTTGCAGGTGGATTATCTGAGAAAATCACCATTGAAGGTGAAACCGAATTCCGTGGTTATGACTCAACCCACCAACAGGCCACAGTAACCAGTATCCTTATCGACGGTGAACATGTTGACCAACTGCATCAAGGCCAACAAGGTATTATCGTATTAGACAATAGCCCCTTCTACGCAGAGTCAGGCGGTCAAGCAGGTGATTTAGGTCAAATTTCAACTGACAATGCTAACTTTGATGTGACCGATACGCACAAACAAGGCAAAGCCTTCACTCATATTGGAGTCTGCGAAAATGGTGAGTTTAAAGTGGGTGATAGCGTTACGGCACATATCGATGAAAACAATCGTTGTGCTACAGAGCTCAATCACTCAGCAACCCATTTACTTCATGCCGCATTACAGCAGGTTTTAGGTGATCATGTTGCTCAAAAAGGCTCACTAGTTAATGCACAACGCCTACGCTTTGATTTTTCACATTTTGAGCCTGTAAATGCTCAACAATTGCATGATATTGAACGTTTAGTAAATCATCAAATTCGCCTTAACCATGAAGTTGAAACTAACATTATGGCGCTAGAAGATGCTAAAGATTCGGGTGCGATGGCTTTATTTGGCGAGAAATATGAAGATGATGTTCGTGTTTTACGTATGGGTGACTTCTCTACAGAACTATGTGGTGGAACACATGCATCACGTACCGGCGACATTGGCTTATTGAAAATAACCTCCGAAGCAGGCATTGCATCAGGCGTACGCCGCATAGAAGCCGTAACAGGTGAAGCAGCTCTTGATTATGTAGATACCAATCAAACTCGTTTGAACGAAGTATCAGCAATAATCAAAGCTAATCCTGACAACGTTGAAGAAAAAACAACGCAGCTTGTACAGCGTACCCGCCAACTTGAAAAAGAGCTAGATGCATTAAAAAGCAAATTAGCAAGCAGTGCAGGTAGTGATTTAGCTAGTTCAGCACAAGAAATATCAGGTGTGAAAATACTTGCGGCGCAACTTGATGGGGCAGATGGCAAAAGCTTACGTGATACCGTTGACCAACTTAAAAATAAATTAGGCACCGCAGCCATTATTCTGTCATCGGTTGATGGCGATAAAATAACCCTTATCGCAGGTGTCACAAAAGATGCTACCGATAAAATTCGTGCTGGTGATCTGGTTGCTCATGTCGCATCACAGGTGGGTGGTAAAGGTGGCGGTCGACCAGATATGGCGCAAGGTGGCGGCAATCAGCCAGAAAATCTTAGCTCTGCATTAGATTCAGTTAATGATTGGATTAGCTCAAAGTTGGAAGCTTAAATAATGGCATTAATTGTACAAAAATATGGTGGTACTTCTGTCGGTACAGTAGAACGTATTCAAGAAGTTGCAACAAAAATAATCAAACACCAACAAGCGGGTGATGATCTGGTGATTGTTGTTTCTGCAATGAGTGGGGAAACTAATCGATTAATTGGATTAGCTAATGAACTTAACGATCACCCTCGTGGCCGCGAGTTAGATGTTCTACTATCCACTGGTGAACAAGTGACTATCGCACTACTTTGCATGGCAATACAGCAACAAGGTGCAAAAGCAAACTCTTATACCGGCAGTCAAGTTCGCATTCTAACGGATAATACCCATAATAAAGCACGCATTATGGACATTGATGATAGCAAAATCCGTAGCGCGCTCGCAGATGGCCATATTGTTGTTGTTGCCGGCTTCCAAGGTTGTGATGAACATGGCAATATCACAACCTTAGGTCGTGGTGGTTCTGATACTACAGCTGTGGCGATAGCTGCAGCTTTAAAAGCGGATGAATGCCAAATTTATACTGATGTCGACGGCGTATATACAACCGACCCACGCGTTGTACCTGAAGCACGACGGCTTGATCAAATAACTTATGAAGAAATGTTAGAAATGGCCAGTCTCGGAGCGAAGGTATTACAAATACGCTCCGTAGAATTCGCCCGTAATTATAATATCCCGTTACGCGTACTCTCCTCCTTCACTGAAGGTGGCGGCACATTAATAACGGTTGAGGATCACAAAATGGAAAAAGCTGTTATATCAGGCATCGCATTTAGCAGAGACGAAGCAAAGTTGACCGTTCTTGGTGTACCTGATCACCCCGGAATCGCAACTCAAATTCTTGGTCCTATTGCCAAAGAAAATATTGAAGTCGATATGATTATCCAAAATACTGGACATGATGATACAACGGATTTCACTTTTACAGTACATAGAAATGACTATCAATCAGCATTAAAGATCTTGCAAAAAGTTGCCGATAGCTTAGGTGCAAGAGAAGTTATATGTGATGATAAAATCACCAAGGTATCTGTTATCGGCGTTGGTATGCGGTCACATGCAGGCATTGCTAACACCATGTTCGAAACACTAGCTAATGAAAATATCAACATCTGCATGATCTCAACTTCAGAAATAAAAATATCCGTCGTTGTTGATGAAAAATATTTAGAACTAGCAGTTAGATCTCTTCATGGTGCATTTAATCTCGAACATGAGTAATTCAAATGCTATAATGGGGCATATGACACAGTAAAAATCCAGACTTACTGTTAAATTAAGGCAAGCGTTAGAGAGAATTAAGTATTGGCAGAAACCAATACGGTTGAAAATAGTCAAAGAACTATTCCAAACCGCACACTGGATAGTATTTTTAAAAGTTTAAGGAGACAAACATGTTAATACTCACACGTCGCATTGGCGAAGCACTTATTATCGGTGACGATGTTGTCGTTAACGTTTTAGGCGTTAAAGGCAACCAAGTAAGAATCGGTGTTGATGCACCAAAAGAAGTATCGGTTCATCGCGAAGAAATCTACGACCGAATTCAAGCCGAAAAAGAACAAACAAAAGCAGGTTAAAACCTAAATTTTTGCTAGCTTATTCACCCGCACCTGATATAATAGTCGGCTTGTGTGGAGAGCTGGCCGAGTGGCTGAAGGCGCGCCCCTGCTAAGGGCGTATAGGTTTACCCCTATCGAGGGTTCGAATCCCTCGCTCTCCGCCAATTAAATTGCGGTTATCGGCTTAACCCCGTATAATTGATAAATTAAGCGCCCGTAGCTCAGCTGGATAGAGTACCTGGCTACGAACCAGGCGGTCACACGTTCGAATCGTGTCGGGCGCACCATTTATTTGGTAATACATTCAAGCAGTTAGTCATTTTAATGATTAGCTGCTTTTTTGTTTCTACCCATAAACCCTACTTTGTCCCATAGATAGCTATTTAAATTCTTCTCAAATATTTTTTCACCTAAACCTGCTGACCATACTACAGGCTTCATTTTTATATATTCTATTTTGCTCTGTATTTTCAACCTGCAATTGTTGCTTCCAAAAATTACATGTTTCATTTGCCTGCCTTAAGCCCGCTTGTTTTTGTTCTTGCTTAAACTGGCGATCCTGGTCTTGAATGAGCCTCAATTTGTTTTGTTCGGCTAATTTAGCTGCTTGTGCCTTTCTTGCTGAATCAAAATTTCGATTAGTTTGTTCAAGAGCAGCTGTTGCAGCGATAGAAACTTGCTTCAACTCCCAATAAAGAACTGCTCGCTCTAAACCAAATGACGCAACATTTCCTAGAAATACTCCAAATGAAATTATGAAAAGCCAGTGTGCTAATGATGGTCTGGAGTCTATTAAGTTTCGCAATTGATAAGCTCGCATCTCTTCGTCCATGTCTATATTCATACCTACTCCTCATTTAAAACATTAATCATACTTTACTTTCCCCCCCGCACGGAGGGTTTTATTAATTCTGGTTTACGACGATATATGCGATCAGTAGTTATTACTGATGTATGGCCTAAAAGCTGTCTAGCCCTTTCAGATTCATTATCTGATGCTACTTTTGCCCGTAGGTCGTGTTCAGTAAACCTCTCAACCAGCTGTGTTTCTTTAAGAGCTTTTGTCATAAAGCGTTGCCATAGACTGTCAAATGAGTTGGATCGTCCATTTTCATTCATGTAGCCTTTACCACTTCTTGTACTGAACTGTTGTGTTTCATTAAAACCGGACACCAACTTAGGTGGTAGAATCCACCCAACAGAGGTGGTTAATGACAACAAAATGAAGAGAATTTAGTCCAGAGTTCAAACGAGTATCAAGGGATCGGGATCGTTGATTTTTGCAGTCAATGATTAGACAAAGCTTTTTACGCCCAATTTTCAATCTTAAGTCCTTTTACTTTACTAAAGTGCTTTTGATTATTAGTCACCAACACGGCATCTATGCTTTGTGAATGAGCAGCAATCATCATATCCATTGCACCTATTGGTGTTCCTTTTTTTTCAAGTTCCGTGCAGATCATTGCGTAACAGTCAGCTGCTTCAAGATCCCATTGAATTACATCTAAATACTTGGTAAAGTTTTTGATCACAGCATGATTAACCCGTTTTGAGCTAGAGCGTTCAACGCCATACATTAGCTCTGCATATGTTATTATTGATATACAAATAGCGTCCATATCAAGTTTCTGAAAGTGTTTTAGCACTTTAGCTGGATGTTCTTTGATAATATAACTGCACATATCGGTGTCCAGCATATAGCGTTGCATTAAAATAATTCTCTTTCTTGTGCGGGCAGATCAATTCGTTCTGCCATAAAGTCATCTGTTGCTTGTATTGGCGCGTTAAAGAAATCATCCCACGATGTCGGTTTGTCAGAGAGTATTACGCAACCGTTTTCCTTCCTGATAAAGACTTCCTTACCTTCAAAACGAAAGGCTTTTGGGAGCCTTACGGCTTGGCTTCTACCCGTGGTGAATAGTTTTGCTGTTTGGGTCATTTTAAATCCTCCAATATTGTTGGCCTATATTTGGAGTATATAACGTTTCCTGGTATCTATCAAGGTAGGTATTAATAGCTGGACTATTGTTAATGACTTCAGCGTGGTGCGTAGGTAATCCCCCCATTTTTAATGGAGATCAGTAGTAGATATTTTTCTCTGTGTTAATTTTAATTTCTGAATGGGTGTAATACCACCGATTCCCATATTAGGTCGTTCGTTATTATAAGTCCACAACCA
>JALSLH010000086.1 GCA_026988435.1 Methylophaga sp.
GTTGTGGACTTATAATAACGAACGACCTAATATGGGAATTGGTGGTATTACACCAATTCAGAAATTAAAATTAACACAGAGAAAAATATCTACTACTGATCTCCATTAAAAATGGGGGGATTACCCTGGCAACGGGCGTGTTAGAAGAAACCCAGAAAATTGTTATTGATGTGATTGATTATGGAAAAGGCTTTAAACAGCAAGACTTGCCGAATTCAAATAGCCGGGGCCTTAATAATATGCGTTATCGAGCAGAGCAAATAGGGGCAGATTTGATTATAGCCTCTAGTGAACATGGAACGCAGATACGTTTAGTAATGGCTTATTAAAGTCTAGTGAGAATTTTGTTTCGCCATTCATTTGAAAGCTGAGGAATGGTTTCTGCAAGCGCCATAATTTTATTTGAATTAAGATAATCTTTGTCAAAATAAGCATTGAAGAGAGTATGGACGGTTAATTGTTTCGGATGCCGGAAAAGTATTGAAATTTGACTATTAATATCAATATTGCCCGCTTGTAATACCCGAAAATAAATGCCTGTTGCACCGTGCTGTACGAAGAGCTTTGGCATTTCAGTTAGCCCTAATGCGATCCCTAATTTATAGCAGGGTACTCTTGGCTGGGTAACTTCTAAAATACATTCACCGATCTGAATTTGGTCACCGATACAGAGCATAGTTTCATCTAAATCAGTGATGGTGAGGTTTTCGCCAAATTGGCCAAAAGAAAGATCAGGTTGATTGAGTTTATCACGCCAAAAGTCATAATGATGAGCAGAAAAAGCATAGACAGCTTTATGTTCTCCGCCATGATTCTTTAAATCAACTTGCTCGTCATTTGATAATCCCTGTGGACTGATATGAATAGGTCCATCGATGGGCTTTTTGAAAATCCCTGTAGAAACTATTTTATTGTTATATTCAACTTCTACTGGAAGAGATACATTGATTGAGCGTAGTTTCAACTAGCGTGGGATCACAGAATGAATAACATGGTTATATTCAAAATAGACAATAAAATCAGAATAGGTCCATTTTGTTATTGGCGGATCGCCAACTGGCGATGATTTTTGTTGAGGCGAACCAAATTTTTGCTCTACGGCAGTTTTAGAGATGCCACGAGTAGGTCGCAATACACCTGAACTGCTATTTGGAATAGCGTAACTAGGCACAGTCAGTGTTTCAGACCAGCTAGCTGCGCTGCCACAGAGTAGTGTAATACTTAGGATTAATATTAGTTTTTTCATCAGTAAATTCCCTTAATACAGTGCTTAACGATAAGCATACTACGCGATTATTTATTGCTCAACTGTTATCTTACTCACAAACAACGTACATTTAATACGCCTTCAATGGCTTTTATTTCATTTTGTACTGATTCGGATAATGGCGATTCGATATCAATTAGGGTATACGCTGCATCATTCAGTGATTTACTCAGCATATCGACAATATTAATCTCGACATTGGCAATGGCATTTGTAATAGAGCTTAAGATATTGGGCACATTTTCATGTGCGACCGTTAAGCGAAATTGATCTGCTTGTTTTCGCATTTTAATGGATGGAAAGTTGACCGAATTAGTGATGTTGCCATTTTCCAGATAATCTTTCACTTGTTCTGCAACCATAATGGCACAATTATCTTCAGCTTCAGCCGTTGATGCGCCTAGATGAGGCAGGGCAATAACTTTTGGATGATTGCTCAGTAAGTTGCTTGGGAAGTCACACACATAAGCATTTACTTTACCGCTATCTAATGCCGCGACAACGGCTTCATCATTGATAATACCCGAGCGAGCAAAGTTTAAAATGGTGACATTGTCACGCATATTCGCTAAACGTTCAGTATTAATCATGTTTTTAGTAGCTTCAACTAAGGGCACATGAAAAGTGACAAAATCGCAATTAGTGAGCAAATCATCAACGCTGGTGGCTTGTTCTACTTCGTGTGATAATTTCCATGCACCTTGCACGGTTATCTTGGGATCATAGCCAATAACGCGCATGCCTAGAGCAATAGCGGAGTTAGCAATTTTGATGCCGATAGCACCTAAACCAACAACACCTAATGTCCTCCCCGGTAATTCAAAGCCGACAAAACCACTTTTCCCTGCTTCAACTTGTTTGGTGATTTCAGCATCATCACCTTTTAATTGTTTGGCAAATTCCCATGCTGGGCAAATATTTCGAGCGCTTAATAACATGCCGGTTAATACTAATTCTTGTACCGCATTAGAGTTGGCACCTGGTGCATTGAAAACAGGAATACCTTTTGCAGTCATTTTTTCAACAGGAATATTGTTGACCCCAGCACCAGCACGACCAATGGCCTGCAGCGTATCCGGTACATCCCAATCGTGCATTTTAAATGAGCGTAATAAAACGGCATCAGGGTGTTGAATTTCTGATGCAATTTCGTAGCTTTCACGAGGCAAGCGGTCTAAGCCTGTTATTGAGATATTATTAAGCGTGAGCACTTTAAACATGGTGATTCGCCTTATTTATTATTGGCTGCAAAATCTTGCATGAAAGCGATAAGTGCATCAACACCTTCTTCTGGCATGGCGTTATAAATACTGGCGCGCATTCCACCTACGCTACGATGACCTTTCAATGTCACTAAACCAGCCTGTTTTGCACCCGCTAAAAAGTCAGCATCTAAATCCGCATTACTTAAAGTGAACGTCACATTCATCCATGAGCGATATTGTGGGTTAACAGGGTTGTTATAAAAACCGTTTGAGCCATCAATAGCAGCATAAAGCTTGTCGGCTTTACGTTGGTTGATTTTTGCCATGCCTGTTAAACCGCCTAAATCTTTAAGCCACTGGAAAACTAAACCCGCTAAATATAAGGCGTATGTGGGCGGCGTGTTATACATTGAATCATTATCGGCCTGCACCTTATAATCAAACGTTGTTGGTGCGCCTTCGATAATGTCGCCAATCAAGTCATCACGCACAATTACAATAGTTAGACCGGCAGGGCCGATATTTTTTTGGGCACCGGCATAAATTAATGCAAATTTTGATACATCAATCGGGCGAGATAAAATGGTAGAAGATAGATCAACCACTAAAGGCACATCGCCAACATCTGGTATTTCATCAAACTCAACACCACCAATCGTTTCATTCGCGGTGTAGTGCACATAGGCTGCATCAGGGTTTAATTTCCACGTTGATTTATCTGGCACAGAGTTAAAGCCATCATCTTCAGAGCTAGCTACAATATTAACATCGCAATAACGTTTGGCTTCACTGATTGCTTTTTTAGACCATTGCCCCGTGTTGAAATAATCGGCTGTTTTTTTACCCCGCAGTAAATTCATCGGAATAGCAGTAAATTGTGCAGACGCACCGCCTTGCAAAAACAATACTTTATAGTTATCAGGAATGGCCATTACTTCACGAAGATCCGCCTCAGCTTTATTCGCAATAGATAAAAACTCTTTGCCACGATGGCTCATCTCCATGGTGTTCATACCGGTGCCATTCCAATCAAGAAATTCTTGTTGAGCACGTTGTAAAACGGCTTCTGGGATCATGGCGGGACCAGCACTAAAATTGTAGAGGCGTGACATTTAAAAGAGTCCTTATAGTAAGTAGGTTAGTTAAACGCTTGAGTATAACAAAAAGACCTTGATATTTTGCAATAAATTTATTCAGGCAAAAATAGCTCAACTAAGGTGTTGAGATAACGCTGTCCCTTTTCTGTTGGGCGTATAGTGTGAATGTTGTGTGTTAACAAACCTTGTTGTTCGGCTTGTTGTAATGCTGAGTTGATATGTGAGATTGGTAGTCCTGCATGTTGATAAAACAAGGGAGTGGGGAAGCCGTCGGTTAACCTTAATGCGTTGAGCATAAATTCAAAACCAAGATCATCTTCCGCAATGATTTCTTCGGTCAACATCACGCCTGCTGTACCGGCTTTATCCATATAAGTTTGCGGCTGTTTTTGTTTTGAACGGCGGGTGATGGCTTGCTTGGCGGCATCGCTTATTTTGCCATGTGCGCCAGCACCGATGCCGATGTAATCACCAAAATGCCAATAATTTAAATTGTGCTGGCATTGTTTATTGTCTTTGGCGTAGGCCGACACTTCATATTGTTGATAACCTGCATCAGCTAGGCGTTGTTGATTTGCTATTTGCCAATCTATTATTGGGTCTTCATCTGGCAAAGTTGGAGGCTGTTGATAAAATAAGGTGTTGGGTTCGAGTGTTAGTTGATAATAAGAGATATGGCTTGGCTCAAGGTCAATCGCTGTTGCGACATCATTGCGAGCAGTTTTTTCAGTTTGATGAGGCAGGCCAAACATAAGATCTAAATTGAAGTTTTCAAAGCCCACTTTGTGTGCCATTTCAATGGCTTTTATCGCTTGTTTACTGTCGTGAATTCGACCTAATGCTGTCAGAGATTGATCATTAAAACTTTGAACACCAATTGATAGACGATTAATACCTAAATCAAGATAATCGGCAAAGCGTTGTGCTTCAAATGTTCCCGGGTTGGCTTCTAGCGTTATTTCAAGCTGTGGGCTTAACGGTAATAACGCACGGATAGATGAAAATAAGCGATCATAAGCTTCAGCTGAAAACAAACTGGGCGTGCCGCCGCCTATAAAGATAGTTTGAACTGTTCGTCCCCATATATGAGGCACTTCTTGTTCTAAATCTCTGATCAACGCATCGATATACGCCTGTTCGGGCAAGCTGTCGGGTGATTTATGTGAGTTGAAATCACAATAAGGACACTTACGCACGCACCAAGGCACATGGATATATAAGCTGAGTGGAGGTAATGCTTTGAAATCAAGCATTAGTCGTTCTCGGGGACTTTTTCAGGCTTCCATCCCTTTTTCCAGGTTTTCAGTGTCACGATATAAGGTGGTTCTCCATTAGCTTTAAACCATGAATCAACGGCATAACGCTGTTTGCTTGCTGTTTCGAGGATTGTGGCCGTGTTGTGAGGAATGAGCACTCCGCCGCGCGACGTACGTGATGATTGCTGGTGGAATTTTAATAAACCAGCATTGGCAATCATGCGCAAATAAACCGTGGAATTGGTCGCTTCATCAATGCAGTCGAGTTGTCCGTTAATGCCCGCTGTAAGCGAGTTTTCTGCTTGATCTTGATAGGTCAATGATTGTTCGCCACTGTAAAATTCTAGCAATGCAATAGCTGACCTTATTTGATCACGTTCTTGTTGTGCATTGGCGGCTAAAGGCAGAAATAGACTTTCAATATGTTGCCATTGCTGTTTAGCTAAATGAATAAAGGCAAATTCAGCACAGCCATTATTATGGCAAATTGAATAGTTTTCAGGTGTGGGGTCACCTATAAAAGGCGTGCTGACATAATCGGTAAGGCGATCAAAACTATCAATTTTTCTGATGGGTTCGATTGGGCGTTGAGCAGCCGATGACATGCAGGCATTGATAAAAGTAATACACAAAAAAATCAGTGATTTTTGCATAAAATATAGAAATTACTGGTTACGAAAAGCGGTCATAAACTGGCGAGTGGCTTTGCCTCGATGACTAATTGCATGTTTTTCACCCGCGGTTAATTGAGCCGCACTGCATTCCATATCAGGTACCCAAAAAATGGGATCATAACCAAAACCACCATCACCAATAGGTGATTGTAAAATACGGCCTTGCCAGTCGGCCTGACAAATTAATGGTGTAGGATCTTTTGAGTGACGCATCATTACTATCAAGCATTGATATCGTGCACTGCGTTCATTATCAGGCACATTTTCAAGAGCGGCCAATAGCGCGTCTAAATTCTCTTGATCACTGGCATCAGGCCCTGAAAAACGAGCAGAGTAAATGCCCGGCGCACCAAGCAAATAATCCACTTCAATTCCTGAGTCATCCGCAATGGCAGGCAAGCCAGTATGCTCAGCCGCATTGCGTGCTTTAATGATGGCATTTTCAACAAAGGTTAAGCCGGTTTCTTCGGCCTCCGGCACATCAAACTCAGATTGAGGAATGACCTCAATATCCATCGGCGCAAAAAGCTGGGCAAATTCACGTAGCTTGCCATGGTTGCCACTGGCTAAAACGATTTTATCCATTATGCTTCTAATGCTTCACTTTGTTTGATAATTAAATCAGCAATACCTTCGCCAGCTATAGCAAGCATAGCTTGTAACTCTTCGGGTCTGAATGCATGACCTTCAGCAGTGCCTTGAATCTCAATGTAAGCACCTGCCTCATTCATTACTACGTTCATATCTGTTTCGGCATTTGAATCTTCTGCATAATCAAGATCAAGTACAGCTTCACCATTGTAGATACCTACTGAAATGGCGGCGACTTGACCGAGTAATGGGTTCTTTTTGATTTTTTTGCTGGCAAGTAAGCTGTTGATAGCATCGGTTAACGCAATAAATGCACCAGTGATTGATGCGGTACGAGTGCCACCATCGGCTTGAATTACATCACAATCGATAGTGATGCTCCGTTCGCCCAATGCTTTTAAATCAATGGATGCACGCAGTGAACGTCCGATAAGACGTTGAATTTCTTGTGTGCGACCACTTTGTTTGCCACGTGCCGCTTCACGACCCATACGTGAACCTGTTGAACGCGGTAACATGCCATATTCTGCTGTGACCCAACCTTCGCCTTTGCCGCGCAAAAATTGCGGAATACGCTCTTCTACAGACGCGGTGCACAATACTTTAGTATCACCCATCTCAATTAAAACTGAACCTTCAGCATGTTTGGTATAGTTACGCGTGATAGTAACTTGGCGTAATTCATTGTTTTGACGACCGCTTGGACGCATAGATATTTCCTTGAAATCTTAAATAATTGAACTATTATACGTGGCTTGAATGCTATTACCGATGCTTTTAGTTAATATGTCTACTTTAGAGTTATTTTTAGGAATAAATGTGACACGAAGTATGACCGCATTTGCTCGCCAAGAGCAGCAAACCGAACAAGGTGATTTAACCTGGGAAATCCGCAGCGTTAATCATCGTTACCTTGAAACATCGTTGCGACTAGAAGAGCGGTTTCGCCCTTTAGAAATGAAAATAAAGAAACTATTTTCAGATAAGTTAGGACGAGGTAAAGTGGATGCAAGCTTGCGCTATAAACTGCCAGAGGCGCAACAATCGTCATTGCATCTTGATCAGGGGCTGGCAAAGTCAGTGATTGAGCATTGTGATGAACTGGCTTTATTAACAACGCGTGCCGCACCTACCGATATGATCAGAGTGATGCAATGGCCCGGTGTGCTACAAGCGGAAAGTTTAGATCAAGAAGCGCTGAATAAAACAGTGATGTCGGCCTTGGGAAATGCAATCGAGGAGTTGATTGTAACGAGAGAAACTGAAGGCGCAGCATTGCAAGAAATGATCGAAAAGCGTTGCACAGAAATTAATAATATTGCCATTGATGTGCGCCAGCGGATGCCTGAAATCTTAGAGCAGCAAAGAACGCGATTAGCTGAACGTGTTGCAGATTTACAGGTGAACCTAGATCCGGAACGACTAGAACAAGAAATGGTCATATTGGCGCAAAAGAGTGATGTAGCAGAAGAATTAGATCGCTTGCAAAGTCATATCGTAGAAGTGCAAAATGTATTGCAACGTGATGAACCGACAGGCAGGCGTTTAGATTTTTTAATGCAGGAGCTTAACCGTGAAGCTAACACATTAGGTTCGAAATCCATTAATACTGAAACCACACGGCACTCTGTTGATTTAAAAGTATTAATTGAGCAAATGCGTGAACAGATCCAGAATATTGAATAGGAAAAGATAATGAGCGGAAGTCTTTTTATTGTTGCTGCGCCATCGGGTGCGGGTAAAACGAGTTTAGTTAATGCGTTAGTGGAAAAATATCCTGAAACGATGCGTTTATCTATTTCACATACTACGCGTGCAAAACGTGATGGAGAGGTAGATGGCCAAGACTATTTCTTCGTCAGCCAAGATGAATTTGCGCAAATGCGCGATGCAGGTGCATTTTTAGAATCAGCAACCGTATTTGATAATTCTTATGGCACATTAGCTGAATCAGTGATGACGCAACTAAAACTTGGCTTAGATGTTATTTTAGAAATCGACTGGCAAGGTGCACAACAAATTAGAAATAATTATCCTGAATGTATAGGGATATTTATCTTACCGCCATCCAGAGCGGCGTTAGAGCAACGTTTGCGAGGCCGTGGACAAGATGATGATGACATTATTGCACGCAGAATGCGTGATGCAAAAAATGAAATGTCACATTATGTAGAGTTTGATTATCTGATTGTAAATGATGATTTCGATGTGGCTTTAGATGAGCTAGCTTCTATTATTTCCGCACAACGCAATACAATAGGCGTTCAAAAACAAATAAAGCAAGATTTGTTAATAGAACTTCTAGCGTAAATAGGGGATCTTTCATATAATGGAATGTTTCCAGTTAGAAATTTAGGGTAATAATCATGGCTCGCACAACAGTAGAAGATTGCTTAGAAAATGTAGATAACCGTTTTCAGCTTGTATTAATCGCATCGAAACGTGCACGTGAAATTTCAATGGGTGCTGATCCACTTGTTGATATTGATAATGACAAGCCAACGGTTATTGCATTACGTGAAATTGCTGAAGGTTTAATTGATGCAAGCATATTAGATCGTGCAAGCGCACATGAACATGCGACAGAAAGCACAGTTAGCGAAGCTGAACTACCCGCAACGGAGTAGTTTAATTAAAATGTTAGTCATGAATTTTGAATCAAGGCTAATGATGCTACGGGATGAAACCTTGTGAGTGAGCAATCAGTTGTTGCTACAGAGCTAGAGCTGATTCAAAAGGGTGAGCCATTACTTAAAATTGATGACTTATGTTTTGCGGTTTCAAACTATATAGAAAGTAAGCACGTTGATGATATTCGACGTGCTTATTCTTTTGCAGAACAAGCACACGAAGGCCAATTCCGCCGTTCTGGCGATCCTTATATCACTCATCCCTTAGCAGTAGCACATGTACTCGCCATGATGCATATGGATCATGAGTGTATTATGGCGGGCTTATTACACGATGTAATCGAAGATACCGATGTCAGTCGTGAAGCGCTGGCGGCAGAGTTTAGTGAAGAAGTGGCTTTACTCGTTGATGGTGTGAGCAAATTAGCCAAAGCAACATTTGAAACTCGTCAGCAAGCGCAAGGCGAGAATCTAAGAAAAATGATGTTGGCGATGTCGAATGATATTCGTGTCATCATCGTGAAATTAGCTGATAGACTCCATAATATGCGGACATTAGGGCATATGCCCTCAGATAAGCGTCGCAGAATTGCCAATGAAACCTTAGATATTTACGTGCCAATTGCACAACGTCTAGGTATGAATTTGATGCGTATAGAGCTTGAAGATTTAGGCTTTCATGTGTTGTACCCCATACGCTATCGAGTTCTTGATGCGGCGGTGAAAAAGGCGCGCGGAAACCGTAAAGAAATTGTCAGTCAAATCACGACATCCATCATGACCCGAATGGAACAGGAATCGATAACAGCTGAAATCCAAGGGCGTGAGAAAAATCTTTATAGTCTCTACCAGAAAATGGTTAGCAAACAATTACCCTTTTCAGAAGTAACCGATGTATATGCATTTAGAATTGTGGTTGAAGATGCTGATTCGTGTTATCGGATGCTGGGCGTGGTTCATAATCTTTATAAACCGGTACAAGGCAAGTTCAAAGATTATATTGCGATTCCTAAGATAAATGGCTATCAGTCACTGCACACTGTTTTATTCGGCCCATTTGGAGTGCCGATTGAAGTGCAAATTCGCTCCCGCGATATGGACCAAATGGCTGAAGCGGGTGTGGCAGCGCATTGGTTATATAAAACAGGCGACAGTGAAGGTGGTAATCAATCACATCGCTTGGCAAGGCAGTGGCTGCAAGGCATTTTAGAAATGCAAAAAGGCTCAGGTGATTCGGTCGAGTTTTTAGAAAACCTACGCATTGATTTATTTCCAGATGAAATTTATGTGTTCACTCCACAAGGTCAAATCATGGTGTTGCCACGAGGCGCATCGGTTGTAGATTTTGCCTATGCTGTGCATTCTGATGTAGGAAATAATTGTGTTGCAGCCAAAGTGGGGCGCCACCTAGTGCCGTTAAGTACACAGCTAGAGACAGGGCAATCTGTTGAAATTATTACATCAAGCAGTTCGCATGCTAACCCAGCATGGCTAAATTTTGTCAATACAGCGAAAGCGCGCACACATATACGACAGTATTTAAAACAGCTTCAAAGTGAAGATGCAATTTTATTAGGGAAACGATTATTAGCAAAACATCTCACTGCCTATGCAATAAAGCCAGAAGAGATTGATGAAAAACAAATTACTGCTGTAGTGTCCGAATTTGAGCTTGATAATTTTGATCAAGTATTAGAAGAAATAGGATTAGGATCTCGACCTGTATTTGTGGTGGCTCAGAAATTAGTTCATGATGCTGAAGCGACTGAGAATAATGAGCAACAACCATTAGTTATCGCCGGAACAGAAGGTATGGTCGTTAGCTTTGGTCGCTGTTGTTGCCCTATACCGGGCGATCCTATTCATGGCTTCATTAGTTCAGGTCGTGGCATTGTTGTGCATAAAATGGATTGTAAAAACACCCTCAAATTACGTGATCAAAATGAAAAATGGCTAGATGTAATGTGGGCTGAGGATACCTATCGTGACTTTCCGGTTGAAATTATGGTGCATGTTAATAATCAGCGAGGTGTATTAGCAACAATTGCTGCAGCGGTATCAGAAAGTGATTCTAATATTGATAATGTTGTCGTTGATGAACGTGATGGTGGTTATTCTGATTTGCGATTAACCATTGAGGTGACTGGTCGTCAACATCTGGCACGCGTTATCCGCCGTTTAAGGCGCATTGAACAAGTTGAGCGTATTGCACGTCTTAATTAATTTTATTTTAACCCACTACAACGTGGAAAAAGGAAACAGAAATGGCACGTGAAATTATTCATACATCAAAAGCACCTGAAGCAATCGGCACTTATTCACAGGCAGTGAAAGTCGGCGATGTCGTGTATATGTCGGGCCAAATTCCGCTAGTTCCAGAAACGATGACAGTTGTTGAAGGTGATTTTGCTACACAAGTTCGCCGTGTATTTGATAACCTAACAGCAGTGGCTGAAGCGGCGGGTGGTAGATTGCAAGATATTGTTAAATTGAATATTTTCTTAACAGACTTAAGCTATTTTGGCACAGTGAATGAAATCATGGCTGAATATTTCGAGCAACCTTATCCTGCTCGTGCGGCCGTTGGTGTCGCATCATTGCCTAAAGATGTACCCGTTGAGATGGATGCGGTTATGCATTTAGGTGTTTAGTTTTACAAATTAGTGATGCAGTATATTTTTGCCGTTCGTGGTGACCTTGTCGAACCATGAAGGAATATCAATATCCTTCGACAAGCTCAGGACGAACGGAATCTAAATCATTTTGGATAGCAGTTTGTGGCAGATAAAATCATACTAACTCAGTCTGTCACAGCGCTAAAAGGTGTGGGTAGCAAAGTTGCTGAGCGACTAGAAAAGTTAGGCATTAATCAAGTTCAAGATTTATTGTTCCACCTGCCTCTACGTTACCAAGATCGAACACGTTTGCAACCGATGGGTTCACTGAGACTACATCAAGAAGCCTTAGTTGAAGGCACGGTGAAAATATCTCAGATTAAATTTGGACGTCGTCGCTCCTTGTTATGTCATATTGAAGATGGCACAGGCTCGCTTGTTTTACGGTTTTTTCATTTTTCAAATACGCAATTGCAACAACTAGCTAAGGGCGTAAAAGTACGGTGTTTTGGCGAATTACGTAATGGGCCTTCTTCACTTGAAATGGTGCATCCTGAATATCAAGTCATAGCGAATGGTAAAATAGTGCCGGTGGAAGCCGAGTTAACGCCCATCTATCCGACAACGGAAGGTTTACATCAACTGAGCTTTCGAAAATTAATCAAACAAGCACTTGCCTTATTAGATGATGAATCTCTACCAGAATTAGTCACGGAACAGGCGAAGCTGAATGCTGTTGCAGACTATTCTTTAGTTGATGCTTTACACTTTGTGCATCAACCGCCACCTGATGTTGATGTGCAACTATTATTAGATAAACGGCATCCAACGCAGCGGCGTTTAGCGTATGAAGAACTGCTTGCCCACCATTTGAGTATGCGAAAAGTAAAAATGCAAGCACAACAACATGCTGCACCTATTTTAAAAGGTGATGGCGATTATCGACAACAGTTATTAGCGCAATTGCCTTTTCCATTAACAAAGGCGCAACAACGAGTAGTGACAGAAATTTTAGCCGATATTGCGCGGCCTGTTCCTATGCAACGATTAGTACAAGGTGATGTCGGTTCGGGAAAAACGGTCGTGGCAGCCATGGCCGTGTTAGAAGCTATTTCTGCTGGTTATCAAGCGGTGATGATGGCGCCGACAGAGCTATTAGCCGAACAACATTTGCAAACACTTAAAATGTGGCTGGAGCCATTGGGTATTCAAGTGGGTTGGTGCATAGGCAAACAAACAGCCAGTGAGCGCAAACAAGTGCTTGCAGATCTAAGTGATGGAAAGATACAGGTTGCAGTCGGCACACATGCCCTATTTCAAGATGAAGTGACATTTAATAATCTTGGTCTAGTGGTCATTGATGAACAGCATCGTTTTGGTGTGCATCAACGGTTGGCACTGCGAGATAAAGGTCGAGCAGTCGATAGTTTCCCGCATCAATTAGTGATGACCGCCACACCTATTCCGCGAACATTGGCAATGACAGCTTATGCTGATCTCAATGTATCGGTTATTGATGAGTTACCGCCGGGGCGTAGTCCGGTAACGACAGTCGTTGTGCCTGATACACGGCGAGGAGAGATTGTTGAACGTGTCCACGTTGCCTGCCAAGAAAATAGACAGGTATATTGGGTGTGTACCTTGATTGAAGAATCAGAGCATTTACAATGTCAGGCGGCTGAAGATGCGGCAACAGAGTTGCAAGATGCTTTGCCAGATTTACGAATTGCATTAGTGCATGGCCGAATGAAATCAAAAGAAAAAGAGCAGGTCATGCAGCAGTTTAAAGCGGGCAATATTGATTTATTGGTTGCAACAACCGTTATTGAAGTTGGTGTTGATGTGCCTAATGCCAGCTTAATGGTCATCGAAAATGCAGAACGGTTGGGCTTAGCACAGCTGCACCAATTACGTGGGCGTGTTGGCCGGGGCAGTGTGAAAAGTCATTGTGTATTAATGTATAAATCACCTTTATCTGAAAATGGTCAGGCACGTTTGAGCTGTTTGCGCGATACTAATGATGGTTTTGCAATTGCACAGCGCGATTTAGAGCTTCGTGGTCCGGGTGAAGTTTTGGGAACAAGACAAACAGGTTTGCCGCAATTTAGAGTGGCAGATGTGATGCAAGATCAAGATTTGATTGATGTGATGGCGCAAGCGGCAGATCAATTATTAGCCAGTTCTTCAGGGTTGAGTGATCAATTAATTGTCCGTTGGTTTGGGCATAAAATTGATTTTGGACAAGTATAAAATGAGATCAAGACATGCATAACTGGACACGTTGGCACCCACCACAACAGCGTTTAATGCCAGCTAAATTAGCATCATGGCTGACTGAAACAGGTTCGCTGACACGGCGGTTGCAAGCACATAATAATCATGGTTTTTCGGTCGAGTTATTAGGAAACTGTTGGATAAAACCTTTAACAGATGAAGCTATATCATTAGGTTTGCCTATGGCAGAGCATATCTATCAACGAGAAGTACGTTTGATGGATGGTGACAATGCAAATGTCTATGCCCGTACGGTTATTCCTCACGCTACTTATAGGGCAATGCGGCATCGTTTTAACAGCTTGGGTAACAAACCATTGGGTGAGTTATTATTTACTGATCCTTTAGTGAAACGAGGTCCAATTGAAATTGCCAGCTTGAAACCAGGGCAATGGTTATATGAAATGGCGGTATTAGATGAAAATTATCGACCAGACATATTATGGGGACGACGCTCAACTTTTTATTTAAGCGGCAAAAGATTGCTAGTTAATGAGATATTTTTGCCGACTTTATGGAGCGAATGATGGAAAAGTTAAAATTATATATAAGATTAATACGCCTAGATAAGCCGATTGGTATTTTATTATTATTATGGCCAACATTAACAGCACTGTGGATCGCTGCTGAAGGCGTACCAGATTACACGGTATTAACAGTGTTTGTACTAGGCGTTATTCTTATGCGCAGTGCAGGTTGTGCCATCAATGACTATGCTGATAGAGAAGTGGATGCACTCGTTGTAAGAACAATGAATAGACCGTTAGCAACGGGTGAATTAAAGCCTAAGAATGCATTAATTACGGCGGCGATTTTAAGTTTAATAGCATTTTCACTAGCACTATTAAACCTTAATAAATTAGCGATTTATATGTCAGTTATAGCGGTATTGTTAGCGGCGACTTACCCTTTTATGAAGCGCTATACCTACTTGCCACAAGTCTTTCTTGGCGCCGCCTTTGCGTGGGCTATCCCCATGGCCTTTGCGGCTCAAACGGGTGCTGTTCCTACTGTTGCGTGGCTATTATTTTTAGCGAATATATTGTGGACAACGGCTTATGACACCCTCTATGCCATGGCCGATCGTGAAGAGGATATGTTAGCGGATATAAAGTCTACGGCTATTTTATTTGGTGATGATGACAAGGTAATTGTGGGCATTATTCAGTTTAGCTTCTTACTTGTTATGGCATTAGTCGGCAGTCAACTAGAAATGAGTTACGTCTATTACATCGGAATTTTAATCGCCGCTTTACTCTCAATATATCAGCTGAAATTAGTAGAAAATAGAGAACCGGCACGCTGTTTGCAGGCATTCTTGAACAATAATTGGGTTGGTGCTGCATTGTTTGCAGGAGTCGTCGCCCATTATTCATTGAATTTACCAAATTTAGTGAGCAACTAGTATGTAAAAGTAAATTGCTCGCTAAACCAAAAATGAGGTTGATTGTGAGCGGAAATTTATATACACGTAGGATGGGGGAAGAATACGACACCATCTTTCGACAATGTGTCAGTTTAAATACTGAACTACATAAACTAGTGCCTTTGGCCAAGCAAATGCACTTATTATCATCTAACGCAGTGAGCAGTGCCGCTAGAGCAGGCAGTGAAGGTGATGCCTTTCGAGTGCTGACACAAGATATTCAACTGTTAGGCGATGAAGTTTCAGATTGTATCGATGATACTCAAAAAGTGACGACAGATATTGTTAACTTAGCTTCAACATTGGCACGCTATTTTTCTAACTATCTCATTTATCTTGATTTGCACTCTCGCCTTGAGAATGTTGATACAGTTACTAAGCCTAGCTATTTCGATCGCGGTAGAACACAAGTTGTAGAGTCTATTAGAGAACACAATCATAAGTTAAGCCGTTGCTTGGGCCAGCTGAAAAATTTATTATCGCCCGTAGCAACACTGGTTAAAAAAGGTGAATATCTTGCCGTTTGCTCATCAGTAGAAGCAGCGAGTGCCGGTGAACATGGTGTGAGCTTTGAAGCCGTATCATCAATGCTACGTGAATTAGTCAGCCAACTAGGTGAACAATCAACTCGCCAGCGTATTTTATTGCGTGATTTAACTGATTCAATGGAAAACCAACAAACAAACCAGAGGAATTTGCTTTATGCTCGTTGAAAATCTCTATAAGAAAAATACCCATAGCTGGATGGTCATGGGGCGAGACCCTGACAAGCGTCAAGAAGTAATTGATACCAATCAATATTTAATACAAAACAATGGACGTGGCTTATTGCTTGACCCCGGTGGCATAGAAAACTTTGCAGTCGTAGCTGCTGAATTTTCAAAGCACTTTGAGCTCGCTAATGTTGAAGCAATTTTTGCATCGCATCAAGATCCCGATGTTATCTCTTCATTAGCGCTGTGGATTCAAACTAATCCAAAATTAGTTGTCTATGTACCTAAAATTTGGGTTAGCTTTATCTCACATTTTGGTGTGAAAGAAGAGAATATGCGTCCTATTCCAGATGAAGGTGGCACAATCACCCTCGGTGGACATGATTTAGAAGTTATTCCACAACATTATTTGCATTCGTCAGGCTGTTTATCACTTTATGATCCTGATGCAAAAATATTATTTTCAGGTGATATTGGTGCCGCTTTATTGCCAGATGATAATACCGATATGTTTGTGACTGATTTTGATGAACATACAAAAACGATGGAATATTTCCACCGTCGTTGGATGCCGTCTAATTCTGCAAAACTACGCTGGATTGCTGAAATAAGAAAACGTGATGTTGAAATGATTTGCCCACAGCATGGTTCTATCTTTAAAGGTGATGATGTAGCTAAATTTTTAACATGGTTTGAAAATTTAGATGTAGGCTCAGCTTGGAGCGGTGTACGATAAATAAATACCCAAGTTAAACCAAATTGTAGCTTTTACTGCCGTGTCATCCCGGTGGGCTTGTAGCCGGGATCTGAGTATAAACAAGACTCCCACTAACCACATGTGGGAGTGACGGAGGAGTTCAATGACAACGGGTATAGACTAAAAATTTGATTTATGGGTAAAATGAATCCATGAATAAATTAATCAACGGAATGATCATAATTAGCCTGCTTTTGCAGGCTAATTTTTTGCGTGCAGATGTTTATCGAAGCCAAGATGAAACGGGGCATATCAGTTATTCAGATAAATCATCAGCCAATGCAACACTGCAAAAGCCCACCACACATTCTCAACGATACAAAAATAAAGTAGCCTATGTTTATGATGGCGACACCATCAAACTAGAAAATGGTGAAAAAATACGCTTATTAGGGATCGATACCCCAGAAGTAGCCAGCCATTATCGTAAAGCTGTCGCAGGCGGGAATATAGCTCAAAAATGGCTGCGGCAGAAATTAAAAGATCAAAGTGTCTACCTTGAATATGATCAAGAGCAGCGTGATAAATATAAACGAGTATTAGCCCATGTTTTTTTAGAAAATGGCGAACACCTTAATGTCGCACTAGTTAAAGAAGGCTTGGCGATTGTTAATTTGTTTCCGCCAAACTTGCGTTATAAAGATGAATTATTAGCGGCTCAAAAAACTGCCCAACAGCAACAGCTTGGCATGTGGGCAATGAAGCGCTATCAACTTACATCGGCAGATAAAGTAAGAAAGGTCTCGGGCTGGAAACGCTATCAAGGCACCGTGCAATCTATTAAAAATAATCGTAAATACGTACGACTGTTCATAAACAAAAAATTAAATATTCGAATAGCAAAACAAAATCTCTATTTATTTCCAGAGCTTGAATCGTATATTGGTCAAACGGTCGAAATAAGAGGCTGGTTGTCGGGAAAAAAATCCCCTTTTTCTATTTTAGTCCGACATCCAAGTGCTTTAATACTATTGGAGCAATAAATAAAGTGGTCTTGCTAGTAAACTCGTTTCCTAATAGATTTGGCTAGAAATCAAGTTGGCTTGATTCCTGATTCCTTGATTTACTGGAATTTTTTGTTATGTGTGATTATACTATATGTACTTTAATCTGTACATGTTGTTAACGAGGCTCTTATGGATGCTATAAGCTATACCGCTGTCCGCGCAAATTTATCTAAAACGATGGAGCAGGTTTGTAATGACCATGCCCCTATAATTATTACCCGAAAACGTGAATCTCCCGTTGTTATGCTTTCCTTAGAAGATTATCAGGCTATGGAAGAAACAACATATTTGCTTCGTTCGCCTGCTAATGCTCGAGATTTACTTGAATCAATTGCTGCGCTTGAAGAAGGTAAAGGTCTCGAACGAAAATTAATTGAATGAACCTTACTTTTGCACCAAAAGCATGGGACAGTTACCTTTACTGGCAAAAAACGGATAAAGCTATTGTAAAAAGGATTAATGCCCTAATTAAAGATATTCAACGAAGCCCTTTTGAAGGGATCGGCAAACCTGAACCTTTGAAACATGCTTATTGGTCTCGACGTATAAATGATGAACATAGAATTGTATATAAAGTGACAGAAGACAGCATTTTGATTGCCCAACTCCGCTATCACTATTAAACACAGAACGCTGCGAATCACTGTGAAATCAAGTTAGCTGACCCCTTGATTTTGCTTTCATTTTCAATGTGGGTTTTGAAATAGGCTATTTGCTTACCCATTGAATCCCCAAGGCTGACGTAGTGCAAGTTAATTGCACCTTCAATAGCGGTTCTACAAAGCGCTTCACTTGAAGGGAACTGACCAATTAGAAAACAACCCAGCACACCACAACAATATTCATAACTCCGTTTGTACATATCATGCATTGATGACCAGGGAACAATATCAGCTAATCGTTCGATATGTTCTTCACATGATTTTTCTACAAATTCATTAGACTTTTCAAGATAAAGGATTGCATTGTACAGAGGCTCGTTAAGCTCCATATCAGGAGAAATAGAACGCTTTTCTATGAAATCTGTAACCCGGCTATCCATGATTTATATTTATCTCTAACGCCAGCATAACCGGCGGCGCTTTTTGCCGTCCGAGTTTATGCAATTGTTAGGCATTTTTATTTGTTTAAATTAACATAATTCGTATATATACAAATTAATTCTATTTCACTTTCATAAATACTTATTTAACTAATAGGTATTTACATGAAAATTTTCAAAAAACTAACAAAACACTTAAAACACAATTTTACCTGCTATTTATTACTTTTGATTCGTTTAATCCTCAAGTTTGTGGGCTTTGATTTCAAAGAATAATCGCCTACCAATCAAGATTTTTAGATTCGTTAAGCAGGTGAGAGGCATCAGTCTTAATATCATCATCAGTAAACTGGTGATGGTCGTCTTCTAGCTCACTTTTTATTTGTTTTATTGCTTGTTGAAGTAAGATATCAGCTATTGGCTTTTTAGGTATATATTCATATTTTAGGGTACAACCTAGCTGCTCTGCTATTTCTTGCAAACTTTGTAAAGTAATATTTCCAGTTGCTTCTCTACTTTCAAGCCCGCATAAAGTCGAAGGTGCTTTTTTAACTTTTTTCGCAAGCTGTTTTGATGACATACGCAAAGCTTCTCTTGTTTCTTTGATGCTTGAGTAAGTAGGTTCTTTCATAGAAAATAATAGCTCGTGAAGCTTTATTGCCTAACAATTATTATACACCCCTAAAAGGTGTATAAAAAACAACCAAAAGGTGTATAACTAATTCTCAATAGTATTTTATCCATATAAAACAATTCCTTATAAAATGTAAATACACCTTCATTTAAAAACAAAAGCACCCAGCGAATTTATGGGCTATATTTTCGTAAAAATGCCATTAAAAGCATTTTAGCATGAGTGCTAATGTAAGTGGTTTTTCCTTAATTTTCAATGTTTAATAACTCACTACTTCGAGCAAAGATGCTGGTTGGCATTCCCAGTGCTTGTTTTAGGGCAACATCGCGATCGAAGGGGTTTTGTATTTTTGTAATTTGCCACATTTGGTTTAAGGTAAGATTTAAGGGGAAGTAGTAGGGTGACACTAACACCATATTATTGAGTGGAAAATCACTGCCATAGATTAATTGACCTTTAAGTTTTTCTTCGACTAAAGCGGTATTCAAATAGCCCAATTTATTAATTTGAGTGAGGCTTGAGATATCGGCATATAAGTTTGGATATTGATCAAATAGGCCTAAAATTCGTTGGTAATTGCTTTGCTGATCTGTTTCGCCTGTGGTGGCGATATGGCCTGCAATTACGGTTACGCCGAGAGATAATGGAAGTTTTAAACGCTGTGGATCACCATATTCATCAATGGCGCTGCCGAATGAACGTTCTTGGCCGGTATGACTTAATAAAGGCAGCTTGAGTTCTTTTAATTTTTTGTAAAAAGGAATGATTTTTTCATCTGCTGGATCAATATGTTGGATATTCGGGATCCATTTAATCAGTACGGCACCTTGTCGTTTTGCTTGTTCTAAAAGCGCTAGGGCGTCAGGGCGATAGGGGTTGATGCTGGCACCAAAATAAAGAGAGGGATATTGCGCTGTTTGCTGTGCTACAAAATCATTGGGGATATAAACTTGGGTTTTAGTTTTATCTAAAATGCCATTTTTATCAATCACGCCATCCATCGCTAATATAACAGCACCATCAATCTGTTGTGATTGCTCAATAAGTTTGGCCACTTTTTGCACGACTATTTGGTCGCCATGTTGTTCTATTTCTTCTCGTGTTACACCAAAGGCATTTAGATAATAATCAAATTTATAACCTTTTTTCATTTCATCTGAAATAAAGCTATCACTGCCATAACCTAAACCTGCAATGTGGACATGCATGTCGATAATGGGGGAGGTGGGCAATGGCTGTGGCTGAATGACGGGCCCTCTGAAAAAGAGCGTTCTTAAGATAAGTGCCGTTAAAAAGAGCAGAATGAGTGTATAAAATAAACGTCGAATAAAAGTCATTTTTTTGGCCAATATTTTTGCATTTCTAAGAATAGGAAAGAAGCTGACCAAGTGATAAGCACCAAGCCTGTGAGTGATTCAAAGCCTGTTAAAAACCGAATATGCCCAGAAGGTTCAATATCACCAAAGCCAAGCGTAGTGTAACTGGTGAATGAAAAATAAGCACAATCGAGTAAGCTTTGATTAAAATTACCCACTAGCGTTCCTAAGCCGTCAATATTTATCATTAAGAAATAACAAATGGCAAATATCCATATTTCAATGATATGTGATAGTAAAATAACATAAACACCGGCTAAAACACGGTAACGAGGTGGTAATTTGTATTTGGGAAGCTGTTTTGCAAGCCGGTATAAAATTTCATAATGTATAAGTACACTGCAAGCAACGGCAAAGAAATTAAAGAAGATACTGTATAACATTAATGGCTCCGATGTACGCAATTACGGCCAGCATTTTTGGCAGCATAAACAGCTTGATCCGCTGATTCAAGTAGTTGAGATGTGGTGGTGATATGTGTGCTGTTATCCATTGTTGCAAGCCCTATTGATAGCGTTACTTTTAAAGGGGCTGATTTATCAATATCAAAATCTGTATTCGCAATAGATAGGCGGATCCTTTCAGCTATTTCATAGGCGATATCACTGGTGGTATCGGCAAGAATGATAACAAATTCTTCACCACCATAACGCGCAAGCACATCACTGGTTCTCATGCTATCACTGAAAATACGTGCGGCCTGTTTTAACACTAAATCACCGGCGTGGTGTCCATGAGTATCATTAACTTGTTTGAAGTGATCAAGGTCGATGAATAAACAGGATAATTGGGCATTATTACGTTGTGCCAAGGTGAACTCTTCTGAAATACGTTGATCAAAAAAGCGTCTATTATTGAGCCCGGTTAGTGGATCAATTAGACCAAGTTGCTCTATACGTTCTTGTAAGCAGGCATTTTCGATACAAGCAGAGATCACCGCGGTTAGATGTTCTAAAAATAAGGTGCCAATATTGGGCTGAAATCGGTCGGCTTTGCGGCTACCTAAGTTTAGGCTACCGATCAATTTATTTTGGCGTTTTAGTGGCAGAATGGCAACAGATTTTAGCTCGTTATGATCTGGGAACAACACTTGATGAATACTGGTAGAAAAGACGGATAGTTTGGGTTTAGGAAAAATATGGTAGGTGTCGATTAAGGCATGTTCTTTATCGGTAAAAAGTAGACGATTACGCCATGAGGAGGGTTTTTCATGTAGATCAAGTAAGCGTTGAAACTCATATTCAGGATCAAATAAAAGCAATGTGACTTCTGATAATTGAAATCGGTCACGATGTTGTTCAAGAATGAGGGAGAACAGTTCAAAAACACCCGAACAATTGAGTAGGCCTAATTCATATTCTTGAAAGTTGACATGCTTTTGCTCATTGTTCTTTGCGATGCGTAAAAAGGCATCGAGCTTTGCTTGTATTGATTCAACGTCAGACGGCATAATATCGACTATAACAAAAATAGTAGCTAGGGTGAAACGTCATTTTTAATAGTACGAGCAATAGTCCACACTTCAATATTTTGAACACCTATTTTACGTAAAATTTTAGCCGCAACATTGACCGTATGCCCAGTGGTCAGCACATCATCAATAAGCGCTATATGAGCAGGAATATCAGTATTATTGATTTGAAAAGCCTCTTTCATATTATTTTTGCGTTCAGAAAACGGTAATGAAGCTTGTGGTGGCGTATCTTTAATGCGCATTAAAATATCGTGACGAACGGGAATAGTAAGCTGTTTAGCTAATTGCTTAGCTAGTTCTAATGATTGATTGTAGCCGCGCTGCCGAAGCCGCCGTGGATGAAGCGGTATCGGAATTAATAGCTGTGGCAAGGCACGTTCTTTCAATTGCTCAGCCATTTGGGCAGCGAAAAATCGACTCAGCGCCAAGGTGTCATGATATTTAAGATCTACAATTAATCTATCTATGGGCGAGTGATAACGAAATAAACTAAAGCTGGCATCTTGTTCAGGCGGTTTATTTAAACAATGACCGCATAAAGCAGTTTGCTGGAGTGGTGATGCACAACGTGGGCAAGAATGGCTTAATATAGGCAAGTGTTCACGGCACGCTTGGCATAGGCAATCACTGCCAGAAGAGCTGCCGCACAGTAGACAAGGAATAGGCATCAATTTACTGTATAATTGACCGAAACGATGAGCCAATGTTGATAATAAATCTGTTGAGTTCAAAATCTAATCCATTAAATTCAATGAAGTTATATCATGCCTGAAAATGTAATAAAAACCGACCAAATTATTCGCCATAACTGGAGCGTTGAAGAAGTCGAAGCGCTTTATGCGCTACCTTTTGCTGATTTGATGTATCGTGCTCAAACTTCTCACCGCGAGAATTTTGACCCTAATGCCGTGCAAGTGAGCACACTTTTAAGCATTAAAACAGGCGGTTGCGCTGAAGATTGTGGTTATTGCCCACAAAGTGTTCATCATGAACAGTCAGTAAAAGCCGAGCCTTTAATGCCACTTGATAAAGTGCTAGAAAATGCCACGCAAGCAAAAGAAGCAGGCGCGAGCCGTTTTTGTATGGGCGCGGCGTGGCGTAATTTGAAAGATCGCGATCTTGAACGTGTGGCAACAATGGTGACAGGTGTAAAAGACTTAGGCCTAGAAACCTGTGTAACGCTGGGTATGTTAGAAGATCATCAAGCAAAACGCTTAAAAGAAGCCGGCTTAGATTATTATAATCACAACCTAGATACCTCACCTGAATTTTACGGTGATGTGATCACTACGCGTACTTATCAAGATCGATTAGATACATTGAGCTATGTGCGTGATGCCGATATTAATGTGTGTAGTGGTGGCATCGTCGGTATGGGCGAAAATGATACTGATCGAGCAGGCATGTTAGTCGGTCTTGCCAATATGCCAAGTCATCCTCAAAGTGTGCCAATCAATTTGCTAGTTAAGGTTGAAGGCACACCATTAGCGAATAATGAAGATATCGATCCATTAGAGTTTGTACGCACCATTGCGGTGGCTCGATTGATGATGCCTAAATCATATGTGCGTTTATCAGCAGGCCGTGAAAGCATGAGCGATGAATTGCAAGCCATGTGTTTCCTTGCCGGTGCCAACTCGATTTTCTATGGTGATAAATTGCTGACAACGGATAACCCAGGCATGGATCACGACCAAAAACTATTTTCACGTTTAGGAATAAACGCGGTAGAAGGCGAACATGCTGCTCCTGCTAAGGAAGCCTGTAGTCATTAACCCTTACCGTCATTGAACCTGCGGTTACTTCGTTTCCGCATGTTTTTAGCGGGAATCTTAAGCACCAATACAGATTCCGGCTAAAAAGCACACCGAAACGAAGTAACCGTAGGGTAAATGACGGTTATTTTTTAAGTCGAGATGAGTAAATGGCAAGCCTACCTTGGTCAAAACAATTAGCTGAGAATTTAGCTGAACGTAAAGCCGTTGGACGTTATCGCCAACCGCGAACACGTTTAGGCGCGCAAGGTGTTGAAGTTGTCATCGATGGCCAAAAACGCCTGTCATTTTGTAGCAATGACTATCTTGGCCTTGCTAATCATCCTGATATCAAAAACGCCTTTATTGCCGCCGCAGAACAAGAAGGTGTCGGTGCGGGCGCCGCCCATTTATTAACAGGCCATAGCCAATATCATCAGCAATTAGAAGAACAACTGGCTGAGTTTATGGGCACACAACGCGCCTTATTATTCTCATCGGGTTATCAAGCCAATATGGGCATTATCGACGGCCTAATGGTGCGTGGTGATGCCATTATTCAAGACAAGCTTAATCATGCTTCACTGCTCGATGGGGCACGCCTGAGTGATGCCGATTTATTACGTTACCCACATGTTGATATGTCACGCTTACATAAACGTCTGCACAATGCGGCTATGGCAGAACATAAGCTTATAGTGACCGATGGCGTATTTAGTATGGATGGTGATATTGCGCCATTGCCAGAAATTATCACCGAAGCAAAACAACATAAAGCCGCCGTCTTGCTAGATGATGCACATGGATTAGGCGTGCTGGGTGAGTACGGTCGGGGAACTGTTGAACATTACAATATCAATCAAGATGAGCTACCGATAGTGATGGGCACATTTGGCAAAGCCTTTGGCACGGCAGGTGCTTTTGTTGCTGCCGATGAAGAGGTGATTGAGACTTTAATTCAGCAAGCGCGCACTTACGTTTATACCACCGCCCAACCGGCCGCTATTGCCGCCGCCACTGTAGCGAGTTTGAAATTGGTGCAAGAAGAACATTGGCGACGAGAAAAACTACACACATTAATTGCCCAATTTAGATCAGGTGCAAAACAATTAGGCCTGAACTTGATGGACTCGATGACTGCAATTCAGCCAGTGTTGATTGGCGATGACAAACAAGCAATAACAATCGGTAAGGCATTAGAAGAAAAGGGGCTATTAGTGGGTGTGATCAGACCGCCTACCGTGCCAGAAGGCTCGGCACGTTTGCGTATTACTTTCTCGGCAAATCATACGAAGCAACAGGTTACACAATTGTTAGATGCCTTGGCAGTGATATGCACGAACTAAATTTTGGATTCGTCATCCCCGCGAAGGCGGGGATCCATGGGCAGTTGCAATATTCACTATCGTTGGATTCCCGCATGCGCGAGAATGACGGAGCGGGTAGAACCTATGCATATTAAAGTAATGGGGCAAGGCCCTAACTTGGTCATGTTACATGGCTGGAGCATGCACAGCGCCGTGTGGCACGACCTTGCAGAAGGCTTAGCTAAACACTTTACTTTGCACCTAGTTGATTTGCCCGGTCATGGTCAAAGTGAGTGGCAAGCTGATGCGTTAGAGCTCGATGTAGTGGTCAAAAATTTGGCAAAAGAATTGCCCGAAACAGCCTACTGGCTAGGTTGGTCATTAGGCGGTCTAATTAGCATTGCCTTTGCCGACCACTTTCCTAATCGTGTTAAAAAAATAATATTAATGTCAGCAACGCCGTGTTTTGTGCAAGTTACTGGTTGGTCTTGTGCCATGGATGCTTCGGTATTTAAAACCTTTGCCGATAATTTAGAGGACGACCAAGCAACAACTTTGCAACGCTTTTTATTATTACAAGCACGCGGCTCGCAACAGAGTCGTGACACCATTCGACAATTGACACAGCAATTAACAATTGAAAAGCCGCCTGTGGCAGACGCATTGCAAGCAGGGCTGAAATTATTAATAGAAATTGATTTGAGAACACAATTTGCTACATTACAATGTCCAATAAAAATGATTCTAGGTGATCGAGATACCTTGATTCCTACGCAAATGTTAGATGATGCAAAACAATTGAATCCTAAAGTAGAAATAGCTTTATTAGCAGGAGCAGGGCATGCCCCGTTTATTGCACAAGCAGCACAGTGCCAGCAAGAGATAGAAAAATTCATCAATGAGTAATCAACAGCCTAATAAAAACTTAATCGCGCGATCATTTGGTCAAGCGGCGATGCATTATGATGATGTGGCCGTATTGCAGCGTCAAACAGGTGATGAATTATTAGATCGATTGTTATTAGTGACTTTGCAACCGAAAAATATTTTAGATTTGGGTGTGGGAACAGGGCGAAATTTAAGTCTATTAGCCAAACGCTACCCCAAAGCACAATTAATGGCTGTTGATATCGCCACCGAGATGGTGAAACAAGCACGCATAAATTATCGCCAAGATGAAGGCCTAAAACGCTGGTTACCTATTTCAGCAAAACCCCATTATCTTGTCGGTGATGCTGAAAATTTGCCAATGGCAGATAATAGTGTCGATTTAGTGTTTGCCAACCTTGCTTTGCAGTGGTGCGATCCACGAACAAGTTTTGCTGAAATCCAACGTGTATTGCGGCCTGATGGTTTATTAATGTTCACTAGTTTGGGGCCTGATACTTTGCATGAGTTACGTCAAGCATGGGCAAGCGTTGATAATTACCCGCATGTAAATATGTTTTATGATATGCATGATGTTGGCGAAGCAATGATGGAAGCAGGGCTTGCTGAGCCTGTTTTAGATACGGATCGTTATACGCTAACGTATGAAACTTCTATGGCCTTAATGAAAGATTTAAAAGTGCTGGGTGCAAGCAATGTGAACTCAGAGCGTCGTCGAGGTTTAACAGGCAAACAGGCTCTAAAAACCGTTGCCGAAAGCTATGAACAGTTCCGTAATGACGGTTTATTACCAGCGACTTACGAAGTGGTTTACGGTCATGCGTGGGGTGGGCAAGCCAAACAACAAAATATCGAAGGTGAAGTGCGTATTTCCATCGATCAAATTCAAGGCCGCAAAGCCTGATGAGCGGTTTTTTTGTTACAGGCACAGATACCGAAGTAGGTAAAACACGGATAAGTGTTGCCCTAATTGCGTTATTACAACAGCAAGGCGGCATCATCGCCGGCATGAAACCGATTGCCAGTGGTTGTGAACGAACGGCACAAGGCCTACGTAATGACGATGCCTTGCAACTTAGTCAGCAAGCCAATATTGAATTGCCGTATGACGTCATTAATCCTTATGCCTTTGAACCTGCCATTGCCCCACATATTGCCGCACAGCAAGCGGGCATTGAAATTGATTTGAAAAAAATTGAAGAAAACTTTACACAAATCAAACAAAAATGCGATGCCGTAGTGGTTGAAGGTGCGGGTGGCTGGTTAGTGCCACTGAATAAAACGCAAACAATGGCAGATTTAGCGAGCGCATTCGATTTACCGATCATCTTAGTGGTGGGTATAAAGTTAGGCTGTATAAACCACGCTTTGCTTACCGTCAAAGCAATTGAATCAACCGGCTTAAAATTACATGGCTGGGTTGCAAATCATATTCAATCGATCTCGCAATCTGATGAGATTATTTACACATTACAACAGCATATTAAAGTGCCTTGCTTAGGCAGTGTTCCAGCACTAAAAATAAAAGAGTGTGCAACTAGTTATTTAAAATTAAACTAAGCTGAACTATAGACTGTTTTTTCAGGTCATATTTTTATTCAGCATTGAGAATAACAGGATAATTTTTATGAATATCAAAATGATGTTAATGGCTTTGAGTATTGTTATTTTAACAAGTTCTTGTACAGCTATTAGCCCAACTATTCGAACTAATGTAAATCAATCTACCGATTTTAGTCAGTACAAAACGTTTGGGTTTCTTCAACAATTAGACACAGACTATAGCTATGAATCTTTAGTGAGCCAGTATTTAAAAGATGCTACGAAAAAAGAAATGGTCAAGCAAGGCTATGTTTTTACGGATAAAAATCCTGATTTTTTAATAAATTTCCATAGTAATATAGAAGATAAACAGCGTATTTATCAAGTGCCGGCATCTTATAACAGATCGTATTATAGCTACCGTGGAAGGACTTATTATGACACATGGGATGGCTATGAAACGTATGTTGAGAACTATACAGAAGGTACATTAAATATTGATATTGTTGACCGAAAGCAGAATAAGATGGTGTGGGAAGGAATTGCGATAGGACGATTAAGTGAACAAGATCTGAATGATTTGCAACCTGCCCTGCAAAAAACCGTGGCAGAAATATTTAGTAAATTTCCCTTGTAAAGAGTCAGGGGAAAATAACAGGATCACTCTCGTTTTGCCATGGTGGGTATTTTTTCATCACACGGATAAAGAGTGGACAGGTAATAAAGGTATTTAGCCAATTTTGTAAATTTGGATAAGGTGTTTGCTCAAACCAATTTATATCAACAAATGCAAATTGGCGGATAAAAGGAAAAAGTGCAATATCAGTGAGTGTAATACTTTGGCTAGATAAATAGCGTGTTTTTATCAAGCATTGTTCAAGTCTAAATAATGTCTTTTCGCCTTGTTGTCGATAAAATTGTTCAGACTGTTTTGGGTAACGGTCCGCATATTTATAACGATCGAGCCAATATTTAAAGTCGCCATCATTATTTGTAATCAGATCATGGTCAATATTAGCTAGCCAATTTTCGGGATCGGATTGTTGTAATGCCCAGTGCATAATATCTAGGCTTTCATCAATGATGGTACCTTCGTTGGTTTGCAAAACGGGCACGGTGGCTTTGGGGGATAGTTCTAACAGTGCTTGAGGTTTATCACGCAATACTACTTCACGCAGTTCGACTTTGATACCACTGACTGCAATAGCCATACGAGC
>JALSLH010000087.1 GCA_026988435.1 Methylophaga sp.
CGTGGGAATTTATCGATTGAGGTTACGTTTAGCTGGTGATCTTCTGCGGCGATTAATTCACGTAGGTTTTCTACTTCGTTGGGTAGAACTGGGCCGGCTGATGTCCATGCCACATTGGCTAACAAACCGAATACGCCATCAAGGTTAATTTCATTTGGTTTTACGGCACATTCTGATAATAGGTGTAGTCTCAAATACGCTTCTTCAGCAGAGATCGGTGCATCATCAATTGAGGCAATTTCTACTTCGACAAAATCACTTTTAATGATGCCTACTTTTTGTGCCAAACAGCTACGTGCAATTTCTTTGTTTGAACGAGGAAACCATACATCAATGGTTGCGCCTGATTTGCTGTCGATATAGCGGTGTCCGATTCGTTTAATTGTCATGTTTTGTCTCAAATAGTTAAAGTTATTGTTTCGATGCTAGTAAACGGCTGCGTAGCTCATTCACTTGTGCCGTTAGTTCTGCTGGCAAATGGTCGCCAAATGTTGTGTAATAGTCTTCGATGCCTGCTAATTCAGCCAACCAACCATCTGTGTCAACATGCATTAGGTTGACGCTATCTTGTTCTGATAGATCTAGGCTACTAAAATCGATGCCATTCGTTGCTGGCATATTACCAATCGCGGTTTCAACTGCATCGGCTGTACCGTTACAGCGTTCGAAGATCCATTTTAATACTCGGCTATTTTCGCCAAAGCCCGGCCATATAAACTTACCTGCTTCATTTTTTCGAAACCAATTGACGTAATAAATCTTTGGCATTTTGGCATTTTCTTTTTCGCCCATTTTTAGCCAATGGCCCCAATAATCGGCCATATTATAACCACAGAATGGTAACATTGCCATTGGGTCACGGCGGAGCTTTCCTATTTCACCAAACGCAGCGGCGGTCATTTCTGACGCGATAATGGTGCCGAAAAATGTGCCATGATTCCAATCTCTCGCTTCGGTGACCAGCGGCACAATTGAAGCACGACGACCGCCCATCAAAATAGCACTGATCGGCACACCTTTAGGATCATTCCACTCATCGGCGATAACGGGACATTGAGCAGCATGCGCCGTGAAACGTGAGTTAGGGTGAGCCGCCAGCGTGTCAGCAACCCAGTCGTTACCTTTCCAATCAGTTAGATTTGCAGGTGGTTGTTCAGTCATACCTTCCCACCAGACATCGCCATCATCTGTCAGTGCAACATTGGTAAAAATAGTATTCTCTTGCATTGATAACATAGCATTGGCATTCGATTCCATGCTCGTTCCCGGTGCGACGCCAAAGAAACCTGCTTCTGGATTAATAGCATAGAGTTGGCCATCTTCGCCAAACTTCATCCAGCAAATATCATCGCCTATTGTTTCGACTTTCCATCCGGGAATAGTCGGCGTTAGCATGGCTAAATTAGTTTTGCCACAGGCACTTGGAAACGCACCGGCAATATACTGAACTTCACCTTCAGGATTGGTGAGCTTAAGAATAAGCATATGTTCAGCCAGCCAACCTTCGTCACGCGCCATGCTTGATGCAATGCGCAGAGCAAAACATTTTTTACCTAGCAATGCATTGCCGCCATAACCCGAACCAAAAGACCAAATCTCACGCGTTTCAGGATAATGCACAATATATCGATTGTCTGGATTACAGGGCCACGGCGCATCTTTCTCACCCGATGTTAATGGCACACCGACTGAGTGCAAACAAGGCACAAAGTCGCCCTCACTACCCAACACATCTAATACTGCCTGACCCACGCGAGCCATAATATGCATATTGGTGACGACATAAGGAGAATCCGTTAATTCGACGCCTATTTGAGCAATATCTGAACCTATTGGCCCCATGCTGAAAGGAATCACATACAGTGTTCGCCCTTTCATACAACCTGAGAATAAGCCATTTAGTGTTTGATGCATTTCTGCAGGTTCGGCCCAGTTATTAGTCGGGCCGGCATCTTGTTCTTTTTCTGAGCAGATAAATGTGCGTTCTTCTACACGTGCAACATCGGCGGGAATAGAGCGAACCAGATAACTATTAGGTCTCTTTTGTTCATTTAATTTAATTGCCGTACCACTATTAAGCATCAGCTCCCACATTGCATCCCATTCTGCATCCGTGCCATCACACCAAACAACACTATCAGGTTGACAGAGAACGACCATTTCATCGACCCAGTTCAGCAGTTTTGTGTTGCGTGAGGAGGAGCTCATTCTCTGCCCTTTATTGAATTTTTATATTCCACAGCCTTTTAATTCCTTTGCAAGGCTAATTTAATAACTTGCTCAGTGTTTAAACCGTCTGTGTCTAAACTACGAATCATCTTCTCAGCTTCTGCTGGTTTATAACCTAATGATACTAATGCTTCGGCCGCTTCATCTTTGGCACCAGCCAGCTTAGCTGCCGCCGATACAACAGGTTTTAGCCCCATTGCACCGCTGATATCTTTTAGGCGATCTCGCATTTCAATAATGAGTCGTTCGGCTGTTTTTTTGCCTACACCAGGCAGACGAGTGAGGCTCGCGGCATCACCCTCTTGCACACTGCGAGCAAAGTCATCAACATCACTTCCAGACAATATAGTGAGCGCTAACTTTGCTCCGACACCATTTACTTTCAACAAACTTCGAAAGAGCAAACGCTCACGTATCGTGGAAAAAGCGTAGAGTAACTGTGCGTCTTCTCGCACGATTAGGTGGGTGAAAAGCGAGACCTCTTCATTAATCGCGGGCAGATGAATAAAGGTCGACATCGGGGCCGAAACTTCATAACCTACACCTTGTACATCAATCACCAATTCTGGCGCTTGTTTTTCTAGAATAATGCCGCGTAATCGTCCTATCATCGAGTTACCTTTATCAGTTTTTCACTCATCGTCCGTAGCGTCCGCTTCGTCTTGATGTTCGCATGCCTGCTGGTAACTTGCTATTTATCTTGCCATCTATCGGAGCATGGTTAGCATGTGTCATGGCGCAGGCTAATGCATCAGCCGCATCTTCGTCTGGCGCATCTGATAAAGACAATATAACCGACATCATATATTGCACTTGTTCTTTTTTAGCGTGACCATTGCCGACCACCGCTTTTTTTATTTGGGTGGCGGTATATTCATGCACTTTTAGGTTTTGACTTACACCAGCACAAATAGCAGCGCCCCGCGCTTGGCCTAGCTTTAATGCCGAATCAGGGTTTTTATGTAAAAACACTTTTTCAATGGCCATCATATCGGGTTCATAACGCTCGATAATGTCAGTCAATCCTTCAAAAATTTGCTTAAGCCTGTTGGGAAAATCACCATCCCCCACCATCAAGCGGCCATTGATCACGTGTTTTATTTTTTGGCCTTCAAGCTCAATAATACCAAAGCCTGTTTTTCGTGAACCCGGATCTACACCTAAAATACGCGTCATATTAAATACCCGCTATGCTCTTATACCCGTGACCATTCAATCTGCAGAATTCAGCAGGAGAAGAAGCCATACTATTCTAGGCATAAAGTCGCAGAATTAGTCATTCTAATTTAAGACTTTATAACGACGAAGAGTGTGGCTTATTCTCTTGCCCTGTGGGAGATTACCACAAACGCCAGCGCCGCGTTACAATGTTTGGCAAGGACCAGTCATTGCCTTCACATTGCGCCTTGCTCTGACGCTTGTGCTAATCTCTGAAGTCTACAGATTGAATGGTCACGGGTATAGGCTTTGCACAATTAAATTTACTCGCCGCCAGCCAGCTGTTCCATGATTTCATCTGAGAAATCTGCATTTGAATAAACCGCTTGCACATCGTCTAAATCTTCAAAAGCATTAATCATTGCCATCGCTTTTTCAGCGTCGTTAAGCGCTAAGGCAATGGTGGTTTCTGGGTGCATGGTTATTTCTGCTGAGACCGACTCAAATTTGGCTTCATCGAGTGCATCTTTCACCGCAGCATAATCTTGTTGCAAAGTGAACACGTCGATTGAACCATCGTCATTAGTAACAATATCTTCTGCACCTGATTCTAATGCCACTTCCATTACGGCATCTTCATCGGTACCAGCGGCATAACTAATAATGCCGCGCTTATTAAACAGGTAAGCAACCGAACCATCGGTGCCCATATTGCCACCACGTTTAGTGAATACATTGCGGACTTCGGCCACTGTGCGGTTTTTATTATCGGTTAAACAGTCTAATAAAATAGCAATGCCACTTGGGCCATAACCTTCATAAACGATTTCAACATAACTGACACCTTCAAGCTCACCTGCACCACGCTTGGTTGCACGCTCAATTACATCCCGTGTCATATTACCGCTTAGCGCTTTATCAATCGCCGCACGAAGACGTGGATTATTAGCTACATCACTACCGCCTTCTTTTGCTGCAACACTGATTTCACGTATAAATTTAGTGAATAATTTGCCGCGCTTGGCATCTTGTGCGCCTTTGCGATGCTGGATATTTGCCCATTTACTATGACCTGCCATTGCTAACTTACCTCTTCTTTATTCTGTTTTTCTTCGCTGTATCAAAAGCCAGTAACGTAAATTTTATATGAATCATGTTCAATAACTGGATCATTAGAGCAGCCACCGCCACATGATATCTCAAAGTTACGTGTTGCATCTGCAGTAAGGCTTCCATTAATGTATTCTTCACATTGTTTTACAAACACACCCTTCTGATACAAATCTACCATTATTGTAATACTGCTATTGGCTTGTTCACCCGTGTTTTTAACAGCACCTAATATTATTAATTTTCCGTTACGTTCCAACTCTCGATGCTCGACTATCTCGATAGTTCCTAATTCTGACTCAGGCATGGAAAACTCAGAATAGGATTCTTCCATAGATTTTTGCGCCTGTATGGTCATGACATAAGTCGCAACACCTAAAACAAGGGATAATCCAATACCAAACAAAAAACCATGAGCTATTTTCTCAAAAACAGATTTCATTTATGAACCCCAAGGCTTAAACGTGTGAGTTCCAGTTTTTATAAACATCACTGCGCCCATAAACTTGATCGAAATACATCGCCTGTAATTGCTCGGTAATCGGGCCACGGCCACCATTGCCAATGGTGCGGTTATCTAATTCACGGATAGGCGTTACTTCTGCCGCGGTGCCGGTGAAGAAGGCTTCATCAGCAATATATACTTCATCACGGGTAATTTGTTTTTCAACAATTTCTAGGCCGATATCTTCCGCCAGCGTCATAATGGTTGCTCGGGTAATACCTTCTAATGCCGATGTTAATGTCGGTGTATACAACACGCCATCACGGATCATAAAGAAGTTCTCGCCGCTACCTTCGGCAACAAAACCGGTTGCATCTAATAAGAGTGCTTCATCATAACCGCAGTTAATCGCTTCTTGTAACGCTAACATTGAGTTCATGTAATTGCCGTTCGCCTTAGCTTTGCACATGGCAATATTGACATGGTGACGTGTGAATGAAGATGTTTTTATGCGAATGCCTTTTTCCATATTTTCAGCACCGAGATATGAACCCCATTCCCATGCGGCAACCATAACGTGTGTTTTTAGATTGTCGGCACGAATACCCATGCCTTCACTGCCGTAAAAACACATCGGGCGAAGATAAGCAGATTCAAGATTGTTTTCACGTACTACCGCTTTTTGCGCTTCGTTTAAAACCTCTTTATCAAACGGCATGCCCATGCCTAATATTTTGGCACTGCGAAATAAACGATCAGTATGTTCTTGCAAACGGAAAATAGCAGGACCTTGGCTCGTATTATAAGCGCGCACGCCTTCAAACACGCCCATTCCGTAATGTAGGGTATGTGTTAATACGTGTATTTTAGCTTCGCGCCACGGCACCATCTCGCCATCCAGCCAAATTACGCCGTCTCTATCAGCCATTGTTGTTGGTGTAACCATAATCTTCTTCTCTAAATATTCTTTATTAATATAAAATTTTTAACTTAACCAGCGTTGCCAAACAGCTTGTACTAGCGCAGGATAATCGCCCGCATCATCAATCGATACCACTGCCGGCATTTCCTGCAGCACACAGTGATTCGCCAAGCCACGATAAAATCGATAGGCATCTGCCAGCATATTGCTGTCATCTTTACTTAGCTTATCCGTAACACTAAGCGCATCTAAAATCCTGATATTATCAGTGTATTCTAGCAGTTTCGGTTTATTCTCAGACCATGCTAATACGGCAAATTGCACCATAAACTCAATATCGGTGATACCACCTTTACCTTGTTTAAGATCAAATAGCTGTTGGGTGCTTTTGTCTAAATTCTCACGCATTTTAGCACGCATCTCACTTACTTCTATTGCAAGTTTGTTTTGATCGCGTTGCTTAGTCAGAATTTGCTGGCGAATATCAACAATTTTCTGCGCTAAATTAACATCTCCGGCCACACATCTGGCTCGCACTAAGGCTTGGTGCTCCCATGTCCACGCATCGGTATTTTGATATTCAGCAAAACCCGATACAGCGGTCACTAATAGCCCCGATGCGCCGTTTGGTCGAAGTCGCATATCCACTTCATATAATATTCCACCTGCGGTGACTGTGTTCATAAAGTGAATCATTCTTTGTGCAAGGCGCGTGTAGAACATCGAAGCATCTATCGGTTTTTCACCGTCAGTTTCTCCTTTGTTTGTGGCATCATCAAAGAGCAATACTAAATCCAAATCTGAGCCGTAACCTAGTTCTAGCCCACCTAGCTTGCCATATGCGAAAACGGTGAAGCCACACTGGCTTAAATCATCCGTTTGAGTACAAGGTGGATAACCATGTCGAGTAACAAGGTGCTGCCAAGCTAACTGCATTACTTTATCTAACTGCAACTCTGCCAATTCTGTCAGCTGATCGCCCACTCGCATCAATGGCAATACATCCGTAATATCCGCCGCCGCAACATGTAACGATGTTATTTGCTTAAACTCACGTAGCAAAACCATTTGCTGTTCTAAATCAGTTTTATCTACCGATGCGATACATTTTTCTAGCGCCGCTTTTTGCTGTGCTCGATCAGGAACATCGTATAGCGTTCTTGGATCCAGTAACTCATCCAATAGAACAGGATGTTGTGTCAGCTGATGACTAATCCATGGGCTAGCCGCACACAGTTTAACTAGCTGCGAAAGTGCCATCGGGTTTTCAACTAACAGTGACATGTAAGCAGATCGACGCATAATCGCGTCTAATAGCACCAATATTCGTGACAGACAATCATCCGCATTAACAGTGTTAGCGGCAGCTTGCACTAATAATGGTAATAGTTTTTCTAGGCGTCCGCGTTCCGTATCTGCCAAATTTCGGCAATTATGGGATCCAAGTAAGTTGTTTAGTCGTTCTAAACTTATCGCTGGTTCTGCATAGCCTAAGGCTTGAAGATACTGCAGTTTTTCTTCGTCTTCAGCCTCGAGTAATGACACACGATCACTCGGAGCATCATCTGCTTGCGGCGCGGTTAATATTTGCTCAAAATACGTTTGAACCTGTTGGCGATGTTCTGCTAAAACATCAGAAAATGTCTGCCAGTCAGGAAATCCCATTAAACTTGCTAAACGGATCCGTGCATCATCCTCTTTTGGCAAACAATGCGTTTGCTGATCGGCCCATGCTTGAATGCGATGTTCAGTGCGACGAAGAAAATTATAGGCAGACTTTAGCTCCTTAACAGCATAATCTGTTAACAAATTACGTTCAGCCAATAAATCTAAAATTGTCAAAATGGGGCGTTGCTGTAATGGTTTGTCTCGACCACCATAAATAAGTTGGAACACTTGACCTATAAACTCAATTTCACGAATGCCGCCACTGCCTAGTTTAATATTGTCTTCCAATCCTTTGCGGTGAAGTTGGCCAGCAATCATACTTTTCATTTCGCGCAAGGAATCAAATACACCGTAGTCTAAATAGCGGCGATAAACAAAAGGGTGGAGTAAATCCATAATGGCTTTTTTGCCTAATTCTGTGCCAGTGATCGCTCGCGCCTTGATCATGGCATAACGTTCCCATTCGCGACCTTGTGTTTGATAATAATCTTCCATCGCATCAAAGCTGGCGGCTAATGCACCACTGTCACCAAAAGGACGTAGGCGCATATCAACTCGGAATACAAAGCCATCAGCCGTATTATTGTCGAGTGATTGAATCAGCTTTCGGCCTAATCGGGTGAAATATTCCTCATTTGATAATGATTTACGACCACCACGTGTTTCGCCATTTTCTGGATAGGTAAAAATCAAATCAATATCAGATGATAGATTCAACTCACCGGCACCTAGTTTTCCCATCCCTAAAACAATCAATTGTTGCTCCGCTCCCTCTGAATCACAAGGTGTGCCCAGATCGTTACATTGCCATTGATGTAAAAGATTTAGAGATTGTTGAATACAAGCATCAGCCATCGCTGATAGATCACGCACTGTTTCAGCTAAATCAGCCCAGCCTGCCAAGTCACGCCAGATAATACGTACCATTTCACGTTGGCGAAAATGGCGTAGTTTTTGGTGTAATGCGGCCTCATCCTCACTGTTTTCAAGTGTGGCCGATAAGCGTTGTTGATAGTTTTGAGCATCATAAACAATTAAAATATCACCAGATAAAATAAGCTCTTGGGCACGCTCAGTATGACGCTCACCCCACTGCGCCAGATATTCACTACCAGACAAAACCTGTTTTGCAGTTTCAAATAACGTATTGCTTGAGGGGATTAGACCTTGCCATTTTTCAGAAAAAAGACCTTCTTCCACCATAATATTTGCTCAAAAATAACAGTTATAATGTACTTTTATAACTTAAGTCCTTATAGTTATCAAGGAACCTTTTTGTCTGAATTTATGTCTCAAAACATGCAGACAAGCTTATTTATCGTCGGTCACTAGACATATCAAATATATTTGAGAGGATGAATAAAATCAATTACAGCAACCTAACATATAGAGGAATGCGGCTCATAAGCATGCTTATATGTATTGTTCCGGGTGTTTCTGTAGCTGAAACTTTGGGGACGACTATTGATTGCTCTAAAGTAGAAATTCATTACACCAATAATCCTGAGTGGACCCATAGCGAAAGAATTGAGGCAATGGATAAAGCTTTTTTCGAATCGCTAGATCGTTTTGAGCTATGCAACTTATCCAATCAAACCAGTGCATCGTCCTCCTCTGCAAGTGGCGCAGGACAAGCCTCAGATAGTAACGGTGGTGCAGGAGAAGGTTCTGTCGCAAGTTCAACGATGACAGGGACAGAAGAAGAAGCAGACAACATTGCTGGTGAACCTGCATCCTCAGATGACTCAAGCGCCTCAGAAACCACCTCTCAAGAATCTACACAAGAGACTGCAGGCAGTACCAACAGTAACGGCGGTAAACCTGAAGACATTCCTAGCGCAGATAACGATGATGTGATCGCAGCACAAATTCGGCGCGCTGCTGAAATTGAACAAGATCCTGTTAAAAAAGAAAGATTATGGGATGAATACCGAAAATATAAAGGACTTCCTAGCCAATGATGATGAATAATAAATATCACACCGCAAAAAAAATAATGGTCTATGTGATCGTTTTTTCACATTTCCTTGTGGGCTGTGCAACAACAGGTGGTCAAAATGGCACAATCAAGGTCGGTCCAAAATCATCCTCATCCTATAATGAAGATGTGAGCAAAGTCATCTCTACCGCACCGAAGCTAGATGTTATTATCCCCGTTTTCGATCCCGGCCTATCTGAAGAGGCCGAAAACTATGAAAAAGATGGCATCTGGCCTGAATTACGCCGAGCAGAAGCTAATCGTTTCGCATACAAATTAAAACAAGCACTAGATGATAGTAAGGCTTTTGGTGCTGTGCGTGTTACGCCTGACGAGACGGCATCCGGCGATTTATATGTGCTCGGTAAAATTGAAGAATCGGATGGTCAAGATGTGAAATTTAGGCTAAATGTTGTCGATATTAGCGGCAAAAAATGGCTCAATAGTAGTTTTAGTCATGAAGTAGAGGCTTCTTTTTACAAAAACACTAGGAATGCTGGCGGCGATGCCTATGACCCTGTTTTTGAAAAGGCTGCTGAAGGCATTATAAAGGCATTGCAAAGACGAAGTGCTTCAGAATTGGATGATTTAAAATACATTGCTAATCTTCAATTTGGTGCCAGTTTTAATGATGCCGCTTTTGCAGAGTATGTGGATACCAAAGGGAAATATACTAAATTAATCAGCAAGCCTAGCGATAATGATCCTCTTTTTGAACGCGTGATGGCTATTCGCGTCCGTGAACAATTATTCGTAGATAACCTTCAGCAAACATATGTCGCTTTTTCACAAAATATGAATGATAGTTACCTAGCTTGGCAAGAAGCCAGTTTTACTGAAAAACAATTACGTAAAGAGGCTCAAAAGAAAGGTATCTACAAAACGGTTGGCGGTTTGTTACTTATTGCATTAGCCATCGCCGCCGCATCATCTGGTGATAGCAAGAACTCCAATGTCTTAGGTGATACCGCTGCTGTTGCAGGGGGAATTGGTGGTGCAATCTTGATCGCCGATGGTTTTAAGTCTAGAGAAGAAGCTAAATTTCATCAAGAAGCTCTGAACGAGTTAGGTGAATCAATCAACCTCGAAATGTCACCTCAAGTCATCTCTTATGAAGATGAAAGTGTCAAGCTAACAGGTAATATACAACAGCAATTTGAGCAATGGAGAGCGTTCCTGCAGCGTATTTATGAGCAAGAATCTACCCCTAATGTTGAGCTCTAATGCCTCGTGAAATTTGAACAGAAGATATTAGAAGCCAAGGAAAAACGCCACAGCCAGTTTGTTAAAGTAGCAATGGGGCTGATTATTATTTCGCTACTCTGTGCATTGGTTATTATTCTTTTATCTTACAAGCCTTCTAAAAAAGACAGCGTCGAGATGGTGGAAGCGGTGGACGATAGACCGTTACCGACCAAGCCCGCATCATTGCCAGAAATTCCTGATGAAGAGCTACGTCAAATATATATTAAAGCACTAGCTAATTACGAAAACAGCCTCAAAGCTGAGCTTGCTAAGATTGATTTAATTAAGTGGAATAAAGCGCGGTCTGAAGAGCTTGCATCCATAAAAGATAAGGCACTTGCAGAATTTACAGCCACTGATTATGCCGGCGCTATCAGCTTTATGGAGGGCTTGACTCAACTTTCCCAAACCACCATAGCTGAGAGCCAGCAACAATTTAAACAAGCGCTATCAAATGCACAGAACTCATATCTCGCCGATCAGTATGATGATGCCAAATTTCAGATAAACCAAGCACTCATGCTTGATAAAACAGCTACTGAAGCGGCTGATTTATCCACTAAAATTGATAAACTGCCTGAAATAATAGAGCAGCTAGAGAAAATTAATACCGCTAAGGTTGAAAATAAACTTGATAGCGAATTACAGCTTATTAAGCAGCTACTTAAGCTTGCTCCCGACCGAACAGATGCAATCAAACGAAAGCAAGTGTTAATTAACGCCATTAGCCAAAGAAACTTCAACCGTTATATTAGCCAATCCTATTCCGCGCTCAAGAAAGAAGATACACGAACAGCAAGGCAAAAAATCAGTGCTGCCAAAAAGATATTTCCCAAGCGTCAAGAAGTAGCTAATGCAACGCTCGCATTGCAAGAACTTGAGAAAACACAACGCTATAAAATGCACTCAGAAAATGCACAAAAAGCAATAGCATCAGATAACTGGTCTGTAGCAAAAAAACAGTTAGAGCTCGCCTTGCACGAGCAAGCTAATGATAAAGCCAGTCAACAATCATTGGCACAAGCAACAGCAATTATCGCCGCGAATAGTGAATTTGAACAACACATTAAAAATCCTTATCGTTTATCTAATAAAACCCTTGCCTCAAAATTAAAAAACAAACTAGATAACACCGCTGCACTCGCTAAGCTCAGTCCATCACTGAACAAAAATAGAGATAGCTTATCTCATCTTATTCAAGAGATGGGCAAAGAAATTATTGTAGAAATCTCTTCCGATAAGCTGACAAATATTATCGTCAGGGGAGTTGGAATTGTAGGTAAAACGCAATCAAAAACCATTAAATTACTGCCTGGCGAATATAGCTTTGAAGGAAAGCGCAAAGGCTTCAAATCTAAATTGATTAACGTTCTTATCCCCTATGATAAGCCCAATTTTCATATAAAAATTCAGTGTGATGAACCCATTTAATCAACAATTGCTCGAAGCAAAAAAGCAGCACCGCCAGCGTTATCTCAAAATAATGGCATTCTTTATTATCGGTGCATTAATTGTTCTTTTGGCTATCTTCGCTTCACGAGGCACGCGCATTGAAGTCCACCCTGACGATGCCGCAGAGTTAGCCTCCGTACGGCTAGAGCAAGGTGCCGCTATTGTTTTGGGAGGAACGCTCTACTCACTATCAAAAAGGCCGACTATCAAGGTGTCTGCCGAGGGTTTTAAGCCTACAATACACAAATTGAACCCGCGTGATTTTGGCAAGGTGGTTTCTGTAACCCTAGAGCCGCTCCCTGCAAAAATAATACTCAGCACAAATATTAATGATGATAAAACTAGCTGGCTAATCGATGATAATGTTATCGATATTGCAGCCACGTTGGAACACGAGCTCGATGCAGGGGAGTATAAATTAACCATTTTCCACCCCCACTACCAAGATGCTTCCGTAGCGTTATCACTGGCTAGAGACGAAGTTTTCAAGCTCCTTGTTCCACTCAGTCCTCTTGATGGTTCACTTTCCATAAAAACTAAGCCTAGTGGCGCTCACATCACCATAGATGATGTAGATAAAGGCATTTCTCCTATTGATATCGCCATAAAAGGTGGTATTCACAATGTGGTCATTACGCTCAATAATCACCAAACAATCAATGATTCTATTGAAATAAACCGCACAACATCTGCTGTTATGCGTGATTATAATCTGGCTATAAAAAAGGCGGCTATTTCTGTTTCATTGAAGCCTCAGGGCGGGCGTTTGGTTCTAGATAATACCGTTATCAATAATCCTCATAATATCCCCATCACAAAAGAGATAAAACATAACTTATCTTATTCAAAACAAGGTTACTTCACTCAAAATCAGACCTTTACCCTTCACAGCGATGAAAAAGTAAAGATGGCATTTGAGTTGAAAAAAGAAATGGGGCAAGTTGAAATAATATCCACTCCAGAATCATCTGTTGAGCTCAATGGCAAACTTATTGGCAACACGCCTATGCAACTATCTTTACAAGCTGTTTCTCAAAAGATCACGCTACATAAACAAGGATTTCGTAGTATCACAAAATTAATAACACCCAGTGCTGCGACGCTAAAAAAAATCAATGTGTCATTACTAAGTGAAAAAAATGCACGACTCAATGAAGCACCCAAATTTTATACGCATAAAGCCGGTGGACAATTAAAACTATTTATACCTAATGATACATTCACCATGGGCGCAAGCCGTAGCGATCGAGGGCAACGTGCAAATGAATTTTTACAAAAAGTAAAACTCACCAAAGCTTTTTATGCCGGCATCACTGAAGTCACTAACGAACAATATCGCCAATATAATAAAAGTATAAAGGGTGCATCAAAAGAACCCGTAGTCTCTATTTCATGGATTGAGGCGGCAGGATTTTGCAACTGGCTCAGTCGATTAGAAGGACTAAAACCTGCCTATCAGATTAGTGGGCAACAACTTACTGGTGTGACTCCTCAGAGTGATGGCTATCGCCTATTAACAGAAGCTGAATGGGAATGGTTGGCTCGAAAGGCAGGGAAATCAAAACAAACTACCTTCGTTTGGGGAAATGAATATATTATTCCTAAAGATGCGGTGAACATTGCTGATGAATCATCGAACGGATCAGTGAAAATATTTGTTTCAAAATATAACGATGGCTTTCAAAAGCTTGCCCCGGTGAAAAGTTTTACTCAAGAAAAATCAGGGCTTTATGATCAAGGTGGCAATGCAAGCGAGTGGACACATGATAGCTATTCGATCATGCCGCCTAAATCAGGTAAAGTATTCATTGATCCGTTTGATCTAACTACGAGCAATTCACATGTAGTCAAAGGGGCAAATTGGCGCTCTGGATCAGTCACTGAACTCCGACCCTCGTTCAAAGAAGGTTTGAGCAATTTACGTGACGACCTTGGCTTTAGAATTGGACGATATGTGTATGGAGGAAATTAAATATGAAATTATTCATTAGCAACTATAAAAAGATAATCATCACAAGTTTATTTATTGTGGCCTTAATCATTGTGTCATCGCTGGTGCATGATGCCTATGCAGCCAAAAAGACAATAAGCCTTAATTCTCCTGTTTCCTTCCCTGTCGATATATAAGCGAGCCTATTGCTATGATGAAAAGTTTTATCGCACTCATTATCTCCATCATCTTTGTGCATATGATTTATATTGGCTATGTTCGGCCTGAAGCCAATGCCTTTATTGAAGCCGCTCAAGAGCAAGGGCTGACATCTCCCAGAGAAGTCGTGGTTATCTTGAAGGATTATGAACAAGAAATCTGTTTTATCTTAATGCTTTGGGGCTGTTTTTTAATTTCAACTAATTACCGCAAAATCTTAAAAACTAAATATCTGTTTTCCGTTGATCTATTAGAGCATGAAGATCAGGATAATTTTGATGTAGATAGCATTATCGAAAGATTAGATAAGCAAATACCTGAAGACTGCATGTCTTCACCCCTTGTCCAAACTCTGCGGTCATCATTATGGCGTTATACTTCGACCAAAAATGTGCAAAATCTATCTGATGCCATTGATAGCAACCTTGAATCCTTAGCCGTAAGACAAGATTCCGAAAACACCATGATCCGCTATTTGATCTGGGCAATACCTTCTATTGGTTTTATAGGAACAGTACGTGGGATCGGCCAAGCATTATCACAGGCAGATCAAGCTTTGGCGGGGGATATTGCAGGTATGACAGATAGCCTTGGTGTTGCATTTAACTCAACACTTGTTGCCCTACTCATCAGCATTTTTTTGATGTTTCTTTTCCATCAATTACAACGGCTACAAGACAGTCAAATACTGGATACACAAGAATATTGTGAAAAGTATTTGCTCAGTCGAATAAAGTAGCCTTACCAGCTTGATTAAGCGCAAACAATCAGAAGGCTTTAACCTCGCTTTTCTCGATATTATGTCGTGCGGTCTAGGTGCGATAATTCTTGTTTTTATGCTGGTGAAGCACAATGTAGCCGATTCCTCCATCGAGCTTGATAATCTCAAAAATGATATTCAGCAACTTGAAGAGAAGAAAAAGGTAGCACAACAGACATTACAAAATATCACTTCACAACTTGCTGAAAACACCCTAGAAGAAAGTGTGGCCAGAGAAGAGCTCAAAGCAAAAAAATCTATTTTAAGCCAAACAAGTGCCGATGTTGAATCAGCCTCTCAAGAATTAGAATTACTTAAAGAAAACATTAAAACGATAAAAGTATTAAAAAAAGCTGACTTAATCGAAACAAAGCCTGCTCAAGAAGAGCATTATCTACTTGGCCTCAAAGTCGAAGGAGCCAAAATTGCCATTTTAGTAGACAGTAGCGCGTCAATGACAAATGAAAAACTCATCGACATTATCAAAACTAAAGGTGGAACAAGCAAAGAAAAACAACACGCTAGAAAATGGATCCGTACTCAAAAAGTCGTTCAATGGTTGCTTGCTCGTTTGCCTAAAAACAGTGATGTAATTGTTGTAGCATTCAATGAAAAAGCAATTATTTTAGGCCCTAAGAGTTGGGCTAAAGCAAGTGGCTCATCAACTATTAACGCCATTTTGTCTGATCTGAACAAGTTAGTCCCTGAAGGTGCGACTAATTTGCAACAAGGGCTTCAAACCATCAATAAATTTTCACCTTCCAATTTGTATATCATCACTGACGGTCTCCCGACCAAGGGAGAATCTCGATATAAAAGCCTTAATCCCTTTGCTAGTTGCAGCTCATTATCGGGCAAATCAAATATCATTTCAGGTGAATGTCGAGTCAAACTATTCAAACAGACCATTAAAGAAAGTGCTAAAAGTAATGTTCAAGTCAATGTGATTTTATTGCCACTTGAAGGCGATCCCGATGCGGCAAATCAATACTGGAGCTGGACAGCCGCAACAGGCGGATTAGTGCTCAGCCCTGCAGGTAATTGGCCATGAAATTACGTAAAAAAGAATTTGATGTTTTTAATCTGTCCTTTTTAGATGTTATCTCTTGCGGCTTTGGTGCGGTTATCATTCTGGTGCTCATATCAAAAACACATGATGATGTATCAATTATAGGCAAAGGCGAAGTGGAAAGCTTATTAACCACCGTCATCAGCCTTGAAAATGATATTTTAGATCTAACACAAACCGTCAACAGCCAGTTATCTGCAAATAATCAATCAGCAATTGAGAAAAAACGCTTAGCCGCCGTTACTCTTGAAATGGAGAATAAAATACAACAACAGAAAACAACGCAATCATCGTTATCAGAGTCTGTGCAAGGCCTATCATTAGTGCAAACGACATTAAAACAGGCTTCCATCCCCACAAAAAAACCGACCAATGCCATTCGAGATAAAGAGGTAGGCGGTATTCCCGTTGATAGTGATTATGTTATTTTTATTGTTGATACATCAGGCAGTATGAAACAGATCTGGAATCGTGTTTCAGCAGAAATAATAAATGTGTTAAATATTCACCCTAAGGTAAAAGGTTTTCAGATTCTCAATGATATGGGGGCACCCATCATATCGGGTTATGCTGGCAAATGGATCCCCGACACCCCAAAAAGAAGAAGCAGTGTTATCAAACTATTTAGTAGCTGGGGAGCAGTGTCAAACAGTAGCCCGATTGAAGGCATTCAAGTCGCATTATTAAAATATGCAAAACCCAATATTACAACGTCCATCTATGTGTTTGGTGACGATTATACCGGCGCATCTTATGACCCAGTTATTAGACAAATTACTAAGAAAAATTTATTAGCCAGCTCAGGGAAAAGACTTGCCAGAATCCACGGTATTGGTTTTATCTCTTCTGGAACAACAAATAGATATAGCATATTAATGCGTGAACTAACCAAACAAAATGGTGGGGCTTTTCTTGCATTGCCACTCTAATACTAAATTTAATATTTGCAGTTAAACTGGCATATTGATATCGTTCCTTCAACCTAGAGGACTGGGTTCTAATAATAATTCAAAATAAATGGAGAGTTGTCATGTTGAAAATCATCGGTATCGTATTAATGGCTTTTGGTGCTACGGACTTAATTGGTAGTTATGCCGGTTTTGATTTATGGGGAACATTGGGAATACAGCTTCCTGATGCTATATGGAAATATTCATCTTATATTGAATTAGGTTTAGGTTATGTCCTAATGAAATTGGGCGGATCTAGTGACGATGATGAATAACTGTCCAACTTAAATATTCAAATCAGCTTTCATAAGCGGAAGCTAATTTCAGAAAATAAAAAGCCCCGCTCAAATTAATGAGCGGGGCTTTTTTATAATAGATTAAAATCGAAATTTTTATCGTAAAGCAAAAAGCTAGGATTTTTTCGTGAGGTCAAGGCAGATTCGCACGGAAAACCGGAGTGTACATCAGTACATGAGGATTTGAGTACGAATCTAACGTCGAGATCGCGGAAAAAGACAGCTTTTTTACATCATGCCGCCCATTCCACCCATACCACCGCCCATATCAGGCATTGCAGGTGCTGCATCTTGTGGCGCATCAGCCACCATTGCTTCGGTGGTCAACATTAAACCAGCAACTGAACCTGCATTTTGTAATGCAGTTCGTGTTACTTTTGTTGGGTCAAGAATACCCATATCGATCATATCGCCATATTCGCCTGTTGCAGCGTTGTAACCATAGTTACCTTTACCTGCAGATACTGCATTCAAAATAACAGACGCTTCTTCACCTGCATTGGTAACAATTTGGCGTAAAGGCTCTTCCATTGCACGTCGGGCAATTGTAATACCAGCATCTTGATCGGTGTTATCACCTTTCAATTCACCTAAGCTGCCTTCAGCACGAACCAGTGCAACACCACCACCGGCGATAACACCTTCTTCAACTGCTGCGCGAGTTGCGTGTAATGCATCTTCAACACGTGCTTTTTTCTCTTTCATTTCCATTTCTGTTGCTGCACCTACTTTAATCACGGCAACACCACCAGCTAATTTAGCAACACGTTCTTGTAATTTTTCTTTATCATATTCAGAAGAAGAATCTTCAATTTGTGCACGAATTTGTTCAACGCGTGCCGTGATGTCAGAAGCGGAGCCTGTACCATCAATAATTGTGGTATTTTCTTTGCTGATTTGAATTTTCTTCGCTTGACCAAGATCGTCTAATGTTACTTTCTCAAGGCTTAAACCTACTTCCTCAGAAATAACAACACCGCCTGTTAATGTAGCGATATCTTGTAACATTGCTTTACGGCGGTCACCAAAGCCCGGTGCTTTAACTGCACATACTTTAACAATGCCTCGCATGCTATTTACAACCAGTGTTGCAAGTGCTTCGCCTTCGATATCTTCAGCAATAATCAACAGTGGACGGCTCGCTTGTGCAACCGCTTCTAGTGTTGGTAATAATTCACGGATATTTGAGATTTTTTTATCGAATAACAATACAAATGGATTATCTAAATCTGCAGCCATTGTTTGTTGGTCTGTTACAAAATAAGGAGATAGGTAACCACGGTCAAACTGCATACCTTCAACTACATCTAATTCGTTTTCGAAACCACTACCATCTTCAACAGTGATAACACCTTCTTTGCCTACTTTTTGCATTGCTTCAGCAATAATTCCGCCAACAGATGCATCTGAGTTTGCAGAAATAGTACCTACTTGAGCGATGGCTTTATCATCATCACATGCCGCTGACATGCCTTTTAATTCTTCTACTGCCGCGCCAACTGCTTTATCAATGCCGCGTTTTAAATCCATTGGGTTCATACCCGCCGCAACGGCTTTCATGCCTTCACGTAAAATAGCTTGTGCTAATACGGTGGCCGTTGTTGTTCCATCACCAGCAGCATCAGAAGTATGAGAAGCCACCTCTTTCACCATTTGTGCGCCCATATTTTCGAATTTATTTTCTAATTCAATTTCTTTAGCAACAGAAACACCATCTTTTGTTACAGTTGGCGCCCCATAACTTTTATCTAAAACGACATTACGACCTTTAGGGCCTAATGTTACTTTTACAGCATCAGCCAGTGTATTTACACCGTTGACCATTAAACTACGTGCATCTGCGCCAAACTTGACTTCTTTTGCAGCCATGATTTATTCCTCTTTAATATAATTATTTAAAATAACGTCTCAACGTGTTTAGATTTTTCTCAGAACAAGGCTTTTTCGCACGGAAAATGTGAGCATATTGAAATATGTAATCATTTGAGTACGAAAATAACGCTGTGCTGGGAAAAAGATGAATACGTTGTGGCGTTATTTAGGCTTCGATAACGGCAACGATGTCGTCTTCACGCATCACCAATAATTCTTCACCATCAACTTTAATTTCTGTTCCAGCATATTTACCAAATAGAACTTGGTCACCCACGCTTACATCTAAAGCGTGAACACTACCAGAATCGGTAATTTTTCCTTTACCTGCCGCAATGATTTCACCACGAACTGGTTTTTCAGCTGCATTATCAGGGATAACGATCCCACCAGCACTCATTGTTTCTTCTTCCATGCGACGAACGATCACACGGTCATGTAGGGGACGAATATTCATCAATATTTCCTTCAAAAATGTCTAAAAAAGTTTCACCCCAAGATACATGGGGCATAAAAAATATACTTCAAGGGCTAACGAAAATTTATTTCAAACGCGGCTCATCATTATCAACAACCTCACCTTCAATTATTGTTGGATCAGAATCACGTCGGCCATTATGACTACCCTGTACAAAAGTCGCATTTTGCAATTTGCGCCCAATGAGCCAACGTCGTACGGGGGGAATTAATAACAGAAAACCAAATGCATCCGTGAAGAACCCTGGGGTTAATAACAACACTCCGCTAAGGGCCAAGGCAAAGCCTTCCATCATCTCCATTGCAGGCAAGGTACCTTTTAATAAATTAGATTGCGCTCTTAATAATGTTGACGCACCTTGTATACGTAATAATCCAGCACCTATCACTGCCGTAGATACAACAGCAAAAATAGTCCAGCCTGCACCAATCACATCACCCACTTTAATTAAAAAGTAGATCTCAACTAATGGCACTAATAAAAATAATATAAATAAAAATCTAAACATCCATTTGTCCGTTTAATCGTTATGTTCATTTATATATTGAGGCATACAATCTATATTTCAAGCCCCCTATCAACTCTTCTTTGTTGCTAAATAACAACAAAATAGTTCACTACTATAGAAACTGTATCTTTTATTACAAACTGTAATCATATTGAAATATTTAATCGTTAATGTGTGCGAACTCGGAGTTTATTTCCGAACAGATTTTATTATTTTTTAATTATTAATGAGGATAGTCCTTTGAAACTTAAACTCTCAACACTACTAATTGCTGGTGCACTATTTGGTGCAGTAGCAGCGCCTGCACAAGCCAACAACGATGCAATGATTGACCTTTTAAAAGTCTTACGTGACCAAGGCACTATCACTGCGGCAAACTATGACTTACTAGTCAATGCTGCTAAGGCTGATTCTGAAGCGGCTGATGCCGTCAATGCAGATATTAAAGAGGTGGCTAAATCAATACCAAAAATCACAACAAAAGGTAAAATTAAAATTGAAAGCGCTGATGGCAATTGGTCTTTCCAACCTATCGGTCGTGTTATGTGGGATGCTGTAACTGTTGATTCTGATGATAGTCCTAATGCAGAATTTAAAGGCACAGAGTTACGTCGTGCACGTTTAGGTTTTGAAGGTAAAGTCTATGATTGGGGCTATAAATTTGAAGGTGATTTTGCTAAAGGTAATACGTCTATCAAAGATGCCTTTGTAAGTTATGGCACTAAATTTGGCGACACTAAATTCAAAACAAAAATCGGCCAATCTCAAATTGCTTTTGGCTTTAATACAGCAGCAAGCAGTAAATACATGTCATTTATTGATCGTCCATGGTATGCAGATAGTGCATTATCGCCAGCACGTGAAAGCGGTGTTGCAGCCAAATTATCTGGCCATAGTTGGTCACTTGCTTCATCAGTTACTATCGGTGAATTCGGTGGTGGCGTAACGGAAGATAATGTTGATGGAACAACTTACGCTTTACGCGGTACATTTTTACCTTATAACGCGGATAAAACGCATTTAGTCCAAGTTGGTGCCGGTTATAGAGGTGTCAGTAGCAACAAAAATGGTTTTGGCTATTCGCAACATTTAACTGCCCACAAAGATCATAATAAAATCAAATTAAGCAACGGTATTGCTGCAGCTGATTTCGATGGAATAGATACATATGAATTGGATGCTGTAGGTATTTTTGGTCCATTCCATGCCCTAGCTGAATACAATAACTTTTCTGCAAAAAGCACTTTAGCTAATAATGATGTGGATATTGATTCATATTCTGTAGAGATTGGTTATTTCTTAACTGGCGAATCAATGAAACTAAAACACGGTTTTTGGGATGGTATTACGCCTAAATCACCTGCTGGTGCATGGCAAATTGCCACACGCTTTGAAAGCATGAATATTGATGACAGCGTTGCTGGTGATGATGAAGCTGATAAATGGACTATTGGTCTGAATTACTATGCTAATAAAAATATTCGTTTTATGCTTGATTACGACACAATCACAAACTGGGAGCAAAATGGTTCAAGTGTAAACGGTGCAGAACCATCTTCTATCAAGTTCCGTGCACAAGCTAAATGGTAAAAACGTAAGCTCCTCGTAGTATTTAAGCCCTGCCTTTTGGCGGGGCTTTTTTTATTTATCTGTATTTATTCACAGCCATTGTTCCTTTAATAATTTTGAACTACTTAACATTTTTATTTAGAAAGTAAGATTTAATGCTGGTAAAATACTTGCTTCAAATCTACTGCTACGGAAAACACTACGTGAAACTACTTTTTTCAGCTTTATTTATCACTCTCCAATTATTTGCATCTACTTCTAGTTTTGCCGCAACACGCTATGTTTCTGAAGAGCTTGAAATTACTATGCGAACGGGACAAGGCGTTAAGTTTGGTATTAGCCGAATGCTAACCAGTGGCACTAAATTATCAGTCATCGAAAATAACAAATCTAGTGGTTACTCTAAGGTAAGAACGGAAGGTGGCAAGGTAGGTTGGGTATTAACGCGCTACTTAAGCAATGAGCCTAGCTCACGTAATCGCGCCATAGCAAGTGCACAGAAAGTAGCTAACCTAGAACTTGAAATTGCAAAATATAAAGAAGAACTCCAATCACTATCAACACAAAATTCAAGTTCAGGTGCAGAGAATTTATCGCTAAAAGAAACCTCTCAGCGTTTGAGTAAAGAACTTGATAACCTGCGTAGAACCGCATCAAGCGCTGTTGCATTAGATAATGAGAATCGTCAATTAAAAGAAAAGTTGCAGCAAATCAATAATGACATGCAGGCAATTGTTATTGAAAATAGCGCTTTGAAAGGCAGTGATTCTAAACGTTGGTTTTTAATCGGTGCGGCGGTGCTCTTTGGAGGCTTGCTATTAGGATTAATTATTCCTCGTTTACGGTTCCGTAAAAAAGAAAGCTGGTAGGCTGTAAGCTGGGCGACGCAGGTAATCCTACAACAGTTAAACAATATCCATGAAAACTGCATGACGCCATGGGATATTCTATTGGACCTTTACAGCTTTCTCTCTAGAATATCTTTCACTTCTTCAAAAGATTTTGTAAATCGCTTGAGCCCTTTTTTCACGGCATCAGTACCTTCTAATTGATGTTTTTCAAAAAGATCTCTCGCTATTTGATGCATTCGGTCATGCGATCTTTGTAACTGCTCAATCCATCTACTATCAAAGACATGGTCTTTGCGCAAACGTTCAATCCAGATCCCTAAATGACACCGATTTAAATAGGAGCTTAATTTTTTATTCTCCGATTTCAATACTTTATTGATCTTGTTGAACCAATGCTCAGTCGTCAATTTAAGTAAGGTTATTTTTTCTTCTTGTAATGTAAGCTGACTACCACCATATGCAATCCAGCGTAAATTAGGTGTGTAACTTTCAATCCAAGGTACTATATCCTCAGCAGGAAGCGGCCAAGCGATTCCCTCACCTTGCGCACTCTCACAGCCCATAATCAGCAGCATTATCCCTACCGCTTCATTTTCAACCCCTTCCGCAATTACATTTCGGTTAAAAGCTTGTGCTAAGCCAATAACACCTTCAATAATACTGTAATCACTTGGGTCGTCCAATAAATCTCGCACAAAAGTTTGATCTATTTTTATCGTATTGGCTGACAAGTTTCTGATATGCGTTAATGAGGAATAACCTGTCCCAAAATCATCTAATGCTACATCAACTCCTAAGACATTTTGGCAGGTTTTAATAATTTTACTAATAGCACTCACATCTTTTAAAACACTGCTTTCTAATATTTCTAATTGCAGGTCATACGAATCAATAGTCGGATGCAGTTCTAACGCATTATTCACCTGATCAAAAAAAGTGGGTGAAAGTAAGTGGTGAGATGAAATATTAACACTCACTTGAAGATGTATGCCTTGTTTCTGCCATAGATCAAGCTGATCTAAAGCCCTATTGAGGATCCATTCTCCTAACTCTATCTCTAAGTCTGTTCCTTCAAGGCTAGGTAAAAAATCTAAGGGTGGTACAAGTCCTTTTTCAGGGTGATTCCAACGTACTAATGCTTCAACACCTAATATTTTACCCGTCTTCATATTTACTTTTGGCTGGAAATATAAACACATTTCATTACTTGCTAATGCATGACGAATTTCATCTAATTGATGATGTTTTTGGATAATTTGAAGGTCATCTAATGCATTAAACAAATGAAAACGATTTCGGCCTTCCAACTTAGCCTGATACATTGCTTGATCAGCATGTCTCACTAATGTATCCCTATTTTCATCATCAATCGGATAAAGTGTTACTCCAGTTGAGGCTGTAATTTTATAGGGATGACCATTAATGATATAAGGTCTAGCAAGCGTATGATGGAGACGTTCTAATAATTGCTCACAATGCGAAAATGACTCAATATCACCCAGTAATATTGTAAATTCATCTCCGCCTTGACGAGAAACAGTATCCTCCACTCTTATACTGGAACTAATTCGTTCTGCCACCTCAATTAATAATTTATCCCCCACCTCATGGCCATAATTATCATTAATCGGTTTGAAGCTATCTAAATCAAGAAAACAAACAGCCAATAGCGTCTTATTACGATTACTGTGTGCAATTGCTTGAGCAAACCGGTCAGCAAACAATGTTCGGTTCGGTAATTTAGTTAGTACATCAAAATGTGCCATTTGCTCTAATGCACTTTGCTGGTGTTTGCTTTTGGTAATATCTGAAAACAAAGAAACATAGTGGGTAGTATGATCGCCATCTTTCAATGCCGAAATCGTAATCATTTCTGCGAATAGTTCACCATTTTTTTTCCGATTCCAAATCTCTCCTTGCCAATGTCCATTATCAATAATCGACTTCCACATCTCAGCATAAAATTCAGCATCATGTTTGCCTGAACTCAGTATATTAGGATTATTCCCAATCGCTTCTTCACGGCTATAGCCTGTTATAGCACTAAAGGTAGGGTTAACATCAACAATGGTTCCTTTAGTATCAGTAATAACGATTCCTTCATGCGCATCACTAAATACTTTCGCCAAAAGATATTGTTCGGATTGGGCTTGTTTACGCTCTGAAATATCTCGAATAAAGGCGTTAAATTCATAACTTCCTTTGATTTTTATAGCCGATACTGTCAATTCAATTGGAAACTCATGGCCATCGAAATGTAAGGCTTCTATTTCAACGACTTTATTGAGTATAGTTGCTTCTCTTGTTTTAAGAAAATGAGCTAGCCCCTTACGGTGTGCACCTCGATATCGTTCAGGTATGATTAACTTATGGATAAATCGCCCTTTTGCATCACTGGCAGGCCAGCCAAACATCTCCTCTGCCCGCACGCTCCAGCTAATGATTTCACCTCTTGTATTACACCTAATTAAGGCATCAAATGCCGAGTCAATTATGGCGTGAATTCTAGCTCTATCCTCTTTTTCTTGCTCAACCAACCGATCTAACTTTGCTATTGCCTGCTTATATCGTAATAAATGAGGAATTAAAATGGCCAGCATTATAATCATAAATGTCATAACGCTTACCATAATAGTAAGTGTGTCTGAATCTATCCCTTTTACAATTCCACTTGTTTCCATAGGAGAAAAGTCAACTGCTAACATGGCCGTATAATGCATACTTGACGTTGCAAGCCCCATTACAACCGCGCTCAATATCTGTGCTTTACTAATAAACTGATATTGTTGTTGATTTGTTGCTTGATGTTTTATTCTCAGCGCAATTGTTGCAATCACTACTGCTTCAATAAGAGACAAATAAAATAGAAATGGATCATGGTACATAGTTGCATCCATTCTCATCGCAGCCATGCCAAGGTGATGCATCCCCCCTATTCCCGCACCTAATAACAAACCATCTCGTAGCAAATTGATTCGTGTATAACTTGGTTTTGCCATCATCCACAACACCACAACGGAAGCGGCAATGGCGGGGATGACAGAAATAAGCGTTATCGTGACATCATAAACCACGGGAATAGGTAAACTGAGTGCTAGCATGCCAATAAAATGCATAGCCCAAATACCGAAGCCCATTGTCACTGCACCAAAAAACGTCCATATAATTTTGTATGATTTGCGTGATGCCGCATAAATCCGCTCTGCCACGCCAAATGCGGTAAATGATGAAACTATCGCAATTAAAACAGACAAAATAACTAATGGAACACTATATGTTTGCTCCAATACAATATCTGGTAAAAAATGCTGGTGGTTCATAAAAAGCATTGTGTTCCCTCTATCGCATTTATCGTTTCAGTTGTTCGAGATCCCTTACCGCCCCTTTTGAAGCAGATGTGGTTAATGCCGCATAAGCTTGTAAAGCAAGGCTCACTTCTCGCTCTCGGTTCACAGGTTGCCATGCTGAGTCACCTTTTGCTTCCATCGTCTCGCGACGTTTTGCTAAGACTTCGTCACTAAGATCAACCTTAATGATTCTATTTGGAATATCAATTATTATTGTGTCGCCTTCTTCAACTAAGCCAATATTACCACCTTCTGCCGCTTCTGGAGATGCATGACCTATAGATAGACCTGATGTCCCACCTGAGAACCTGCCATCTGTTAATAAAGCACAGGCTTTGCCTAGACCTTTTGATTTTAAATAACTGGTTGGATACAACATTTCTTGCATACCAGGACCACCTTTCGGCCCTTCGTAACGGATCAGCACCACATCCCCCGCAACAATTTGCTCCGTTAAAATAGCCGTCACCGCATGATCTTGTGATTCAAAAATTCGTGCAGGGCCGGAGAAGGTTAAATTTGAATCATCCACCCCTGCCGTTTTAACAATACAGCCTTCAAGAGCGATATTGCCAAATAGCACAGCTAAACCACCATCTTGGCTATAGGCATGTTCTATATCACGAATACAACCCGCTTCACGATCTACATCTAAACTCGGCCAACGTGTACTTTGACTAAAAGCTACTTGGGTTGGAATGCCTGCTGGCCCAGCTGAAAAACGCAACTTCGCCGCTTCACTATTGCCACGTACAATATCCCATTCTGCTAAAGCATCGGCCAAACTTGCACTATGAACAGTAGGTAGTTCTGTATGCAATAAGTCACCTGCCGCCAGTTCTGCCAAAATGCTAAACACGCCACCAGCACGATGTACATCTTCCATATGATATTCAGGCGTTGCCGGTGCAACTTTACATAAGTTCGGAATTTTGCGAGACATGCGATCAATATCATCCATGGTGAAATCAACCTGACCTTCATGTGCTGCGGCCAATAAATGTAATACCGTATTGGTTGAACCACCCATGGCAATATCTAATGCCGTTGCATTTTCAAATGCTGCTTTGCTGGCAATTGAACGGGGTAATGCAGACTCATCATCTTGTTCATAATAACGCTTAGCAAGATCTACAATCGTGCGGCCTGCTTCTAAAAATAACTCTTTACGATCGGCATGTGTTGCTAATAATGAGCCATTACCAGGAAGCGATAAACCTAATGCTTCTGTTAAACAATTCATTGAATTTGCAGTGAACATACCTGAGCAAGAACCACAGGTTGGACAGGCGCTACGCTCAACCTGCGCCACATCTTCATCACTTACATGCTCATCAGCCGCTTGCACCATGGCATCCACTAGATCTAATTTAACGTCTTTACCCGCTAATCTAGTTTTGCCAGCTTCCATGGGGCCACCAGAAACAAAGATCACCGGAATATTTAAGCGCAACGCTGCCATTAACATTCCCGGCGTAATTTTGTCACAGTTAGAAATACACACAATGGCATCCGCACAATGTGCATTGACCATATATTCAACAGAATCGGCAATAATATCGCGCGATGGCAAACTGTATAGCATCCCACCATGGCCCATCGCGATACCATCATCGACCGCAATAGTATTAAATTCTTTTGCCACACCGCCTGCTTTCTCTATTTCACGCGCAACGAGTTGCCCCATGTCTTTTAAATGAACATGGCCTGGAACAAACTGTGTAAACGAGTTGGCAATAGCAATGATGGGCTTGTTGAAATCATCATCTTTCATACCTGTTGCACGCCAAAGGGCACGTGCACCCGCCATATTTCGGCCTGCGGTTGAAGTTTTTGATCGATATATTGGCATGGTTGTCTCCGGATAAATCTGTCTATTGGCTTGTGGCTGATATAATAGGTGATAATTTTAGCATAGGAAAAGCATTGCAACGATGGCATCGACTACGTTCACAACCGATATTAAAACCACCACCGATTGGTTTCGCTCGGCTGCGCCTTATATTCATGCGCATCGTGGTGCTACATTTGTTATTGCCATTGATGGTAACACCATTGCAACACCAAGATTTTCTACCTTAATTCATGATGTTGCCCTACTTAATAGTTTGGGAATAAAGCTTGTCGTCACCTTCGGCGCACGGCCACAAATTGCTAGCGCCTGTCAAGCCGCGGGAATTTCCGCGCAATACCATCAAGATCTACGCGTAACTGACGATGACAGCCTCACTATTGCGATCAATATTATCGGTACGTTAAAAACCCGTATCCAAGCGCAATTTTCCTTTGGTCTACCTAATACTCCAATGAGTGATGCCAAAATCCGTTGCACCAGTGGTAACTTTATTACCGCACAACCAATGGGTGTAAAAGATGGCATTGATTTCCAACATACCGGCAAAGTACGTAAAGTAGATATTGAAGGCATTCAAGCACAATTGCAACAAGAAAACATCGTACTATTAGGCCCCTTAGGTTATTCCTCCACAGGAGAGGTGTTTAACCTCTCATCCGAAGCCATTGCTACCGAAGTTGCAATTAAGATGAGGGCAGATAAACTTATTTTTATCGGTGATATGGTGGCCGACTTGCCACGTGAATTAACTTTATCGCAAGCCCAAAAAACACTTGAACAAAATAGTAACCACCAGCTTCTATCTGCCACATCCGCCTGTTCTGCAGGCGTTCCTCGTGTTCATTTGCTTGATCACAAACTTGATGGCGCGCTTTTACAAGAATTATTTAGCCACGATGGCGTGGGCACGCTGATTTCAAAAAATCCTTTTGAAAATACGCGTCCCGCATCCGTAAATGATGTCGGCGGTATCTTAGAATTAATCGCACCACTTGAAGCTAACGGCACATTGGTAGCACGCTCGCGTGATCGACTAGAAACTGAAGTTGCGTTTTTCACCGTTATGGAACGTGATAACAGTATTATTGCTTGTGCTGCCTTATATCAATATCCCGATAGTGATACCGCAGAGTTTGCTTGTCTTGCTGTTGATCCTGACTATCGTGGCGCAGGCCGAGGTGAATATTTATTTAATCTCCTCGAAAATCAAGCGCGGGAAGCTGGGCTAAGTAATCTTTGCGTGCTCACCACCCAAACAGCGCATTGGTTTTTAGAGCACGGCTTTCAATCTGCTGAAATTACCGATCTGCCAATGGCAAGACAGAATTTATATAATAATCAACGTAATGCTAAAGTTTTCATTAAAACCTTAGACTAAGCCTGTTCTTTTTTCTGATTATCAATACGTTTTTTATAATCAGGAAAAAGTAATGGCGCAAGTTCATGTAATGCTTTTTCATAAACGCGCCGTTTAAAAAACACAATTTCTTTTGCGGGAGCCCAATAATCAACCCAACGCCAATCATCAAACTCAGGTTTGTCATAGCCGTCGAGCTTTACATCGGCCTCGTTACCAATAAAACGTAATAAAAACCAGCGCTGCTTTTGGCCTATACACATTGGTTTATTACCTTGGCGTAAATAACGTTTAGGCAGTCTATAGCGCAACCAGCCGCTGGTCACACCAATTACTTCAACATGCTCAGGAGCCAAACCCACTTCTTCCATTAGCTCGCGATAAACTGCCTGCTCCGGTGATTCTTCAGGTTTTATGCCGCCCTGTGGGAATTGCCACGAGTCATGTTGCGCACGTTGCGCCCAAAGCACCTGATTTTGTTGGTTACAGAGAATAATCCCCACATTAGGTCGAAACCCATCTTTATCAATCACAGCCCTTAGTCTCTCGTTAGAAAAAGCATTTCCCTAACGTCATAATTTTTCAATACCCACTAGATTAGACAATGCACTCGCAGTATGCAATCCATTTTGGATTATAATTAGATTTATTTTACTTATCAGACACATAAATTCTATGGCTTTAGCAATTTTTGATTTAGACAACACTTTGCTCGGCGGCGATAGTGATTATTTATGGGGTGAATTTTTAGTTGAGCAACAAATTGTTGACGGCAAGGCTTATCAACAAGCCAATCAGGATTTTTATGATCAATATCTCGCCGGCACAATGGATATTTTCGAATTTCTTGCCTTTCAACTAAAACCACTCGCTGATAACTCAATCGCTGATTTATTTGCATGGCGCGAGCAATATCTGAAAGAAAAAATAGAGCCCATTATTTTAGACGCTGGCCGAAAATTGATAGCCCATCATCAAGATAGGGGCGACACAACACTTATTATTACAGCAACGAATAGTTTTATTACGATGCCCATTGCTGAAAGCCTCGGTATCAATAATTTAATTGCCACTGAACCTGAAATGGTTGATGGCATTTATACAGGCAAGGTTAGCGGAGCGCCATCATATCAATATGGCAAAGTAGAACGCTTAGAGTTATGGTTATATGAGCAGCAACTATCGTTAGTTGGTAGTTATTTTTATAGTGATTCTCATAATGACTTACCCCTGTTAAAGCTTGTTGAAAATCCTGTGGCTGTCGATCCTGATCCTAAATTGCTGGCTATTGCCAAACAACAAGGTTGGCAAGTTATCACTTTAAGATAGAGCCTCCATCTAATAATTGATACAATTCCTTGTTTACACATTAAAGAATGAGCAAGCAATATGGAATGGGAAGTTGTTATTGGGTTAGAAATTCACGCCCAACTCGCCACCAAAACTAAAATTTTCTCTAGCGCATCCACCGCGTATGGTGCGCAGCCTAATACACAAGCCTGTGCAGTAGATTTAGGTTTACCTGGAGTTTTGCCCGTGCTCAACCAAGAAGCCGTAAAAATGGCTGTTAAGTTTGGTTTAGCTATCGGCGCTGAAATGGCTGAGCGTTCCGTCTTTGCTCGCAAAAACTATTTTTATCCTGACTTACCAAAAGGCTACCAAATAAGCCAAATGGAATTGCCCATTGTCGGCAAAGGCGAATTAACCATTGAACTTGAAGATGGTTCAGAGCGCATCATTGGTGTCACCCGCGCGCACTTAGAAGAAGATGCCGGTAAATCAATTCATGGCCATACTCAAGGGCAAACGGGCGTGGATCTTAATCGTGCCGGAACGCCATTATTAGAAATAGTGTCAGAACCTGATATGCGCAGCGCAAAAGAAGCTGTTGCCTATATGAAAAAGATTCACACGCTTGTGCAATATCTTGAGATTTGCGATGGCAATATGCAAGAAGGCTCTTTCCGCTGTGACTCTAATGTATCGGTTCGCCCTAAAGGACAAAAAGAACTCGGTACCCGTGCAGAGCTTAAAAACATCAATTCATTCCGCAATGTTGAACGCGCAATAAATGTGGAAATTGAACGCCAAATTGAATTAATTGAAGATGGCGGCATGGTTGTGCAAGAAACACGCTTATATGATGCTGAAAAAAATGAAACCCGCTCAATGCGAAGCAAAGAAGAAGCGAATGACTACCGCTACTTTCCTGATCCCGACTTATTGCCTGTCGTCCTTGAACAAGAAATGATCGATGAAATGCGAGCAAGCTTACCAGAGTTGCCCGATGCAAAACGTGACCGTTTTGTTTCGGAATTAGATTTGTCTCGATATGATGCGTCTGTTTTAACCAGCAGTCGTGAACTGGCCAACTATTTTGAGTCTGTTTTAGCGGCATCAAACAATAACGATCCTAAACTTTGCGCCAACTGGATCATTACACAATTATCCGGTGCATTAAATAAAACAAGTTTAGAAATTGATGATTCACCGATCAGCGCAAAACAACTAGCCGGTTTATTGATTCGCATCAGTGATAATACAATTTCAGGCAAAATTGCCAAACAAATATTCGATGTTTTATGGAATGGCGAAGGTGATGATGCTGATAGTATTATTGAAGAACAAGGCTTGAAACAGGTGACTGATTCCGGCGCCATTGAAGCCATTGTTGATGAAGTGATTGCTAATAATGCTGATCAAGCTACGCAATATCGTGCGGGCAAAGAACAATTACTAGGCTTCTTTGTAGGCCAAGTAATGAAAGCCTCAAAGGGCAAAGCCAACCCTGCACAAGTCAATGAAATTTTAAAAGCCAAACTAGCAGGCTAAATCATTCATTAATATTACGCCTATAAAAAAGGCTGTGTCCATTACTGAGCACAGCCTTTTTTTATCTAGATCTAGTGTTTAGCTACCAGATATCATCGCAGATAGTTTACCTGATACCAAACCAAATACCGCACCCACGATAATTGATAAAGAAATCACAACAACAGGGTTCGCTGTTGATAACGCAGTAACGCTACCGCCACCTGTTAATGCAAGCGCTGCTGTTAAAGCAAAACCATATACCGCTGCAGGAATTGTTGAAAATGCAGGAATCGATGCCAACATTACCAATACAAAGACCATGATACCTACTGCAACAGGTGCCGCTAAGCCACCTAGTGGTAAAACACCTGCTAGCAACAATGCAACTCCAGCTAATACCGCGCCTAAAATACCGCAAATAATTGTGCTACGTAATGCAGCTGCATCGCCGCCACTGTGGAAGAAAGCACCCCACGCAACAAAAATACCCCAGATAACAACTAGACCAGATAATGGACCAAATGCAAGCCATGTTGCAAGACCACCTAAACCACCAATACTTAACGCTAATGGAAACATAATTCTCTCTCTCTTTTAATATTAAAATAAATAATTTATAGGCAAACTCTTCACGGTTTTTTTGCCCCAGAATATTCAAAACTACTCTTTTGAGAACCAAGTCACAAACTCAGACCCAGGAGCTAATGAAACATATTATTATTTGTTTTTCAAGTTTATTATTTACCTAAGACGCCACGTTAAATCGGGTAAATTTACCCGCATCCCGCCGTAGTTCTGCTTTTACTCGTTATTTTTAGCCTACTCGTTCTAGCAGGGTGCATACCCCTAGAATTAGGGTAAAACTATAAATAATGTAATTTTATCCCCAAAAATTATAACTACTACTCTTTTACTTTTAAATTGGGCTTCCCATAATGCAAAAGATTGGGTTAGTATCACTTTATCGTTTAACCCTATTAATCATTAGGCAACATTTATTATGAAGTTTCAGCAAGAACATTTACCTGCTAAATCATCACTCAGTAAACTACCTTCAAAATCACCGTTACCTGATGCTAACTGGGTGCTTGTCTTCACTTCTTCTAGCCGACTAAAAGAACGGGGGTTTACTAAAACACTACAAAAACGCTATCCAAATGCTGAAATAATTGGTTGCAGCACATCTGGGGAAATAAATTCTGAGGGTGCGCACGATGATAGTGTGCAAATTACAGCCATGCTCTGGGAGCGAAGCACGCTAAAATTTCTTGCAAAGCCCATTAATACGATGGCGCAGTCACATGCTTTAGGCGCCCAAATTGCTAGTGAGCTACAACAACCCGACTTGAAAGGCGTATTTCTTTTGAGTGATGGTTTAAACATTAATGGTTCGGAGCTGGTTGAAGGTGTTCAAGAAGTTTTATCAGATATTCCTATTACCGGTGGCCTAGCAGGTGACGGCACAGATTTTAAACAAACATTATTACTCCATAATGACCAAGTACACGACCGCATTGTTATTGCCGTCGGTATTTATGGTGAGCATGCAATTGTCACTAGTGGTGAAGACGGCGGCTGGAAACCTTATGGCCCGCCACGAAAAGTGACCCGCTCAATAAAAAATGTTGTTTATGAGCTTGATAATAAACCTGCTTTGCCCCTATACAAAATGTATATTGGTCAACATTATGCCAAGGGTTTACCCGCTTCAGGTTTAGATTTCCCTTTTGCCATTATGGCTGAGGATAAAAGCATTACAGTAATAAGAACTGTCGCGGCAGTAAATGAAAGTGATAATAGTATGTCATTTTTTGGTAATGTTAATGAAGGTTCAACTATCCGATTTCTTAGGTCAGATCATGACAGGCTTGTTAATGCCGCCAGTGATGCAGCAAGCCAAGTGCTCAATAAAGGTATCAATCTGAACGATAAGGCACTGGCAATTTGCGTAAGCTGTGTGGGCAGAAAACTGGTTATGAAAGAACAACTTTCTGATGAAGTCTTTGCTGTGCAACGTCTGCTAGGCGTTCAAACAGGTATCACTGGTTTTTATTCTTATGGTGAGATTTGCTCCGGTGATGATGATGGTCACAGCGCATTACATAACCAAACAATGACAATAGCCTATTTAAGCGAACATATGACTTAAGTTTGACCGCAATTTATAACTCATAAAAAAGGCTGGTTTTTATCAGCCTTTTTTTGTTTTTTACACCTGATCGGTAGCCAACTCTCTTGCAGCAGCCAATAGAGCTAATCTTGCAATAACACCATAAGCATAAAAACGATTCGGCTCCGTGTCTGGCATGCCTTGTTTATCCGGCGTATTACATGGCTGAGAAAAAGCAAGTGGCTCAAAATGCATCCCTGGCGCATTTAAGTTTTCATTCACGCCTCGACTTGTATGAACGCGATAAAATCCCCCCACCACAAAATGATCCATCATATAAACAACAGGCTCAGCCACAGCTTGCTCTTCACCCAGCGTTTCAAAGGTGTAAACACCTTCTTGTATCAGCACATTATCAACCACCAACCCTTCTTTAGCTGAGGCCATTTTTGAGCGTTGTTTACGATTTAAGCTCATCACATCATCCGCACTTTTTACCGTCATTATGCCCATGCCATAAGTGCCTGAATCAGCTTTCACAATCACAAAAGGCTCTTTCTCAATGCCATATTCATCATATTTTTTCTGTATCGATACCAGCATACTGGCAACATTACTTGCTAAACATTCACTACCGTTTTTATCCATAAAATCAACCTCACCACATTGCAGTGATAGCGGTGAAACAAGCCAAGGGTCAATATCGATTTGTTGTGCAAATTCTTCAGCCACTTCTTGATAATGCGTAAAATGATCCGATTTCTTCCTATCTGACCACCCTGCCACTAAAGGCGGTGTAAGCTCCTGTTCCAAGCCTTCTAAAATGGCGGGGCGCCCGCCCGATAAATCATTATTTAATAGTACTAAACAGGGTGAAAAATCGCTGACTGAAATCCTATCTCCACTTCTCGTTAACGGCTCTAAACGGCACGCTTTTCCAGAAGGGAGTTCAATCACTAATGGTGTAGTTATATCATCCCGCAAGCTACCGATTCGAGCTTCTAGTCCCGCCTGTTCAAAAATTTGTCGCAGCGTTTCTAGGCTTTCTAAATAGAATAAGTTCCGCGTATGATTTTCAGCCACAATAAGTACTTTTTTTGCCCGCGGGCAAACACGTTCAACCGCAGACTGGACTGCTTGAATACATAGCGGCATAAAATCAGGATTAAGATTGTTAAAACCTGCTGGGAACAAATTTGTATCCACTGGCGCCAGTTTGAACCCTGCATTACGTAAATCTACTGAAGCATAAAACGGTGCCGGAGTTGCTAACCATTGCTCCCTTAACCATGCTTCCACCTGCATCTGCTGTTTCAGTAAATGGGCTTCAAGTCGCAATAATGGGCCTTTTAAGGCTGTTGTTAAATGCGGAACACCAGAAATCATATTGTTTTCCAACCTACATAATATAGTGAATAAAAAGCAGCGAATACACGATATATCACCACATTTCGTGGTTTCCCTTGCCCATCGCTGCTATTACTTATTTTTCTTTTCGTGACTAAAGTATAACTTTTCTTGTGTTGTTACTAGCTTGATAGTAAAAAATGGGGTATCTTCGCAGTTGAAGTTCTTGTTAAACAACAATCGATAAGGTAATGTTTTAGCGTGAGTAACGAACAAAATGAATTTTCTGGTCTGAAGGTAATGATCATTGACGATAGTAAAACTATTCGTCGTACAGCGGAAACCCTACTTAAAAAAGCAGGATGCGATGTGATCAATGCCGAAAATGGTTTTGAAGCGCTCCCTATCATTAGCGCCAATCACCCTGATATTATTTTTGTTGATATTATGATGCCTAGACTTGATGGCTATCAAACTTGCGCATTAATTAAAAATAATCCTCGCTTTCAAGCAACACCCGTTATTATGCTTTCAAGCAAAGATGGTCTGTTCGATCGTGCTAAAGGACGTGTTGTGGGTGCCGAACAATATATAACAAAGCCGTTTACGCGTGATGACCTCCTTGGTGCCATCCGTACATACCGGCTGACATAATTATTAGAGAGTTGAACTAAAATGGCCTTAATTCTCATCGCAGATGATTCACAAACTGAAATTTATGTTCTTAAGAAAATTTTAGAGAAACATAATCACCAAATAATAACCGCTGAAGATGGTCTTCAAGCAATTGAAGTCGCACAAAATGAGAACCCTGATCTCATTATCATGGATGTGGTTATGCCGAATTTGAATGGCTTTCAAGCCACTCGACGGTTAAGCAAAGCAGCTGAAACAGCTCATATCCCAATTATTATCGTTTCATCTAAAAATCAAGAAACAGATAAATTATGGGGAATGAGGCAAGGTGCAAAAGGGTATTTAGGTAAACCCGTCGCAGAAGTCGATCTTATTGTCGCTATTGATGCTCTGCTTAATGCAGAAGAAGAATCATGAGTAGCATTCATTCTCCAGCAGAAATAATTTCGCTCCTTCGTGATATTCAACAACGCAGTCAGCAGAGTGCCATTCGGCTTGCAGATGAAGATAACTCGCTAGGTGTCTGGACTGCCATCGGTTTTCGGATTGATGATAATAACTATCTAATGCCATTAAGTGAAACACGTGAAGTTTTCCCCGTTCCCACTCAAATTAGCCCTGTGCCACGCTCTGAGCCTTGGGTGTTTGGTATTGCAAACCTTCGTGGGGAACTACTACCTTTATTTGACCTTAAATATTTTCTTTATGGTCAAAAAACAAAATTGAGTAAACAAAGCCGTATTATTGTTAATAATCACTCAACACTCTATTCGGGATTACTTATTGATGAAGTGTTTGGATTGAAACATTTTCAGCATGAACCCGAATACAGCACATCATCCACAGAGGAAGACAGCGCCATTAAATCGTATCTTCATGGAAGCATAACCCAAGCAGACACTCGTTGGGATGTATTTAGTTTTAACAAACTCACTGCCGATCAGCGTTTTTTAAATGTTGCTCCGTAATTTGATTTTAGGAAATTTATTATGAACCCAAGTAACTCTTTTTTATCCGTTTTAGTATCAAAAAAGAATCTACCCTTATTTATTATCACCCTACTTTTTGCTACCGTAACACTCATAGGCATAGGGCTACTTGCTACGGGTTTCTACCAACAATATTACGATAATCCAATACATATAGGAATAGCAACGGCTATCGGTTTGCTCCTTACCTTTATCCTATCTTTGCGACTAGCCTACGGTCCATTTCAAGAGCTCAGCACGTCATTAGTCACGATGGAAGAACAAAATCGCCATAACCAAGATGCGATTTTACAGTTACTTGATGAAATGGGAGATCTTGCCGACGGTGACTTGACCGTATCTGCAACCGTAACCGAAGATATTACAGGAGCCATTGCCGATTCCATAAACTACACTATTGACGCACTTCGTGACCTAGTTGAAAACATCAACTCAACAACGGTACACGTAGCCTCAGCGGCACAAGAAACACAAGCCACGGCAATACATTTAACAGATGCGAGTGAACATCAAGCTCAACAAATTACAGAGGTATCAACGGCCATTACAGAAATGGCGGGATCGATTGAACAAGTATCTCAAAATGCGGGGCAATCATCAGAGGTAGCGAAACAATCAGTGCAACTTGCTGCTGAAGGTAATGATGCTGTAAAAGATGCGATTACTGGTATGGACACCATCCGTGAACATATCCAAGAAACATCAAAACGGATTAAACGACTTGGGGAAAGCTCGCAGGAAATCGGAGATATCGTAGAACTTATCAACGATATCGCAGAGCAAACCAATATCCTTTCACTTAATGCTGCGATCCAAGCGACCATGGCAGGTGAAGCCGGTCGTGGTTTTGCGGTGGTAGCCGATGAGGTTCAACGACTAGCGGAGCGTTCGGGTAACGCGACCAAACAAATTGATGCCTTAGTGCGTACAATCCAAAGTGATACTAATGAAGCGATCAGCTCCATGGAGAAAAGTACTGCCGGGGTAGTATCGGGAGCAAAATTAACACAAGATGCAGGGGCTGCCCTTGTCCAAATTGAAACAGTATCAAATCAATTAGCGAGCCTGATTGATAACATCTCCGACGCGGCAAAACAACAAGCACACGCGGCGGTAAGTACATCAAATAGCATGAATGTAATTCAAGAAATCACCATGCAAACATCGACAGGTACCAATGAGAGCGCTGCTTCTATCGGTCGTTTACTCGATCTTACTAATGATCTTCGTAAATCAGTATCTGGTTTTACATTACCATCATAAGAATAAGGAATTTAAGTGAAATATATTTTATTTCGTTGCCTACGCCTTAGACTTAATCACTGTTCGGGGGTAAGCAATGGCACGAACATCTAGTGGTAATTATAATGCTCTTGCTTGGGTACAAGATGAAGTCCAGCAATCATTAACAGATGCACTACACGCATTAACAACATTTATTGACGCGCCTGACGACAATGATACGGCTATTGAACAATGCATAACACACATTTACCAAGTCAACGGCACAATGGAAATGTTAAATTTACACGGCGCTCAGTTATTAGCTGAAGAAATGTTAACTTCTGCTATTTTAGCTCGTGATGAAAAAAACAAAGACCATTCTAAAATTCAAGATAGTATTCTTAAAGGGCTGTTAATACTACCTAATTATTTAAGGCTACTAAGTGATGAGCTACAAGATCACCCTTTGCACATCATTACCACACTTAATGAATTACGTAGTGCCCGAGGTGACGATGAGTTTGAAACAAGTGATCTTTTTTCACCTGATTTAGCCGTGGCTTTGCCCGATCATATTATTCCAGATCCTAAAAAGTCTTTACCTAAGCTTTCTATTGCAACCACAAAGTTAAGTTATGCATTCCAGTATTCCTTGCTTCGGTGGTTTAAAGAGCACGACGATCTTAGCCTAAAAAGAATGGGCAACATCGCGCGTTATTTACGACTTAGCTGTATTCAAGAACGCTCCATCACCTTATGGTGGGCTGCTGAAGGTGTCATCGAAGCCTTACTTGAGAAAGGTTTACCAGCCACTCCACAGATTAAGCTTATGGTAGGCAAACTAAATACGCCTATAAAGCTATTTACAATAGAAGGTGAACAAGAATTTATTGCATTATTTCCTTCGGATCTAACTCAAGATTTCCTCTTGCAAGTTGCTCGCGCAAGAAGTTCTGGCAAACATATTGTTACACTGAAAGAAACCTTCGCTCTTCAATTCTTTGATCCGCAGCAATCTCAGAAAATTTATAATCTAACTGATAATGCTTTACCGGATGTGCATTCTGAACTGGTCAGCCAGATTCAAGAGATCAAAGAGGAAATTAATCGCTTCCATGAACAAAGTCAAACACCTGAAGCCGTTGCTACAATTATAGAACAGCTCAATAATATGGCAGGTACATTTGATCTGTTAACAGATCATACAACAAGTGAATTATTGCATGACCAGACTCGCCAATTGGATGAGATTGTTGCTCTACAACAATTACCGGATGATGATAATTTAATGTCATTAGCCGATCTTTTGTTAAAAGTTGAATACCAGCTTCAATCTGGTCAAAAAATAGAACAACAGCAAGTAATTGAAGAAAACCAACTTCAACAGACTGTCCTCAAAGAATGTTTAAGCGAACTGATTGTAATCAAAGAATCTTTTGCTTCCTTAGCTGATGAAACAGATAACATCTCTGAGCCCGCAGCAGAAATCTCAAGCCAACTCGCTCTTATTGCTGGTAGTTTAAGCTTGCTCAATCTAAATGATGCCGCAGTAATTCTTGAAGACACTGCCCAGCAATTAACACAAATGGTTGTTGATAATACGCAACTTTCATCAAAAAACCTGGGCTTATTTGCTGAAATAATTGCATCTGCAGATCTCTATATGGAGGGAATTAAACAAGGTGGCTCTCAACAAGTAGAGTTATTAGAAAACGCTCAAAGAATTCTTGACCAATTTAACACTACTGATAGCTCTACTGAGACGGTACCACTCGAGCCTAGTTTTGATGAGCTCGATGCGCCTAATTTCTCACTGGAAGCAGAAGACACAGGTGTAGCACGCTACATCAGGTCATTAGAAGATGAGGCGCCCCCCGCTCCTGATGTGGAATCTGGCGTGACACGCTACATTAATCTATTGGAACAAGAACCAATATCCACCGAAACAGGTGTTGACCGGTATTTAAGAGATCAAGAAAATCAACCCGAAATAATTATAGATCCTGAGCCTTTACTTTCATCTGACGACGATGACCTTGACGCTGAACTTGCTGAAGTTTTTGTAGAAGAAGCCGAAGACATATTGGCACAATTAACGATCTCTATTCCTAAATGGAAATCAGATCAAGACCCTGAAACATTAGCCGATATTCGTCGCCATTTTCATACACTTAAAGGCAGTGGCCGCATGGCTGGTGCAGATGTTATTGGTGAATTATCGTGGGCCATTGAGCATTTACTCAACCAAGTGTTAGATGGCTTTCAACCGCTATCCACAGATGTAGTAGAACTTATTGATGACAGCTTCCAGTTGCTGCCTGAATTAGTCTCACGCTATTCGGCAAGAGAACTAGATGCAACCGATGCATCCAACCTTATCATCGAACAAGCTACACGTCTTTTAACAGAAGAAAAAACTGAAGAAGAATTAAGCGAAGAAGATGAACTTCAGCAAATTTTCTTTAGTGAGGCAACGCAACATATTGCCACTTTTAATAACGCATTTCAAAATTCTGAATTACCATTTGAACTTAATAAAGAGCTACTTCGAGCTGCCCACTCTCTTAAAGGATGCGCTAACATTGCCCAGATCACCTCAGTCGCTACTGTCGCAATAAAACTTGATCACACGTTACGTACACTTCATGAACAAAATGTAAGCTTAGATGAGCAATCATTTTCATTATTATCATCCACGATAAATGGACTTGATCGCACAATAGCCACATTAGGAGAAGAACAGCCAACAGACGTACCTGATGAGTCCGTATTGTTGGATAATCTTGAACAAATGCTGACGACTGTAAGTTCTAAGTCTGATGAGACTGAAAAGCAGATCGATCCAGAATTTCTTGCTGTCTATTTAGAAGAAACAGATGAGTTGTTAACTGCATATTCAGAGCAATTACAACAACTTCAACAAGAACCAGATAACACCAACTATCAAGGTGCAATTCATCAAACATTAGATTCATTGGTGGAAAATTCACAGCATGCCGAATTAAATAACCTTACCGTTCTTTATCAGTTGTTAAATAGATTAACGTCAAAAATCGGTGGTAATAACGACACAGTATCAACACTACTTGAGTTAGGCTTTGAAGAAGTTAACAATCAAATTGAAGGTTTAATGCAAGGCCAGCCTGCTAATAGCATTGATTCCTATATTCAAGAAGTTGAGGCCGTTCTAAGTTCGGAGCCAGAGCCAGAGCCAGAGCCAGAGCCAGAGCCAGAGCCAATTCAGGATGAATCATCGCCACAAACAGTTGAAGCAGAAATTGAATTATTTACAATTCCGACCGAAGAGCCAGAATTACTGGAAGCATTCACTGAAGAATGTGCAGAACTACTAGAATCGAGCGGCAACGCCATAAAAATATGGCAACAAGATGAAGATGACCAAGAAGCAGTTATGCAACTCCAGCGTGATTTGCATACGTTAAAAGGTGGATCTCGTTTAACAGGGATTATCCCGATCGCCGATCTTACTCATCAAACAGAATCATTAACTTTCTTAGCGATCGATAATAAATGTGAAACAGATGATCGATTCTTTAATTTATTATTACGCTGCCAAGATCGTTTGGCTGAAATGCAAGAGCAATTAGAAAAACGCACTGATTTTGCTTTTGCTCATGATTTAGTAACAGAGATTGCTCAATTCTCAAACCAACCTGTTCCTATTCAAACTCGCCAAGTTAAGCCTTCAACTCAGATTTTGAACAAACAATCAGATGACAAGTCTGATACACCTGTCCAGCATGAACAAATCCGAGTTCGTGCCGATTTACTTGATTTTATATCGAACTTTGCTGGCGAAGTGAACATTTCTCGTGACCGTGTAAGCCAACAAAACACAGCGATCCAGCTACAACTATCAGAGATGGACGCCACAGTTGAACGCTTGCAAGAACAATTAAGGAAGCTTGAGATTGAAACTGAAACTCAAATCCTATTTCGCTATGAAGATGATAAGGCTAAGCAAGATTCAGAATTTGATCCGCTAGAATTGGATCGTTTTTCTATGATTCAACAACTTTCACGAAGTTTGACAGAAAGTGTGAGTGATATTAATGAAATAACCTTATCTCTTGATGAGCTTGTACGCGATTCTGATGCGATTCTTTTACAACAATCTCGCTTAAGTACCGATCTGCAACAAGGTTTGATGAATACCCGGTTACTTCCTTTTGACGGACTGATTCCACGCTTTGAGCGCATTATTAGACAAGTAAACTCTGAGCTAGGTAAAAAATCACAACTTCAAGTCCATGGTGCAAATTATGAATTAGATAGAACCATTCTTGACCGTATCGTTGCACCCATTGAACATATTATTCGCAATGCTGTCGCTCATGGTATTGAACTACCCGAGGATCGTGTGCGCTCAGGGAAAGATGAAACAGGACAATTATCGATTTCTATCTTGCGGGAAGGTTCTGAAATTTTAATCACCCTGACGGATGATGGCCTAGGTATTGATGTCGAGAAAGTTCGCAAAAAAGCAATAGCACAAGAGCTTATCAATCCTGACCATATGCCTTCTGATGAAGATCTTATTCAGTTAATTTTAACCTCTGGCTTTAGTACTTCTGAGAATGTATCTCAAATTTCTGGCCGCGGCGTCGGTATGGATGTAGTGAGTAACGAAATCCGCGCTCTAAAAGGTCGGCTATCCATCCAATCTTCAGCTGGGAAAGGCACAACATTTAATATTCGTCTACCGCTTACATTGTCAATTATGCAATCACTACTTGTCGGCTGTGGCGATCAAGAATACGCCATTCCTCTGGTAGCTGTTCATGCTGGAGACCGTGTTCCTGTACAGGATATTGAATCGCTTTTAGCCAGTGAAGACAAGCATCAATATGAGTTTAATGGTGAGTATTATGAATTCATGTCACTCGCTAGCTTGCTCAAACAACCGCTAATTTTGCCGGATGATCCGAAATTACAATTACCTGTATTACTCTTCCGCTATGGCGATATGCATATTGCCTTGCTTGTAGATGTAATCAATAGTAACCGCGAAATTGTATTAAAATCGGTAGGCGAACAATTAGCACATATTGATGCTATCACCGGCGCAACAATTTTGGGTGATGGTGAAGTTGTATTTATCCTCGACATCCCAACACTTGTTAATACTCTCGATAACAAAGATATCATTCAATCTGACGATGCAGAGTTACTTGTTATAGAACCAGAACAGTCTGAAAGCAAAGAAGATCGCACACCGATTGCAATGGTTGTCGATGACTCCATTACGATGCGTAAGGCCTCTGGAAATTTACTTAAACGTCATGGCTTTGATGTAATTACAGCCCGTGATGGTATCGATGCCGTTGCTCAATTAAACGAACAAGTTCCAGATATCATTCTTTTAGATATTGAAATGCCAAGAATGGATGGCTTTGAATTTGCAACCTTAGTACGAAATATTGATCAATACAAATCACTCCCCATCATTATGATCACTTCTCGTACAGGGGATAAACATCGTGAAAGAGCAATGAATATTGGTGTCAATGCTTATTTGGGTAAGCCCTATCAAGAGATAGAGCTTATGGAAACTATCCAAGCATTACTAGAACAATAAATTAGGAACATCATAAAATGTCCGAGCAATCTACTGACTTCATCCCATGCATGCTTATACCGCTGCAGCAACACTATTTGCTGTTGCCCAATACAACGTTAGCCGAAGTTATCCCGATGCCGGATCTTGATGAAGTCAGTGACAAACCTCAATATTGGGTCGGCCAGTGTGATTGGCACACATGGCAAATTCCGGTGATTGATCTTGAAGGACTTGTTCAAAATAATCCTTCCAATACTGCCGATGCTAATAAACTTTGCGTAATTCGAGGCATCAATGAATCAAGTAGTGTAAGCGTATATGGCATTCCATGTTACGGCGTACCACAACTGATTCATTTAACTGAATCTGCACTTAAACCTATCGACGATACAGACGACTCAGATTATTTACACAGCCAAATTCAAATCGGTAATAATATTGCCTATATTCCTAACTTAGATAATATAGAAGCGGCACTCAATTAACGACTAATATACCCGTGACCATTCAATCTGTAGATTTCAGAGTTTAGCACAAGCGTCAGAGCAAGGCGCAATGTGAAGGCAATGACGAGTCCTTGTCAAGCATTGCAACGTAGCACTGGCGTTTGTGCTAATCTCCCACAGGGCAAGAGAATAAGCCACACTCTTCGTCGTTTTAAAGCCTTAAATTAGAATGACTAATTCTGCGACTTTATGCCTAGAATAGTATGGCTTCTTCTCATGCTGAATTCTGCAGATTGAATGGTCACGGGTATATAGTGTAAGATCTCGCTACTCTTAAATTCTACAACAGATACATTATGACCCCACTAAAATGGATAGTTTGGAGTAGCCTCTATCTAATCACTCTAAACCCTGCAATTACTTTCGCAACCAGTAATACTGCCACAATAGCAAAGCAGCGCGCAATATTTCAACAAGCAAAAAAAGCATTGGAAACCAACCGTGTATCGCGTTTTCAATCACTGCAAACACAATTAAATGATTACCCTCTGCAACCCTATTTAGAATATTTGTATCTTCGCCATCGCTTAAGCCAAACAAAGAATACAACTATTATTCAGTTTCTAAATCAAAACCAAGATACTTTTTATGCGCAGCGGCTTCGCAGTGCCTGGTTAGATCGACTAGCTAAAACAAAGCAATGGCAACTATTTCTCGATGTTTATCGTGCGCCTCAGTCAGTATCAAGACAATGTCTCCGCCTGCAAGCACTTATTGCAACGCATCAACGCGAACAAGCGCTAAAAGACACGCCTGAATTATGGCTATCGTCCAGTTCTTTACCTTCATCTTGCGATAGTGCATTCAAACTCTGGCAAGATAAAGGCCTGCTTACGGATGAATTACGTCGTCAGCGGATCCACCTTGCTCTATCAAAAAACCAATATTCATTGGCGCTCTACTTAGCAAAATCACTGCCTGATGCAACTCAAGTAAAATCTGAGATTTCATCTTGGCAAAAAATGCATAATGACCCTCTAACGTCATTGCGAGCATTACCATCGTCAGGCCCCAGCCTTCTAAGCCAAGATACAGCCATGTCTCGTGACATTATTCAGCATGGCATTGCCCGACTTGCTCGAAAATCCACAAGCCAGGCCTATAAAGCTTGGCAACGTATTGCGCCTGCTTATAGCTTCACTGAACATGAAAACAACCTTATTCAAAGCGCTATTGGCAAGCGAGCAGCATTAAGCCGAGAAGATAGAACATTAGAATTTTATGGTGATGCTCCTGCCCAGCCATGGCGTGTTCGTGCCGCACTATGGCAACAAGATTGGCAAGGGGTGCAACGCGCAATTTCCAGTTTAAATTATGATGACAAACAATCTACCCGCTGGCAATATTGGTTAGGACGTAGTCAAGAAGAATTAGGTGAAAAATCCGCCGCAGATTCAACCTACCAAGGTATTATTATGCAACGTGATTATTATTCTTTTCTTGCAGCAGATAAACTAAACCTAAACTATCAAATGAACCACAACCCTATTGTATCAACAGAATCAGGGCTCGATATTATTTCCCAACAGCCTGAAATTCTCCGACTTAAAGAATTTTACGCACTTAATATGGGTCTTGAGGCACGTAGACAAGCATACAAGCTTAAACAAACCCGTACACCTCGAGAACTACAACTCATTTCGATATTAACGCATCGATGGAACTGGCATAACCAAACTATCGCCTTATTGGGAAAAGCAAAATATTGGGATGCCTTAGATTTACGCTTTCCTGTTGTTTATAAATCCGCAGTGTTAAAAGAAGGCAGAAATAATAATATCGATCCAGCATGGTTATTAGGTGTTATTCGCCAAGAAAGTGCTTTTAATGAACGCGCACGCTCCCGAGTTGGCGCTTCAGGTCTAATGCAACTTATGCCAAAAACAGCTACCCTAATCGCTAAGCTAATCAAGCAGCCTTTAAAGCGACAGTCTGAGCTTTTAAACTCAAATCGAAATATCCAGCTGGGCAGCGCATACTTAACTAAAATGTATAATGAAAACCAACACAATCCCGTACTAGCTACAGCCTCATACAATGCGGGGCCGCACCGTGTTAAAAAATGGTTACCCAAAAAACAACTGGCTGCCGACATCTGGATTGAGAATATTCCATTTAATGAAACTCGAAAATACACCAGTAATGTACTTAGTTATGCAGCTGTTTTTGAATATCAGCTCAAACGTCCCATCACACCGTTGCATAAGCGCATGCCAGCAATAAAGCCTAAAAATCCTTAAGGAGACTCTGAATAAGACATGAAAACCTATCTCGTCGGCGGCGGAGTTCGCGATCACTTGCTTGGCTTAGCGATTAAAGACCGAGACTGGGTTGTGGTTGGCAGCTCACCTAAAGAAATGCTGGCGCAAGGCTACCAGCCGGTGGGCAAAGACTTCCCCGTATTCCTACATCCTAAAACACATGAAGAATATGCCCTCGCCCGTACTGAACGTAAATCAGGAAAGGGCTATAAAGGTTTCACCGTTTATGCTGCGCCCGATGTAACCTTAGAACAAGATCTCGAACGCCGCGATCTCACTATCAATGCAATAGCCCAAGCCGAAGATGGTACCTTGATCGATCCCTTTAATGGGCAACAAGATCTCAAAGATAAAATTCTACGGCATGTTTCTCCCGCATTTATTGAAGATCCCGTTCGCGTATTACGCATTGCCCGTTTTGCCGCTCGATTCGGCTTCACCATTGCTGATGAAACCAAACAACTTATCCAACAAATGGTGGCAAACAAAGAACTAACTCATCTCGTTCCAGAACGCGTGTGGCAAGAACTAAGCAAAGCATTAGCCACTGAACAGCCTTCACTATTTTTTATGGCCCTTCGAGATGCAGGTGCATTAAAGACATTATTCCCTGATATTGATCGTCTTTTTGGTGTACCCCAAATGAAAAAATGGCATCCTGAAGTTGATACGGGCATTCATGTCATGATGGTAATAGATCAAGCTGCAAAACTGAGTGACAATATTACTGTCCGCTTTGCCGCACTATGCCATGACCTCGGAAAAGGCACGACTCCAATTGACATCCTACCCCACCATTACGGCCATGAAGAGCGCAGTATCAAGCTCACTAAGGCTCTATGCCAACGGCTTCGTGTGCCAAAAGACATTGAATCCTTGGCTTTAAGCGTCGCAGAATATCACACCCACGTGCATCGTCTTTTTGAAATGAAACCAAAGACAATATTAAAGGTTATTGAAGCACTTGATTCCTTCCGTAGACCAGAACGCTTTGAGCAGTACTTGCTCAGCTCAGAAGCCGACAGTCGAGGACGTACAGGTTATGAAGACTTGCCTGTGCCTACTATTGCTGCATTCAAACAATGCTTTGAAGCAGCAAGACTTGTCACCACAAAACAATTTATCGACCAAGGATTACAAGGAATAGCCATCGCAGAAGCGTTACGTAAGTCACGTATTGAAGCAATTAAACAGTTAATGCCGCTAAACTGACTAAATACCCACTAAAAATGGTGTATTAACAAATAACTACTTAACGTATAATCGGCCCAGAACCTACTTCTAAGGATTAAAAATGAGTGAGTCAATTTCTGCTAACTGGACAAGTGTTAATGCTGCATGCCAACCTTTAGTCGACAGCCTAGTTGAAAATGCACAAGCATTACAACTTGAAATCAGCACATTAAGTAATGGCACACGTATTATTGATGCAGGTATCAAATGCACCGGCGGTCTAGAGGCCGGTCGCCTAATCGGTGAAATATGCATGGGCGGCTTAGGCACGGCAACCCTAGGTACTAATAGTGGCTTTGACAACTGGCCTTGGTCAGTCAATGTTCACGCTAAAACCCCCGTATTAAGCTGTCTCGGTAGCCAATATGCTGGCTGGAGCTTATCACACGAAAAATTCTTCGCACTCGGCAGCGGCCCAGGTCGCGCATTAGCGGGCAAAGAAGAAGTGTTAAAAGAATTTGGCTATAAAGACGAAGCAGACAAAACCGTTATCGTATTAGAAACCGATAAATTCCCACCGATTGAAGTTGCAGAAAAAGTAGCTAAAGACTGTGATATCAATGCAAAAAACTTAACGTTCATCTTGACACCAACATCAAGTCTAGCTGGCGTAATGCAAATTGCCATTCGCGTATTAGAAGTGGCAATGCACAAAGCACATACCCTGCACTTTCCTATGGATAAAATCATTGACGGTTTTGGTGTAACCCCAGTTTCACCGCCAGGTGGTGACTTTATGACCGGTATGGGTCGCACAAATGACGCTATTCTTTATGGCGGCATGGTCCATCTATTTGTTGATGCCACTGATGATGAAGCACAAGACTTAGCTGAAAAACTACCCAGCAACACATCTTCTGATTACGGTCGCCCTTTCGGTGAGATATTTAAATCGTATGATTTCGACTTTTTCAAGGTTGACCCAATGTTATTTAGCCCAGCTAAAGTGACAGTGACCAATGCTAATACGGGTAAGAGCTTTACTGCTGGCGAATTAAATAAAAAATTATTGACTACTTCGTTTGAGCTTTAGAGTATTCTTTATCTGCTATAACCCCGTCATATCTTATCTGTTCTAAACTCGTCATCCCCGAGATCTTTTATCGGGGATCTGATGTAATAACGCTAATTTTTAAGTGGCTTGTCATTGACAAAATACACCACCCATCTGATAATCCACATATAACAAATATATTTAGAGGGTAGCAATGGCACAATTACATTTTTACATACCCGATGCAATTGCTGAGAAAATTAAGCTAAAAGCAGACCATGCCCACTTATCGGTGTCAAAATACCTAGCCGAACTTGCCAAAAGAGAAGTCGAATCACAGTGGCCAGAACACTATTTTGAGACCTTTGGTGCATGGCAAGGCGAAGCACTCGCTCGCCCTGATCAACAAGATATTGAGCAACGAGCACACTTTGACTAATGTATCTACTTGATACCAATATTTGCATTTATCTGCTAAATAATCGTCATTCTCATATAGAACAACGCCTGCGAGATATCGCGCCAGCCGATATTGCATTGTGTAGCATTGTTAAAGCAGAATTACTGTTCGGCGCACGACATAGCCAAAAAGTCGAAGCAAATTTACAACTACTTAAGCAATTCTTTGCACCACTCAATAGTCTAGCCTTTGATGATCGCTGTGCTGAAGAATATGGTGTGATCCGCGCTGATCTCAGCACCCAAGGCAAACTGATCGGCCCCAACGACCTATTAATCGCCGCCATAGCTAAGGCACACGATGCGGTGTTAGTCACACATAATACCAACGAATTTTCTCGTATTACGGGATTGCGGTTAGAGGATTGGCAAGTATGAATTTCTCACGTTAAAGCGCTGAAAGAACAAAGGAAGAAAAATGGTAGAATTAAGTCAAATACTAGAAGAAATTTCCAATAACTGGACCAGCGCTGTTACTGAGTCGTTTAGTAATCATCTTATTGCCCAAAAAATTCGTAAAGAACTCCCCAATATAATAAAAAACATAGTTGCAAATCAATTTCCAACTCTTGAAATCAAGTCAAGTGCTGGAGCAGGTAACTGGGCAAATGTACCATGGCTATCAATACTTGACCCCAAAATAACTGACACAACCCAAGAAGGTATTTATCCTGTATATCTTTTTAAAGCAGACGGAACAGGAGTATATTTATCTTTAAACCAAGGAACTACAAACCCTGCAAATTTATTAGGCAAGAACGAGGCAGAGAAGCAGGCACTTGAAACTTCCCAGTTCATACTGGAATCAATTGATGGTTTAAAAGACTGGGGGGACACATCTATTGACCTTGCCGCTAGCACACCTCTTGGGAAGTCATATGAACGATCAAATATCATAGCTAAATATTATGCTGCGACCTCAATCCCAGATGACCAACAGTTGCAAAAAGACTTATTATCATTGCTCGAGTTTTATTCTCAAATACGGGAATTAAATATCCCAAAGGAAGATGTAGTGAAAAAAAACAAGCTAAAATCTACTTCACTCCCCAAACCCTTCATCCTACTCTCCGGTATTTCAGGCACAGGCAAAACCCGCTTTGTAAAACAACAAGCCTTATGCCTTAGAGATGATGGCTCAAACTATCAATTAGTGCCGGTTCGCCCAGATTGGCATGAACCCTCTGATCTATTAGGTTATATCTCTCGATTAGGCAATAATGGCGCTATTTATATTGTCACTGATTTTTTGCGATTTCTGGTTGCAGCATGGCAAGAGATGGTTGAAAGTGTTGATGAGAATGAAATTATATTTAACGATAATACGATTCCTTATTGGTTATGTTTAGATGAAATGAATCTTGCTCCCGTGGAGCAATATTTTGCTGATTATTTATCGGTGATTGAAACGCGTGAGTGGGATGACAATGGTCAATATCGTTGTGAGCCATTACTTAATGCCAGTATTTTTACACAAGTTGATGATCCAGCTCTATTAAGAACCAGTCTGAACCTTGATGGCGATGACAATGATGATTTATGGGCTTATTTTTTAAAAAATGGTATCAGTATTCCCCCCAATTTAATTGTTGCAGGCACGGTGAATATGGATGAAACCACTCATGGCTTTTCTCGCAAGGTGATTGACCGTGCTTTTACGCTGGATTTTGGTGAGTTTTTCCCCAATGATTATCAAGCCTATTTTGAACCCAGAACACAGGCTAAAACGCTCAGTTACGCTACACTTTCTCGTGTTGATGAAGCTGAACTTGCTAATTATGATGGCAAGGGCACAAAAAGCATTGCCTTTTTAGAGGCGATTAATTCAGTGTTAAACGCCACCCCATTTGAGCTGGCATATCGTGCCTTAAATGAATTATTAATTGCTGTGGTCTGCTTTGAGCCGAGTGATGACATTGCTTTGCAGGCAGTGTGGGATGACTTTTTAATGACCAAGGTATTGCCCCGTATTGAGGGTGACGCTGAAAAACTGCATGATGATGGTGAGACCAGTTTGCTACGCCAGTTAGAAATCGTGCTTGAAGCACAGTTAAGTGAGATTTGGAGTGCAAAGACGCGACCGGATTTATTAAGAGAAGCCATTGATGGCAGCAAGTTAACCATTACTTGCCGTTCTAAAAAGAAAGTCAACTGGATGCAGCAACGCTTAACTGATAATAGCTTTACCTCATTTTGGCCTTAATTTAACGCGTCATGCCTGAACTCTTAACCCTTGAATCAGCCGATTGGCGACTTGTTGTTTGGAGCAAGGATATTGCCCCTGCCCAAGAGAAATTAACAAGAACCTTGCACGCACGGGAGAAGACGGTTCCTGCTACACGCTTACGTTTTGCCCCCCCTTTATATTTAAGAGATCTTAAAAGCCAAGAGAGTGAGTTTACTCCGACTATAGAACCACTGTTTTTTGAAAATAAACTGTATGAGTTTGATTTTCAGTTTCTCCATGAGGTAGAAAAACCTATTATTAAGCATCGCGTAGCATTAGTTGAAGACGCTTTTCATTGCTCAGGCAAGTCATTACGGGGCAGTATCAATTTTGGCAATGATGTGGGTTGGTTTAAATTAGTATTAAACTACCAATTAAACGGCACAAACATCACGCAAGCGATTTCATTTGAAGTATTTCCCACTAAAATGGATCTTGAAACGGATCTTGCTACTATTCAGCAAGCCATCGATCAGCAATATCCCCTGTTACGCTTTTCTTTCGCCCAAAAAACCGAACAAGAACTCGCACAATCTCGCAAGCTGCATGAGCGCTTCCCACTATTATGGCTGGCACAATTTGAACGCTTGCGCATTGAGTTAGAAAAAGGCATTAAATTAATTGTGCATGCGCCTCATGCTCGTTTATTGCCTCAAACACGAACGCTACGGGCGGAACAGTTAAAAGGGCGACTTTCTCCTAGGCTGGAACAGCGCGTAAAATCTGATCTGATCCACAATAATACACAGCAACACTATAAAATAGGCAGCCATCAATTATCGCTTAACACACCTGAAAATCGTTTTGTTAAAATGGTATTAACCCGCTGTGTACGTGAGATTTCTGCGTTTATTGTGCATTTAAAAGATCAAGATACGGGGGATGAAGGGGGGCGGTTATCAGCGACCTTTTTTGAACAACTAAATCATTGGAAAAAACCCTTAGAAAACTATTTAGCTCGACCCTTTTTTAAAGAGATCGGGGCTTATGATGGCGCTAATAATGAATCATTAGTGTTACACCATAAAGCAGGTTATGCGCCTGTTTATCGCATCTGGCAACAATTAAAGCTTTATTTAGATGTATTTGGGCACCATGCCAGCATTTCGATGAAGTCTATTGCTGAGCTTTATGAAGTATGGTGTGTTTTAGAAATGCGTAGGCTATTAATTGATGAGCTAGGATTTACTGAAACACTATCACGCAAAGCGGCATTAGATAAAAAAGGAATAGAACGCACGTTAAAAAGAGGCATGGGTGTTGCCTTTAATTTAGAGCGCGATAAAATCAAAATCCGTTTAGCGCATGAACCGTTATTTAAGCGATCAAAGGCTCCTAAACCCGGTCATATTTATTCATGGATCACACGCCAAAAACCCGATATTTTATTAGAGGCTGAATTTAAAGGCGGTGAAAAATTACATTGGATCTTTGATGCCAAATATCGAATAGAGACAGGTGATGAAGATATTGATTACGCACCTGATGATGCCATTAATCAGATGCATCGGTATCGTGATGCATTAATCCATATTCATCAAGCGGATGATGGCGAACAGGAAAAAACACGCCCTATTTTTGGTGCCTTTGTATTATATCCCGGTTGGTTTGAAGATAATCAAACTGAAAATCCCTATCAACAAGCGATTAAAGAAGTGGGGATTGGCGCCTTTCCTTTATTACCTAATTCAAAGAATCCGTGGTTGCGAGACTTTTTAGTTGAACAGTTTGGGCTATTCAATGATAAAGCTGTCGAATACAAACGCCATTCGCCTGATCATTTTTATGTGCAAGAAGCAGCTCGAATACCCTACACGGGCATGAAACTATCCCGATTCCAAAACTTAGTATTAACCATTGCTTTAGGTGGCAATAGAAACAAAGCATATCTTGATAAATTTAGGAATGGCTCCGCAGAATGGTATCATCTTCCAGAATCAACAACGGCATTGAAAAAAGTAGAGCGTAACGTTATACGCGAACTTAAATTATGTGCTTTTGTCGTTCGCTCTGCTGATAATTCTCAGCGGAAAATTGAATATCGCTATGAAATACTGTCTGTTCGCTTGCTTAAACGTAAAAACATCACGCAAGAGCAGTCTGGCGCAAAAGTAGAACAGGACAAAATGGAGAAGCTATATTGGTTATTTGAACTAGGCGCTTCAACTAAATTAAACCTGTCTATTGACGTCTCAGGCTCTCGTGACTTTAAGTTTAGACTTACCTCTCTAATAGATTTAGAAACAGCAACAGATTGGAACAAACTACCCAATCATTATAATTTTTTACAAAGAGCATAACCTGTGACTTCGCCTAAAATAGTAATCTTCAACGATACCCACGGCTGGCATAGCAAACAGTTAGTGTCTGCTTTACGTTTACTCGGTATCACAGCAGTATTAACTGATTTAGCTGACTGTACAATTGACCTAGACTCACCCACTGGAATGATTATTCCGAGCTTTGAAAATCAACTGCCTGATGCCGCTATGGTGCGTGGTATAGCTCCCGGTAGCCTAGAACAAATCACTCTGCGAATGGATATATTACATACCTTAGCTGAGCTCAATGTGCCCGTATTCAATCCTGCCAGTGCGATTGAGCATACTGTCGATAAAGCCCGCACATCACTTCGGCTTCATCTTGCAGGTTTGAATACCCCAAAAACATGGGCGTGCGAAAATCCAAAGCTTGCGAGAGAGATTGCCACTACACAATTTGAGAAAGGAATAACGCTGGTTATTAAACCTTTATTTGGCTGTATGGGTAAAGGCATTGAGAAAATTTCTACACTTGATCAGTTTGATCAAATCAAAGCTGTTGGTGATGCCTTTTATATGCAGCAATATATTGAGCCTTTTGAACCAGATCACTGGCAAGATTGGCGTTTGATGGTGATTGATAATCAAGTCTGTGCCGCTATGTCACGCCATTCACAACATTGGATCACCAATTTTGCTCAAGGTGCTGAATGTTTTGCCACCACCGTCACTCCTGAAATGGAACAACTCGCTATTCAAGCGACACAAGCGGTGCAAGCTGATTATGCGGGCGTTGATTTAATCCGCCAGCTAGATGGCAGTTATACCGTGTTAGAGGTGAATAGCGTACCCGCATGGAAGGGTTTATACCAAGCAACAGGCATTAATGCCGCCACCTATCTAGCGCAAGCATTATCTAAGCGTATTGCTACACCACGCACAATGACATGTTAACAGCAAAGCAAATTCAAGAATGCGTATTCTGGGCATGCGAACAAGAGGTTTCAGCACCCAAACCCGGTAACGTGAATAGCTTTAGCGGTAACCACGAAATGAGCGTTGCAGATTTTATAAAAAGCGCATACGCTATCGCCCCGATTATGGCTCAAGCAGATCTATCCGTTGGTGAGCTTATTTTACAATCTATTCGCGCAACCCGTGATGTTGTGCGCTGTAACACTAACCTCGGCATCGTTTTATTATTTGCACCACTTTGCAAAGCCATGCACCAATGCCGAACATTTGAGCAGCTTCCAATTGCCCTAGAAAAGGTATTAGATAATCTCACCATTGATGATGCTGAAAAATGCTATCAAGCCATTCGCTTAGCAGAAGCGGGCGGCATGGGAGAAGTCGAAAGTCATGATATAAATGAACAGCCCACTATCACGCTAAAACAAGCAATGAAAGCCGCTGAAAAGCGTGACACGATCGCCAGACAATACATAAATAATTATGATGCAATATGGTGCATCGGCTTGCCCAATTTGACAAAATCAATAAATTGTGGGGAAACGGTTGAATGGGCAACTACTTTCGCGTATCTTATTATGCTATCCGAGATTCCTGACACGCTGATCTCCCGTAAAAAAGGACTGGCAGTTTCAGAGAAAGTATCGACTAGCGCTCATTCTTTAATTAAAAAAATTAAAGAAAACAATAATTTGAGCGATAGCAAGAATGAAGTTATTACATGGGATAACGAACTAAAGAAAGAAAAACTAAACCCGGGGACAACTGCAGATCTGACCGCAGCCACCTTGTTAGTTTATAAATTTCAACAAACGTTATCTTAAACAGAATTTTAGCGCCCTAATGTGGATTGCCGCAAAATGCGCTGAGCAGGTCATACGTTCCTTGAATACGTATACGCTCTTTTTGAATCGTTTCAAAGAGAGGAAAATTTAAGCTTTTTAATTATAATTTATGGAACAGGAAATAATATTATGGCAGTTATCGATCGCGTATTAGTAGGTGAATCTTTAGTAATTGAAGATGGTGACCTAGACAACGTTGCTCACATTGATTTACTTATGGGCCCTCGTGGTAGCGCAGCAGAAGATGCATTTTGTCGCACTATGACAGACCAAAAAGCAGGCGTAAACGGTTTATTAGCCGTTGTTGCACCTAACTTAATGGTTAAACCAGCGACAGTAATGTTTAACAAAGTTACTATCAAAAATATGAAGCAAGCGGTTCAAATGTTTGGCCCGGCACAACGTGGTGTGGCTATGGCTGTTGCTGAATGTGTTGAAGATGGCACAATTCCAATGGCTGAAGCTGATGATTGCTTCATCTGTGTTGGTGTTTTCATCTCTCCAACTGCGGACAGCGATCAAAAAATCCAAGACTGGAACTACCGTGCAGTTAAAGAATCAATCAAACGTGCTGTTGCTCGTGAGCCAAAAGCGGCTGACGTTGTAGCACAATACAAAGCTAGTGAGCATCCATTTGCTGCAAACTAAGCTTTAAACGTTTAATGTAAAACATTAAAAGCCGCTCTTTCATCACGAAAGAGCGGCTTTTTTTATTTATGCCGACCTCAGATCACTTTTAGTAATCGAGCCATCATGTAGCGCACTTGCCAGTAAGGCATATTCTATCCCACGCTCTTCTAGATTGACTAAATCCTGACTATTTCTTATTCCGCCGGCAGCAATTAACTGGCGATGCAATGCCCTCTGCTTAAGATCTAATACCTGATCCAAGTTAGGGCCCACTTTCTCACCGACACTATCCAGATCCATAATAATTACTCGCTCCGTCCATCGCTCAGACTGCGTTAACAATTGAGGCAATCCTACAAAAGAACCATTTTTGAAATCTAATGACAGTACACTGATAGTTCTAACCTTATCATTAAGTAACCACTCACTATCAATTAGTGTTTCACTCCCTATAACAGGGCTGACAGTCGGGTAATCACTAAATTGTTGCCAGCATTGCTTTGTTCTAATACCGGCATCTATCCAGAAATTCACTTGGGGAAAACGTTGACTCATCTCTTTATAGAAAGCGTGATTTCTAACTTGATTATCTATCGCATCCAAATCCGCAATATAGATTTTTGTAAACGGATACCAATTAAGCAGATCCTTAATCACTTGCAGTGGCTCAAAACTATTTGTTATTTTTGATTGTAGAAGCGGATATTGCTCACGGTCTCCCCCGCTTGCCCTCACAACCATTCCCCCCATAATATCAATGACAGGTATAATTTCCATTTAAATAAACCTCGGTTAATTCCAGTTAAATGAAATTATTTGTTTATGAACACATCACCAGCGGTGCACTCATTGGTGAGTCACTGCCTGCTAGTTTAGCGCATGAAGGCAATAATATGCTGGTCGCATTGATAAATGATCTATTTCAATTGCCTAATATTCAATTAATTATTCTACGTGATGCCCGTCTTATTCCGCTAGCTGATATTATCAATTATCATCAGTGCTACACTATCCAGACCGCCGAAGAATTTGATCGCTATTATGCTCTTGCATTAAACAATGCTGATGCCATACTACCTATCGCTCCCGAAACTAACAACACTCTTAGCATGATCCAGCAATCAGTACTAGATAACAATAAACCGCTTTTAGCCTGCCTGCCCGAGACATCTGAATTATGTAGTGATAAATATCGTTGTTACCAACATTTATCCTTACATAATATCGCCACACCACAAACCTGCCTTGCTAGCAAATGGTCACAGCAGCTTATGTCGTCCACAACAGCTTATATTATCAAACCCCGTGATGGTGCCGGCTGTGTTGATACCTTATATTTTCCTTATGCCAGTGACTTAGAGATGTGGCTAGCTGAGCAATCAGCAGCTCTTGATACTATGATTATCCAACCTTATATAGAGGGTCATCATCTTAGTCTGAACTTATTATGTTCCAATGATGATTGCATGGTGCTTGCGATTAACGAACAACACATCAAAAAAAAGGATAATCAGCTCTTCTTTTCTGGCTCCACTGTAAATGGTGTAGATGAGAGCCTTTTAAATTTTGCTGATGCTTCAGACATTGCCAAGCAAGTTTATCAAGCGGTTCCAGGCCTGTGGGGGTTTATAGGTATTGACCTTATTATCACCGAAGATGCTATCCTTATTGTCGATATTAATCCACGGCTCACTAGCTCATATGTTGGCTTAGCTAATTCATTAACACACAACCCCGTAGAACTTTTATTTTCAATGATTGAACACAATAAACTACCTTTAACCACACCACTACAACATCACCCAGTTGGTGTACGATGATGATTAGTGGCTGGGATATTGGTGGTGCTCATCTTAAAGTGGCTCGTTGTGATGACAGGGGCAATAATTTTGAGATTATTCAACTTCCATGCCCACTGTGGCGAGGTATTGAATATTTAGAGAGCGCAATTGAAGCTGTTTTATCCAAGTTTAATAGTCAGCACGACCTTACAGCAATCACAATGACCGGCGAGCTAGTCGATATTTTTACAGATCGACAAACGGGTGTAGCCGAAATTCTAAACTGTGTTGCTAAATACATAAAACCTGAAAATATGCATGTTTATGGTGCACAGGCAGGCTGGCTTGATATTAAACAAGCAAAGCAACAATGGGAAATGGTCGCATCACGTAATTGGCAAGCCAGCGCCAGTATTGCAGCATCGCACCAATATAATGGTATTTTCATTGATATTGGCAGCACAACATGTGACATTATTACCCTGATAAAGGGTAAAGAAGCCCCCCGTGGCTTTAGTGATTTGGGGAGACAAGCTAGTCGAGAATTACTTTATACTGGTGCGATTAGAACGCCCCTTATTTCACTTTGCCAATCTGCACCATTTAAAGGTGAATTAGTAAGTTTAGCAGCAGAAGTCTTTGCCACTACCGGCGACTGCTGGGTATTGTTAGATCAGCTATATCCAAAATCAATACAAGATAGTAGCGCCGATAATAAACCTTGGGATCCGCAATATTGTGCTAATAGAATAGCCCATTTATTAGGAACCGATGCCATTCAAACGCAATTACTACCATGGCAACAACTCGCACAATGGTTTGCTCAACAACAATGTCATCTTATTATTAATGCTATTCTTCATGTTGCTTCATCACACACACTCCCCGCTGATACACCTATCATTGGAGCTGGGATAGGACGTTTTATTGCCAAAATGTGTGCACAACAACTTAATCGCCCTTATCAAAACTATCATGATCTCATTGCTATTCCATCTGCCAAAGCATCAGATCATGCGCCTGCAGTTGCAGTTGCACTTTTAGCGCAACAACAGTTGGCGTAAAATAGCATTATGACGCTACCACCACTTTGTACTGAATTAGCCTATCATGCTGATAGTGAAATCTACTTTGAAGCTATCCGTGCAAAACAATGGCCTATTTTTCTTGATAGCAATAATAAAAAGCACATTGATGCCCGCTTTGATATTCAAACTGCCGACCCGTTTATTACTTTAATGACATTAGGCGACAATACCCTGATTACTTATGATTCAGGTGAGACCGAGCTTTCAAGTGATGATCCCTTTCATTTATTACATGATATTCTGCAACAATATCAGCCCCTGAAGAAATCAGACTTACCTTTTTGCGGTGGTGCCTTAGGGTACTTTGCTTATGATTTAGGCCGCCGCTTGGAAGCATTGCCTGAACTCGCTCAAGATGCTGGGCATATACCGAGCATGGCAGTTGGAATATATGATTGGGCAATAGTAAGCGATCACAAACTTAAAAAATGTTGGCTGGTCAGCTATGGGTTCAACCCTAATACGTATTCTATTTGGGATAAATTAGTCGCCAGATGTCAACACGCTACATTGCCTAAAAAACAAACAGAATTTCAAGTCACTAGCCCTTTACGCCATAATTTTGATCGCCCACACTATCAGCAAGCATTTGATAAAATTCAGCATTACATCCGCGAAGGTGATTGTTATCAAGTCAATCTAGCCAAACGTTTTGAGGTAGATGCGCAAGGCGATCCTTGGCGTGCTTATCAGCTGCTACGAAAACAGAACGCAGCACCTTTTTCGGCCTATTTCTCAACACCTCATGTTACGGTGCTGAGCTCATCGCCCGAACGCCTACTGAAAGTTAATGATAATCACGTTGAAACTAAGCCCATTAAAGGTACTCGTCCACGTGATTTAGACGATCCTAAACGTGATAAAGCGCTTGCTGATGAATTACAATCCAGCTTGAAAGACCGTGCCGAAAACCTAATGATTGTAGATTTGTTACGCAATGATTTAGGCAAAGTATGTGAGCCTGGATCAATAAAAGTACTCAAACCTTTTGAGCTAGAATCATTTGCCACAGTCCACCATTTGGTCAGCACCATCACCGGCACCTTAGCCGAAGGGCATGATGCCGTTTCATTGTTGCGAGCCTGCTTTCCGGGTGGTTCTATAACAGGCGCACCCAAACTACGTGCGATGGAAATTATTGAGGAGCTTGAACCTCATCAACGCGGCATTTATTGTGGCAGTATTGCCTATATCGGTTTTGATGGAAAAATGGATAGTAATATTACTATTCGCACCCTAGTCTACAGCCAAAACCGACTACGTTTTTGGGCAGGCGGTGGTATCGTTGCCGATTCAGAAGCAGATGCGGAATATCAAGAGATTGATGATAAAGCCGCTGCTATACTTAAAATTATCAAACAGCTTTCACAATGATCGTCGTCAAATTAGGCGGCAGTTTATTTGGCACTCCAGAGCTACAATCATGGATGAAAGTATTGGCTGACTATTCTAAGCAAGTTCCTATCGTTATTGTTCCTGGTGGTGGTCCTTTTGCAGATCAGGTGCGTGCAGCTGATTCTCATTACAAGTTAAGCAATAAAGCCGCCCACCATATGGCAATCTTGGCCATGAAACAATTTGGTTTGTTATTGGCAGAGTTAGCAGCTAGCGCTCACATAATACATTCCCTTAGCCACGTTAGATCACCCTTTTCTATCTGGCTACCCGATGATAATCTTCTCCAACAAGCGGAGTTAGATCACAGCTGGTCAGTAACTTCAGACAGCATTGCACTTTGGTTAGCTTCCAGGCTCTCTGCCCAGTATCTAATACTGATTAAACGCACTCATGCGAATACAACATCTATTGCGACATTAATACAAGAACAGACGCTTGATGCCTCTTTTTCAGCTATATTTACTAGCAATAAAACCGATACAAAAATACTTCATTATCAAGATTTTGAGCGTTTTGGAGCTTTCTCTCAACAAGAAAGTTTATCTTTAATATGAATCCGCTTTCCTCCTTACTCGAATCACTGCTTAAACGGAATAGGACAGAATATTCTGAAGATGTGCGGAAATTAATTAACAGCTTAATCAATGAAGGCGATTTACACCATGGTGAGTCATGGGCGGCACATATGACACCATCACTTGAGTCCCCTGCATTATTAGGGCAGTTATTGTCAGGGCTACATAACGGCAACCTGCTTTCACCTGAGCTCTATCCACAATTAGTCAAAATTGAAAAACAACTTATTGATTGGTTCTGTCGGTTATTTGAGCACAATCATGCTCATTTCACCCATGGCAGCACTTATGCCAACCTAGAAGCGCTATGGCAAGCTAGAGAGCTTTCACAGGCTGACTCAACGATTGTGTATGCCTCACAAGATGCACACTACTCGGTAGCCAAGGCTTGCCATATTTTAGGATTACAATTTAAAAGCATTGCCACTAATGAACGCGGAGAAATATCAATTGAAGCATTGCGGCAAGCTTGCCAGCAACAAAGTCCGCTTGCCATCATTGCTACTGCTGGTACGTCTTCATGTGGTGCTATTGATGCTATTTCATCATGTGTTGCACTGGCCGAACAATTTTCTTGTTGGTGTCATATTGATGCTGCCTGGGGCGGCGCACTAATGCTAACAGCCAAATCATATTTACTTGATGGTTTGAAAGAAGCGGATTCCATCAGCTTTGACCCTCACAAAGCGCTGGCCCAGCCTCGCCCCTGTGGCGTGTTACTTTATCAGCAACCATTAAAGTCCATTTCTGATATTGATTATTTAGCACAAGCGCCCAAGCAAACATTATTAGGCTCCCATGGAGGGGAGATTTTCCTACCACTTTGGTTTAGCTTACTTTTATCTGGTGAACAGAAATTGGCTCAACAAATCAATCATCGTTTATTGCAAGCCAAGCAATTTTATTCAACGCTTAAAAGCCAGACAGACTGGTGGTTATTATCATCGCCAACAGGGATAGTTTGCTTCCGTCCAGCCAGCCATTACGATTTATCGCCCCTTATCGAGCAAGGCATCTTCTCAACAGTAACAATCAATGATCAATTAAGCTACCGTGCCGTGTTTGCCAGCGATAAAACTCAGGCAAAGGCCCTTTTAGCTGCACTTGAGATCTATTTCTGAATTTGTTGCTGAACGCTATCAAATCGACGTAACCACTTTGGCAATCCCCTAAGCTTTTCTGGCCAAGCATCACTGGCTTGCAATGCCTGATCTTTACTTTCAAATACGCCATATATTAAGGCATACCAAGTCTGACCATTACGCATACTCTGAAAAATTGCCACATCGCCAGATACCCCATATTTCTCAATGAAATCGACTACCTTTTTTTCATCCCATGAGCCCATTAGTTGAAACGTATAATAATTGCCATTTTGTCGTAAAGTCCATTCTTGTGAATTAACTTCTGCCTCAGTAGCAGGAGACTCAATGATAGTAGTTACTTTTTCAGAAATGTTCTCACTCTCTACTGAAGTGCTTTGTTCCGACTCGAATGGAGCTTCCTCTTTAGGTTCTGGAGTAGGAAGTTCAGCAATTAAAGCTTCAAGTTCTGCTCTCTCTTGCTCCTCAGCAGTTAGACCTGAATTTTCTTCATCAATAGTTTCCATTTCTGTAGGTTCGGAATCGGCAACAACCATTGCAATGGGTGCTTCTGGCACTAATTCAGACAATTGGTCTAATACCACTTCATCTTCGACAGGAGAGAATAAACTATTAATTTTATCCTGAAAAACTAATAATAATATTACTACGATAGTTAATATGCCAAGACCTAGCCATTTAAAAACACCGGCTAAATTTATAGTTTTAGAAGCTGATACAGGCTTAATCCCCAATAATTGCTGATGTGCTAATTGATTAATTAATTCAGGTTTACCCGCAGATTTTTTAAAAATTTGTTTCAATACTTTGGGCTTAAAAGGGAGTTTGCCTTGATGGCCGGCAACAGCTAATCTATGTGTTAGATATGCACTAAGTTCTGTTTCTGCAAAAACAGGTAAATCAATACGTTGAATACGTCCATGAATCGTATTGAGTTCTGGCATCGCATTTTCTGCTGTTAAAACGCCTCCCAGTAAAAATTGATCATTTCCTCGCCAAGAGAGCCAATCCAATATTGTGGCAAGGCTACTCTCCGACAACTGATCAGCATCATCAATCAATAGTAAGGGTTTAATGCTCAAATTTTGCAAACTGAAACACCGTTGTTGTAACAATTCTAGATGCTCCGGGCTTAACCGAATGTCATTATCATCGACGCCAAATGCGCGTAAACAGTGTACAGTTAGCTCCTCAGAGCTTGCCGATGATGTCGCATCAATACGGCAAATTCGAACATCCTCGCTCATAAGCTGTTGTAATTGTGTTAGCAAAGCACTTTTACCAACGCCTTTTTCCGCAAATATTAATGCAACTTTGTCGCTTGCCCTAATTAAATGCTGCAGCAAATTAAGGCGCTGTTCTATTTGATCGCTTTTGAAAAAGAATGTTGAATCATCAAGCTGATTAAAGGGCGCTGTAGTTAATGCTAACGGTATTAGATAGCTAGGCTCGGCTGAGGATGTAACAAATTCATTCATTTAATGATCCCTGCTGTTACAGCAAAAAAAGCGATACTGTCTCCATTATTACATCATTTCTTCAGTATAAATGCTAGGTCAATAATGCTGCTAATTTATCAGGGGAGTAATCATCACTTATTATTGCTTGACCAATGGCTTTCAATAAAATTAATCTAATCTTACCGTTTTGTACTTTTTTATCCACAGACATTAAGTTCATAAATTGTTCAGAGCTCAATACTTCAGGCGGGCTGATTGGCAGGCCTGCGGCGAGTAATAGTTTTTTTATTCGCTCAACATCCTCCACTTGTATCCAGTCCATAGCGGATGACAATTCTGCTGCCATAACCATACCTATCGCAACACCTTCACCATGGAGTACGGTGCCATAACCCATGCCTGTTTCTATAGCATGACCAAAGGTATGACCTAAATTCAATAAAGCACGCACGCCTTGTTCTAGCTCATCTTGCGCTACAATATCTGCTTTATCTCGGCAAGATCGCTCAATAGCTTCAGCTAAGATGTCCTGATCGCGGTTTCGCAACGCAGATATATTCTCTTCCAGCCAAACAAAAAACGCCACATCATTGATCAATCCATATTTTATAACTTCTGCTAGACCAGAAGATAACTGCCTGTCATCTAGGGTATTTAATGTCGCAGTATCAGCTATTACACATTGTGGCTGATAAAAGGCTCCTATCATATTCTTGCCTAAAGCATGATTCACGGCTGTTTTTCCACCTACAGATGAATCAACTTGTGATAATAGTGTCGTTGGAATTTGTATAAAAGGAACGCCACGCTGGTAACATGCTGCCGCAAATCCGGTCATGTCACCTATGACGCCTCCGCCAAGCGCAATCATCGTTACATGCCTTGAAAATTGTGAGGCTAAGGTTTTATCAAATATTTCGTTAAGAACTGTTAAATTTTTGAATTCCTCTCCATCTGGTAATATGACTGCCTCACAGCGATAATTCGTTAATCCATCCAATAGTTTTTGAAGGTAAAGAGGTGCAACAGTTTCATTGGTCACAACAAGCACTTCTTTGCCGCGAATGTGCGATGTTAATAATTCAGGTCGTGATAATAAATCATCGCCAATATAAATAGGGTAACTGCGTTCATCAAGTGCAACCTGAAGCGTCTTCATCATTTTTATTGTCCCGTTTCTTCTAGTTTCTTAATTAAGCCTGAGACAACGTGCTGGATCGACTGTTCACCTGTACGTAATTCTATATCTGCCACTTCGCGATATAATGGATCACGTAGTTCTAAAAGCTCCGTTATCTGCCGTTTAGGATCATCGGTTTGCAAAAGTGGTCTATTTTTATCCTTCAAGGTTCGACGAAATAGCTGATCAACCGATGCTGCTAAGTAAATAACTTGTCCACGGGAGCGTAAATATCGCCTATTTTCTTCAGATAAGATTGCACCGCCGCCAGTCGCTAATACAATATCTTTCAAGCTCGTGAGCTCATCCAACATCTTTTGTTCACGAGTTCTGAAACCTGCTTCACCTTCCATTTCAAAGATCCATGAAATAGATACGCCTGTTCGTTTTTCAATTTCCTTATCGGTATCATAAAAATCACGGCCAAGCGATTTCGCCAGCTGACGCCCAACAGTTGATTTTCCAGCCCCCATTGGACCCACTAAAAATATATTCCCTGAAATCACTTGTTTATCATCTTAAAAACTATTACTCAAAAAAAAACCGGACCATTAAATGATCCGGTTTATTATACTCAAATTTAACCTTTTCTAGAACTTAAGGCTATCTTTAATAATTTTCGGTGTTACAAAAATCAATAATTCTTTTTTCTTATCCACATTTTTTGTTGTTTTGAATAAAAACCCTACATAAGGTAAATCACCAAAGAATGGGACTCGCGATGAACCTTGAGATTTTGTTTGTTCATAGACACCACCCAACACAACCGTTTCACCGTTATCAACTAATACTTGTGTTTCAACTTTTTTAGTATCAATACTCGGCACTGTAAATCGTGCATCAAACACAGCCTGATCTTTATTAACTTTCAAATCCATAATGATTTTATCATCCGGTGTGATTTGAGGAGTTACTTCTAATTTCAATACTGCTTTTTTGAAGGCTACCGCGGTTGCACCACTTGAACTTGCTTGTTGGTATGGTATCTCCGTACCTTGTTCAATAATAGCTGTCGATTGGTTTGAGGTAATGACACGAGGGCTTGAAACCACTTCACCTTTGCCTTCTGCTTGTAATGCTTGTAGTTCTAGTTCCAATAATGTGCCAAATGGAAGCTTGGCTAGTGCGAGTGCAAAGGTACCAGCAGGATTCGCAAGACCTAAATCCACATTTAATCTATCATTTTGCTCAAGATCATCTCCATTATTTATTTGATCGGTTCCATTAAGTGTTCCCGATATTATTTGCTGATTCAATAAGCCATTTCCATTATGGTTAGCCGATGAGACACCAAAGCGCACACCTAGTTCTTTAGTAAAGTCATTAGTGGCAATAACAATACGAGATTCAATCAATACTTGGCGAATCGCGACATCTAATCTATCTATTAACTTACGAATTTGTACTAATTGATCTGCTGTATCTCGTAATAATAGGGAGTTTGTGCGCTGATCAACCGTTACACTACCGCGGCTTGATAAAAACCCTGCTACACCAGCACCACCGCTAGATTTCTCAGGACCGCTTTGAAGCAATGTGGCCAACTCGGATGCTTTTGCAAAATTAACTTCAATGATTTCTGAGTACAGTGGTTCTAATTGAATAAGTTGATTCTTAGCTGCTAATTCTTGTTTTTCACGAGCGGCTATTTCTGAAGCCGGCGCAATCAACATAACATTACCATTCTGCCGCATTGCTAAACCTTTAGTTTTCAGGATAATGTCTAATGCTTGATCCCAAGGGACATTTTTTAGCCTAAGTGTTAGGTTACCCTGGACGGTATCACTAGTAACTAAATTCATACCAGTGAAATCAGCTAATAACTGCAATACTGCTCGCACTTCAATTTGTTGAAAATTCAATGATAATTTTTCACCACTGTAGCCAAATTTTTCTTCGCCTGTCGCCGTCACCTCTTCAATTACCGGTCTTACTTCAATCACTAATTTTTTATCTGCTTGGTAGGCTAAGTGTTCAAATTTACCTTTTGCAGATAAAACTATACGTGTATTTTGTCCTTTTTGTACACTGTCAATTATTTTTACAGGCGTTCCGAAATCAATAACATCTAATCTTCTATGTAATTTTTCAGGAAGTGAAACACCCGTTAGGTCTACCACTATAGTATCGCGTTCTTGGTGAACATCAACCGAAGCACCCGTGTTATTAAGTTCTATCGCTAGGCGTGCCTCACCAGCCTCACCTCGTCGAAAATCAATATCTTCCACTTGGTAATTTGAGTTTCTTGCAACCACCTTCTGATTGCCACCATCGATGGTTACAATAACTACATTTCCATCTTGCTCAATCGTATAGGGCACTTTTTGTAAAAGATTAATGACCATTCGAGTTCTATCACCAGATTCAACAGTCGAAACACTGCGGGTTGCTCCAACATTTATCTGTTGTGTTTTTTTATTTAATTTATTAGATACGCCAGCAAAATCTAATACTACTCGTGCAGGGTCATCAATTGAAAAGCTATTAGGCTTCCCTATTGGTTCAGAGAATGTCAGCACCAGCTGCGTTTTTTCCCCAGGTAACGATGAATAGCCTAGTGAACTGAGATCAGCTGCAAAAGCATTTAGACCAAACATAGTCAACCAGCCGGCAAGCATTATATTAAAAACTGTTTTCATATTGATTACTCTACCATTATTTTTTATTTTATTTTTATCACACACTATTAGTTTTCTGTCGCTATTATTCATCTTATATGCCTTAATCCTTATCCTTCTTATTCACGAACAGATATGGCGTTATTACGATGAATATAACCGCCATTCCCATCAGGCACAGTTTCTTTAATCGCTACCTCTGTGTCTGAAATAGTCAAAATTTGACCATAATTTTTCCCGATATAATTACCCACTTGAACTCTGTGAATAACACCTTCTGGTGATCGAATTAAAGCCCATATACTTCCTTGTTCTAATGTGCCCACAAGAGAGAGTTCTCCTAGGCCATACTCTTCTAACGCCTCTTTTAAGCGATTTGTATCAGGCCGTATTCCATTGTCTACTATTACTTTTTCTTCAACTATGGCATCAGGCAAATCGACCACCACAGGTAAAAAGGGATTATGTAAATCCGATGCTGCATACTCAAACTTTTCATAGGGTTTCAGAACAGGAATAGGTGCAATAGTTGATGGCGGCCGCGCCTTAATTTTAGCAACATAGGCATTAAGATCAGCTTTCTCCTGCTGACAGGCGGTTATCGATAAAATTAAGATTGGCATTAATATTTTTAATAACTTTACCATCTTAGTTTACTTCCTAAATTTTCCATTTTGCACTCCACCAAATACCCGTTATTCTTGTTCATCAAAGTATCGATACGTTTTTGCCGTTACTGTCATAGTCATTTGTTCTTCACCACCCTCTGTTGTGAGTGGTTTCATTGAAAAGTCATGAAGCGTTACAATTCTTGGTAAAGCAGCGATGCCACTGGCAAATTCTCCTAATTGATGGTAAGTACCTGTCACCATCATCGAGATCGGCAATTCTGCATAGAAATCAACTGGGCGCTCACTCCCCGGTTTGAATAGCTGAAATTCTAAGCCGTTTATTAATCCTGTCCGAGAAATATCAATTAATAAGTCCGCCACCTCATTTTTCCGTGGCAATTGCTGAAGCATGGAAGCGAAGCTAGTTTTAATTTCTTTCATCTGCTCTTTATAGGCCTCTAAATTACTTGCCTTCACCTGTTTGGCTTCAAAGGTGCTTTTAAGCTGACTCTCTTTTTGTTCTAAAACGACTAGCGCCTCTTGCTTCTCTTTGATAATAAACCAATAAGTTGCACCCCAAACTATAGCGCATAAAATTAATATTGAAATAACCTTAATTGGAAACGGCCATTCTCCACTTTCATTAAAATCTAATTCATTTAAAGATGACAGTTCCATTAGATTTCTCCATCGTCAACGTTGAGAGTGGACTCTTTTACACTTACCGTAAACGTCCTTATAGCATTATCATTTGTGGAGCTTCGTTTAACGATGTTCAAAACTGCATCACCTGTAAATTCTTTATTTTCATCAAGCTGTCGCATAAAAACGGAAACACGTGCATTTGACTGGGCAACCCCATTAAAAACAAGCGAAGTTCCTGTGCGTTTTGCTGAATTTAGATGAACACCATCAGGGACGGTGCGTACAATGGCATCTAATACTTTCACAACTTTAGGCCTACTGGCTTGTAATTGTTGTATGACTTGGATTCGCGCCAATAATTTTGCACGCTCAGCTTCTAAAGTAGCTATTTCTTTAATCTGCTTATCAAGCAACGCTATTTCATTATTCAAAAAAGCATTTCGTTTATTCTGCTCATCCATAAGACCATTAACAAAACTAACTGCGCCATAAGCTATCGCTGCGGCGGCAATAAGCCCAGCAATCAATGCTGTGAAAAATTGCTTTTGTCGTTCTTGCCTAAGCTCTTCTCGCCAAGGCAACAGATTTATATGTGGCATTAATCAAAACTCCTTAGCGCTAATCCGCATGCAATCAGCATTGATGGGCTATCATTGCTAAGTGCTTGGACTTTTACTTTGTGCTGGTTTACCGTCATATCTGCAAATGGATTGGCAACCGAGGTAGTAGTGCCTATTTCTTCGGCGATCATCGCATCAACACCTTGAATAGAAGCACACCCCCCCGCTAATACAACATGATCGATTGATTGATATTGCGTTGATGCCGAAAAGAAAAACTGTAAGGCTCGCGTTACCGTTGTAGTCATTGCCTGCTTAAATGGCTCCAGCACTTTCAACCCATAATCATCAGGTAGGTTATGTTCTTTTTTAGCACGCCCCGCTTCTTGATAAGACATACCGTAATGACGTTCAATATCTTCTGTCAACATATTTCCGCCGAACGTTTGTTCTCGTGTAAACACTATTTTGCCATCAACCAATACATACAATGTTGTGACTGTTGCACCTATATCAACTACGGCAACCGTCAAACCTTGACCATGATTGGTTAGCTGTCTAGATATCAAAGTAAAGGCATTTTCCATTGTATAGGCTTCAACATCAACTAGCTTAGCTTCTAAGCCTGCTTTTTCAACGACTTCAAGTCGCGTGTCTACATTTTCACTTCGTGATGCAGCGAGTAACACATCGACAGCATCGACATCCGTTTCTGAAGGCCCTAACACTTCAAAATCTAATCGAACTTCTTCTAGCGGATACGGAATAAGGCTTTCCGCTTCTATCATAATTTGTTCTTCTATGCCTCTTTCAGACAGATCTGCGGGATAAGATATTGTTTTTGTGATAGCCGAGTTTGCCGAAACAGCAACTGCAATATTTTTTGCTTTAGTGCCAGAACGTTTAACTGCTCGCTTTATGGCGCCAGCCACCTCATCTTTGTCGACAATTTTACCTTCCACAACGGCGTTCAACGGCAACGGCTCAACAGCATAGGCCTCAACCGAATATTTGTCGCCTTTTTGATTCAGCTCTAATATTTTAACTACCGATGAGCTAATATCTACGCCAACAAGAGGGGCTTTTTTTTGTCCAAACATTTTTGCCTCAATTAACAATAAAGAAATAGTGACTTATTGTTCAAATTTAAAGTGATTTCTCAAGACTATAATTCATATAGTTCTAAAATACAATAGATCTAAAGATTTATCCTATTACCTTCAAGCAATACAGCCTAAAACCTAGTATCTAATATAACAAAAAGTATATAAAATACTGAGAGTCAGGTATCATTTTTAAACTAAAATATAGCGCTCTTACTCTAGTCTAAGATACATCTTTTACTTTATAACAAGCAAAAAACAAGCCACTTTAATTTGACACGGGTATATATTGTAACAATAAGTTAATTGGGCTTAATTTCATTTCCGTATATACTAAGCCCTTTCAAAATTAATTTAATATAAGTACATATTATGTATCAACTCGTACGTCGGCTCTTTATCGCTGCCATCCTTCTCCTTAGTTTAATCCTGATTGCAGCTCTCATCGTTTACAAAACTCTGGCGCCCAAATTGCCCGATGCCAGCATACTTCGTGAAACACAATTGCAAATACCATTAAGAGTCTTTAGTGCTGAAGGCTTATTGATTGCAGAATTTGGTGAAAAACGACGGATCCCTCTTGAATATATTGATATACCGCCCCCTCTCGTCCAAGCGGTACTTGCGGCTGAAGATGACCGTTTTTTTAGCCATCCCGGTGTTGATTATCAAGGTATTCTCCGCGCCGTATATTCGCTAGTAACAACAGGGGTAAGGGCTCAAGGCGGCAGTACGATCACCATGCAGGTTGCCCGTAATTTTTTCTTGAGCCGTGAAAAAACATACCTCAGAAAATTAAATGAAATTATTTTAGCCCTACAAATTGAGCAGATCCTCACTAAAGAAGAAATTCTTGCCCTTTATTTAAACAAGATTTATTTAGGTAACCGTTCTTATGGTGTAGGTGCAGCTGCTAATGTATATTATGGAAAACCATTAAATGAGCTTAGCCTGCCGCAGTTTGCGATGATTGCAGGGCTGCCAAAAGCACCGTCAAAATTTAATCCTCTCGTTAACCCTGATCGAGCAAAATTACGCCGTGATTATGTGCTTCGCCGCATGTGGCAAGTAGGCTATATTGAACAGCAAGATTACCTAACCGCTATTGAAGCACCTGTTACCGCTAGCTATCACCACCGAACTGTTGATGTTTATGCGCCTTATATTGCTGAAATGGTTCGCACAAAATTAATTGAACAATATGGTGATGAAGCCTACAGCATGGGATTAAATGTACATACCACTGTCCGCGCTGAACACCAAAAAGCCGCCAATAATGCACTACAATCTGCTTTACTCGCTTATGATAAACGCCACGGGTTCCGTGGTGCAGGAAATACATTATCCCTTGAAAAGGGGATGACTACTGAGGATTATGAGCAATTATTGTCCACGTTTGAACGTATTGGCCCCCTATCCGCTGGGATCGTTATAAAGCTAGAACCCAAGCTTGCCCATATATACATAAAACAAGCTGGGATGTTCACACTCAATCTCAGCGATCTTGCTTGGGCAAGAAAACAATTAGGCACCAATAGTCGAGGGAAAATACCCGCTAAGGTTGAAGATGTATTTGCAGCTGGCGATGTGATTTATATGCATCAAGACAGTGAACAAAAGTGGCAATTAGCTCAACTTCCTGAAGTAGAAGGGGCAATTATTGCCGTTTCTCCTTTTGACGGAGCCGTTACTGCCTTAACTGGGGGCTTTGAATATTTCCAGAATAAATTTAACCGCGTTACACAATCATACCGCCAACCCGGATCAGGTTTTAAACCATTCCTTTATTCTGCAGCATTAGAAAAAGGCTACACTGCGGCCACCATTATAAATGATGCGCCTGTGGTATTGGATGACCCCAGCCTAGAAAACGTTTGGCGCCCTAAAAATTCTAGCGGCAAGTTTTATGGCCCAACACGTTTAAGGGTAGCGCTCACCAACTCTCGCAATCTTGTTTCAATACGTATATTACGAGATATTGGCATCAAATATATCATTGCTTATGCAGAAAAATTTGGTTTTGATACCAGTAAAATTCCACACAGTCTTTCCCTTGCCCTAGGTAGTGGCAGTGTTTCTCCCTGGGAAATGGCGCGCGCCTATTCAGCACTAGCGAATGGTGGCTACCGAGTTGAACCTTACATTATTTCACGAATAGAAGATGCTTCTGGCAAAATTTTAATGCAAGCACAACCAGCTACTGTTTGCGAAACATGTATAGCGACCACTCAATCACGAACAACTGATGAACCTGATACTGCAGAGATAAAATCTGCCCAGCGAATCATGACGCCACAAAATAACTACATAATGAATAGTTTATTACGTGATGTCGTACGTTATGGAACGGGGCGTAAAGCAATGGCACTTGGACGAAAGGATCTAGCGGGGAAAACAGGCACAACCAATGATCAAGTAGATGCATGGTTCAATGGCTTTCACCCTGAATTAGTTGCAATAAGCTGGGTGGGCTTTGATTCGCCAAAATCTTTAGGCCGGGGAGAATATGGTGGAAGGGCGGCACTTCCTATGTGGATGGACTTTATCAAAGTCACTCTTGACGGCATGCCCGAGGAACCATTAAAGAAACCAGCTGGCATGGTAACAGTGAAAATCGATCCAAAAACAGGTTTGTTAGCTCGGGCGAACACCGAAGGTGCCATTTATGAAACGTTTCGTAATAATCATCTTCCCAAGCTCAGCCCTATCCCCATTGATGATGGTATGGGTGGGGGAGATTATTCTGATCCACATGCTGTCAGAGATAGTGACTTGTTTTAATGGTTTATTCGTAAAGATTATTTCACTCGTTTCGCCTGTGTACCCGGCTCTAATTTCCCCTGGGGATAGTCTCCATTTAGCAATCGAAGTTGTGCTTCTGGGCTATTGGTAATATGAGATTTTGCTGCCCATTTAGTGTAACTATCATGCTTGCCAACAGTGACAATTTCGATTGTTTTTGCTTTAGCTAAACGCTTTTCATCATTTCGGAGTCGATGAAAACTAATCGCTGTATTCATAAAATCTTTATCAAAACTATTAAAGCTCTGTTTGTTTTTAACGGTTGCAAAGAAAATAAAAGCTTGTGCACCTTTATAGATAACAGAAACCCTAGCAGGCTGTCCATTAGCATCAAACAATCCTGTATAGCCTTTCAAGCCATCTACATTTAAAGCCCTTCCAGAGCTTAAATTCTTTACTTTTAGCCGTTGCTTAATAAATTGTTTAGGTGATAGTTTCCGATTAACATCATCAACACCCACTTCAATAAAGGCTTTTCCTCCTACTGAAATAGCTTGCAAACTATTCGGGTTATTATTAATTTGCCAGCCTTGCGGAAAACTAATGCTAAAATCCATGGCTAGATGGTAGAAATTATTCCCGGATCTAATACCCTGTTCTTGACTATCACCAAAGACCATACCGTTAATATTCGCTAAATATTCTTTTTGTTTGATAAGCCCTGGTTGCGAGTTTGTATATTTATCGGCAGCGGCAACTACGCCATGTAACCGCGTATCATTATCTGGATGACTAGCAAATACACCGTGATAACCTTGCACTTCACGTCCTTGCTTTTTCGCTTGTGCAGCAGCAAACACTTCTTGATCTTTCAATACTCGAATGACCTCTATCATAGCCTTAGGATCATAGCCAGAACGTGCTAAATATTCAGCTCCAAGCCCATCTGATTGCAACTCATGTTCACGTCCATAACCACTTAATAAAGCGCCACCCAGCATATTAAATATATTTTGGGCCCCAGCATTTCTTAAGCCCGGAAGAAGAAGTGCTCCAATGGTATATCCTAAGTTAGCCGCTTGTGCAGCACTTTGTTGGCGCACGCCATGACGCGCAGTAACATGCCCAATTTCATGCCCCAGCACCGCAGCCAACTCAGCTTCTGAATTTAAGTAAGACATTAATCCACGCGTGATATAAATATAACCGCCCGGCAAAGCAAAGGCATTAATAACAGGTGAATCTAGTACCGTAAAACGATAAACGAGATTTTCACGGTGGCTTACTTTAGCTAATCTATCCCCTACCGACTGTACATATTGTTGCAATTTTTCATTATCATAACGCCCATACTGAGCAATGATTTTAGGATGGTTTGTTCTGCCCATCGCGATTTCACTATCTTCGCTGAGCATCACAAAGTCACTTTTACCCGTAACCGGATTTTGCGCACACCCTGTAAGCCCCACAAACAACAAAGCCCCTACTAATAATAAGCAGAGGCTTCGTAATATGCTGCGATATGTATCTTTTACAATCACATTATCTTCCTTTCCCAGAGATGAATCTGGTTGAAATTATTTTCCGTATTTTTGACGGAATTTATCAACACGGCCAGCAGTATCTAATACTTTCTGTTTGCCGGTGTAAAACGGATGACATTCAGAGCAAACATCTAATGTAAGCGCTTTACCACGCGTTGAACTTGTTTTAAATTTGTTACCACAGCTACAAGTAACTTCGATTTCATTGTATTCTGGATGGATATCCGCTTTCATAATCTATACTCATTCATTAATGTTTGGTCAACCCACCGGTAGCAGTGCTAGACCGAGGTGCTTAGAACCGCGTAATTCTACTGATCAATGCTTATGACAGCAAGCTTTTTCTTTAGTTCGCCCCATTATACCTTCTCTGCTACTAATATTGCTTGATTTCGCAGCCCTTTCTTACTATTCCCAAGTAAAGCATCTTGTTGGTAAATGCGCACTTTCATTGGTGAAAAAAGTTGTAATAACTCGTTATCAGCCAATAAGTAATCAATGTTTTTGGGTCCTTGTTCGCTTGTTTTTTGCTGACAATAAGTCTGGTAGAACAAGATGCCTCCTGGCTTCAGTGCCGAATAAAGTTGAGCACACAAATCACGATCTAAGAAGAAGCTGACAACTAAAACATCAATACTTTCGGTTAATGGGGGAGATTTAACGACATCATGTAGCTGTGCATCTATATTAAGTTTTTTGAGTTCAGATTGTTTTTTCAATTGTTCAATCGCAACAGCTGATGCATCCCAGGCTTGAACATCAAGACCTGCTTGCGCTAAAAATAGGGCATTTCCTCCCTGCCCACAGGCAAGATCCAATGCTATGCCTTCTTTTGGTAACAAATAGCTATAATTTGTTAATACATATGATGCTGTAGGCTCTACTGATTTATTTTGATAAATAGTATCCCACTTAGCTTGCACGTTCTCCACAATCTACCGTCTCCAAAAAGCGGGGCTTAGCACCACTAATAAGGTAAATATTTCTAAACGCCCTAATAGCATTGCCATACACAAAACCCATTTTGCTGGTGAATTAATCGAACCAAAATTAGCCCCCACATCACCGAGACCTGGCCCTAAATTATTCAAACATGCGGTTACAGCAGAAAAAGAAGTAATAATATCAAGACCCGTAGCCATCAAAAATAGGTGCATAATGCCAAAACAAAATATATAGAGAGCAAAAAAGCCCCAAACCGCCCCGACCACTTTTCTCGGGATCGCCTTATCATTCACTTTAATTGCAAATATTGCATTAGGGTGAATAAGCCTCAATACTTCACGATAACCTTGCTTAAATAGCAACATAACGCGGATCACTTTCATGCCGCCACCTGTCGAGCCAGCGCAACCACCGACATAACTTGTCATCAATAATAATATGGGTAAAAAACTAGGCCATAAATAATATTCTGCTGTGGTGAATCCCGCTGTTGTTCCTATTGATACCGTTTGGAATGTGCCTTGGTGAATGGCATCCCACGGGCTATCAAAGGTATGTGAAAAATAAAGATACGTTGATGTGATAATTGAAATAATGGCCAGGATGAACACATAGGTTCGTAGCTCTGCATCACGCCAGTAATGACTAATAGACTTGTGTCGCCATGCTAAGAAATGTAAGGAAAAATTCATCCCTGCAATTAACATAAAAACAATGGTGATCATTTCAATAGTCGAGCTAGAAAAATACCCCATGCTAGCATCATGTGTTGAAAACCCACCAATTGCGACTGTTGAAAAGCTATGGCCTATGGCATCAAACCAATTCATACCTGCCCACTTGAATGACACAGCACAAAGAATAGTTAATGTTAAATAGATATACCAAAGGGCTTTTGCCGTTTCAGTGATCCGTGGGGTCAGTTTTGAATCTTTCATGGGCCCGGGTGTTTCAGCACGATATAACTGCATCCCACCTACACCTAATAGTGGCAAAATTGCAACGGCTAGAACGACAATCCCCATACCACCCAACCATTGTAGAAATTGTCGATAAAATAATACTGCTTCCGGTAGATTATCAAGCCCCGTTAATACGGTTGCCCCTGTAGTCGTCAATCCTGACATGGATTCAAAAACGGCATCGGTAAAGCTCATATTCGGTACTTCGGTTAAGAAGAAAGGTAGTGCCCCCGAAATACCTAGCGTTATCCAAAACATCACAACCACTAAAAACCCATCGCGTATTTTTAGCTCTTTTCGGTGTTTCCGTACGGGTAGCCAAATAAGAAATCCAGCAACAAACAATAAGATAAAGGCCGTTACAAATGCGCGAATAGAACCATCATCATAAAATAATGAAACGGCAATCGGCGGCAATAAGGTAACGCTAAATAAGCTAAGTAAAATACCTAAGATTCGTTGTATGGTAAGAAACTGCATTCAAAAGCTACCTTTATGGGTTCATGCCCGAGACGTGAATTTAAAACGATGATACGCCCAGATCAGCAACATGAACAGTGACAGCAGTAATACTGTCCATTGCCCCCATGCAACATAGGGGGTGACGCCCTGACGTGGCTGCACCATTTCGGTCAATACTTGTTCTTTAAATTGTTTTGATATTGCATATATATTGCCATGCTCATCAATAAAAGCCGAAATACCATTTGTCGTTGCTCGCACAATAGGCCGTCCAGTTTCTAGAGCACGGTTTTGCGAAATTTGTAAATGTTGATGGGGTGCTAGCGAATCGCCATACCAGCCATTATTACTCGCATTAACTAGAATAGTCGCTTCGGGTAGTGCCGTTAATACTTCTTGTGAAAAAACATCTTCAAAACAAATTGATGCACCAATTTTCTGGCCTGCCACATCAAATAAACCTTGAGCTTCTGGTCCCTGCTCAAAAGAAGACATTGGCAAATCAAAAAAGGCAATCAAGCCACGCAACCATGCAAAGGGTACAAACTCGCCAAAGGGTACTAAATGGCGTTTATAATAAAATTTATGGCTTGAACCTAACGACATCATGCTGTTGAAATACGCATCTGAATCGTCCGCCTTCACCGGCAAACCAATTAATAAATCTGTATTATTCTGCTTTGCCAATTCGCCCAGAGGGTCAAAAAATAGCTTTTTAGCTTGATGATAAAAAATGGGGGTCGCATTTTCAGGCCAAACAATTAAATCGCTGTCCCAGTGTTGTTCTGTACGCGCTTGATAAAGCGCTAATGTTTTAAATATTTGTTTTGGATCCCACTTGGTCGCTTGCGGTACATTGCCTTGAATAATACTCACTTTAATTTCATTATCCACCGGATGCGTCCACACAATAGAATTCAGAGAATATCCTCCTAACCATATTGCTACAAAAACAGACATCAGCCACCAGCGTTTTAATTGCCAAACGACTGCTAATAATCCTGCTGAAAAAGTAACTAATAGTGAAACACCTAGCACACCAATAATAGGTGTATAACCTCGCAACGGCCCATCAATTTGACTAACACCCAGCTCAAGCCAGGGGAAACCCGTTAAAAATACAATTTTAATCCACTCAAAAATAAGCCAAGCGACAGGGAGTAAAAGTAAATAATCCCAGCTGGTGAGAGTTGGACCTGTTAGCTTTTTGCTACCCCATGTAATCAAACCTACAAAGATCGCTAGAAAAGCGACAAAAACAGCGGTTAACAATCCTGCTAACAGTATTCCCGAACCGCCAAAATCATGGATGGCGACATATACCCAAGAGATGCCAACGCCAAAGAACCCTAAACCAAATATGTAGCCCCGTACTGCTGCCTGTTTTGCTGTGAGTGCTTGCAATGATAAAAACAGCAACATTAAACTAATAACAGCAACGGGATAATAATGGAATGGAGAAAAAGCTAGCGGCAACGCCATGCCCGCTAATAATGCGATGATATTACCTTGCCACTGTGACCAGCCTTGTTCAGTAAAGCTCATCATTCTTCAGCATCACTTTCCTGCTCGGCTTGCGCTTGCACAATCATTTCAAACAAATGAATCCGTCGACTATCTGCTCTAAGCACGGTAAATTGAAACTTCCCTATTGTGATCTGTTCGTCACGCTCCGGCAAGTGACCAAATTGGTTAGTCACAAAGCCACCGACCGTATCGAAATCTTCGTCACTCCAATCGGTCTGGAAGTGCTCATTAAAATCTTCTACCGATGTTAATGCTTTCACAGCATAAGTATTGTCATTACGCTGTAAAATGGCGGCATCATCGTCAATGTCATGCTCGTCATCAATCTCTCCAACAATCTGTTCTAATACATTTTCAATGGTGACCATGCCTGCTACACCACCATATTCATCAACCACAATTGCCATATGGTTACGACGCGCTCTAAACTCTCGCAATAATATATTCAAGCGTTTGCTTTCAGGGATAAAAACAGCGGGGCGCAATATTTCACGCAGATTAAAATTAAAGTCGCCGGATGTAATCACTGCGGCCAATAAGTCTTTTGCCAACAAAATGCCAATAACATCATCGCGGTCATCATCAATAACAGGGAATCTCGAATGCGCGGTTTCTGCAACAAGTTTCAATGTTTCTTCTGCAGAAGCATCTTTCGAAACCATCACCACTTGCGAACGGGGGATCATCACATCTCGAGCATGAAGTTGCGAGACGCCAAGCGCACCCTCGGCTATGGCCAGTGTCTCGGCATCAATAACGTGTCGACGTGAGGCGCTTCGCAGGGAGTCAATCACCTGTTCTAAATCTTGTGGCTCCCAAAAGAACCGGCCTAACTTTTGTAACCAAGTGTGTTTTTTCATTCTACTCGATCGCGTTTCACTCATTTAATGTCACCTTGATCCTGATAAGGATCGCTAATTAACAGTGATTTTAAAATTATTACTTCTAATGCTTCCATTTCGTCTGCTTCATCATCATCTATATGATCATAACCTAATAAGTGCAAACAACCATGCACCACCATATGTGCCCAATGATCTTGTATTACCTTATTTTGCGCAAACGCTTCTTTTTCTACAACACTCGTGCAAATAACCAAGTCACCTAATAGTCTAGGTTCCATGGCAATAACTGAATCAAAGGGGAATGATAATACATTGGTCGGTCCTGTTTTACTTCGATATGTCGAGTTCAGTTCTCCGCTTTCTGTTTCATCAACTAATCGAATACTCAACTCGCAATCGAAAGAATCAGAGCCCTCGTTATCGACTACAGCTTCAACCCAGCGTTGAAAATGGCTGAGTTCAGGCACATCACCTTCACTCGCATTTTGCAAATCAACAATCACTGTCACGGAGTTGAGCGCTCCGCATTTTCATAAGCCACAATTACTTTTTGCACTAAAGAATGACGCACTACATCTTTAGCTTGGAAAAAAGTAAAGCCAATGCCATCGACATCTTTTAAGACTTCAATTGCATGGCGTAGGCCTGACATCTGTGCATTGGGTAAATCAATCTGGGTAATATCGCCCGTGATAACAGCCGTTGAGCTATAGCCTAAGCGCGTTAGAAACATCTTCATTTGTTCCCTAGTCGTGTTTTGTGCTTCATCTAAAATAATAAATGATTCATTTAAGGTTCGGCCACGCATATAAGCCAAAGGCGCAATTTCAATCACATTTTTCTCGATTAATTTAGCGACACGTTCAAAACCCAGCATCTCATACAACGCATCATAAAGTGGTCGTAAATAAGGATCGACTTTTTGCGTTAAATCGCCCGGCAAAAAACCCAGCTTCTCGCCGGCTTCAACCGCGGGTCGAACCAATACAATCCGACGAGCAAAATCCCGCTCTAACGCCTCAACCGCACACGCCACAGCTAAATAGGTTTTTCCGGTTCCTGCGGGGCCGATGCCAAAACTAATATCATTGGTCATCACTTGCCGTAAATAAGCTTGCTGATTTTGACCACGCGCTTTCACCAATCCTCGCTTGGTTTTAATCATCACCTCTTTTTGCTCAGGCTCTGCAATCGTATCCATGCCACCTGTTTGTCTGATCGCTAAATGAACTTGCTCAGGTACCAACACTGTTTGTGCCGTTTCAGCATAAAGCTGATGAATCACCTCTTGCACTTTTGGCAAGATATCGGCTTTACCAATGATCTGAAACTTAATGCCGCGGTTATTCACTTCCACGCCGAAGCCCCGCTCTAACATGCGCAAGTGCTCATCAAGATGGCCACAAAGGTTGGCTAAACGAGGATTATCTGCGGGGCTAAGTTCAAAACTAATACTATCTAACGAAGGGGATGTAGTGACCACTCAATTTCCTATAAAATGATTGTATCGGCAAGCAGTTCGCCGCGTAAAGAATTACTATACGCTTCTGTAATATTCACATCTACAAATTTGCCCATTAATGCTTTATCTCCGGTGAAAATAACTGAGCGATTATTTTCAGTGCGGCCTTTCATTTCACCATCAACACGATCACTGATGCTCTCAACTAAAATACGTTGTGTCGTGCCTAACATCGCTTGACTGTGGCCCGCTTCTAATTCAAGTAAACGCGTTTGGATTTGTTTTAAACGATCTTTTTTTACATCATCAGACACTGAATCAATAAATGCCGCGGCGGGTGTGCCCGGGCGGGCGCTATAAATAAAGCTAAATGAATGGTCAAAGCCGATTTCATTGACTAAATCCATTGTTGCTTGAAAATCAGCATCTTGTTCATCGGGAAAACCAATAATAAAGTCGCTCGACATACTGATATTAGGGCGCACTTCACGTAGTTTGCGAATTTTAGCTTTATATTCCAATACCGTATGGCCACGTTTCATCATCGCTAGAATACGATCGGCACCGGATTGCACGGGTAAGTGTAAATGGTCTACTAGTTCTGGTACTTCGCCGTAAGCTTCAATCAAACTATCTGAAAATTCAACCGGATGAGACGTGGTGAAACGAATGCGATCAATACCATCAACAGCGGCAACATAATGGATTAACAGTGCTAAATCGGCAGTTCCATCATCATCTAATTCGCCACTATATGAGTTTACGTTTTGGCCCAACAAATTCACCTCACGCACACCTTGTGCGGCAAGGCCGCGAATTTCAGTTAATACTTTATCGACAGGTCGGCTGACTTCTTCGCCTCGCGTATAAGGCACTACACAGAAAGTACAATATTTACTGCAACCTTCCATAATCGAAACAAATGCCGTCGGCCCATCAGCTTTTGCCTCAGGCAGATTATCAAATTTTTCAATTTCTGGAAATGAAATATCAATGCGCGGTTGATGGCTCTTTCTCACGTCATCTAACATGCCAGGTAAGCGATGTAATGTTTGTGGGCCAAAGATCAGATCAACATACGGCGCACGGCGACGAATAGCATCGCCCTCTTGACTAGCGACACAGCCGCCAACACCAATCACTAAATGGGGCTTATCGTCTTTCCATTTCTTCCAACGGCCAAGCTGATGAAACACTTTTTCTTGTGCTTTTTCGCGGATAGAACACGTATTCAGCAATAACACATCAGCATCTTCTGCCACATCAGTTACTTCTAGTTGATGAGATTCTGCTAATGCATCTGCCATTTTTGATGAATCATATTCATTCATCTGACAACCAAAGGTTCTAATAAAAAGTTTACCGGCCATGTTTTTCATCGTATAAAAGGGTCGAACATAATACTATTTTTGCCCATTTAATTCAAAATAAGTGCTTGTTTTTGTTAAAAACAGACTGTAACGTATTAGCCTCCACCATAGAGAAAGGATTCGATAAATGGCAATTAAAGATTGGCCAGCAGATGAGCGGCCTAGAGAAAAGTTATTACAGCGCGGTGCACAAGCGCTCTCTGACGCAGAGTTACTCGCTATATTTCTACGAACGGGTGTCACAGGAATTTCTGCTGTAGATCTCGCTAGAGAATTACTGACGACCTTTGGTGGTTTGCGCGCTTTGCTTGAAGCTGACCAAAAACAGTTCTGCCAACAACACGGCCTAGGTCCAGCGAAATATGCGCAACTCCAAGCGGTGTTAGAAATGAGTCACCGTCATCTTAAATCAACACTTTCTCGTGGAATATCACTCAACGATGCAAGTGACACCAAGCTCTATTTACAACAGCGACTACGCCATTACACTCATGAGGTTTTTGCCTGTCTATTTCTTGATAATAAGCACCGGCTAATTGCATTTGATGAATTGTTTCATGGCACTATCGATGGCGCCAGTGTTTATCCGAGAGAAGTTGTTAAACAAGCGTTAGCTCACAATGCGTCCGCGGTTATTTTTAGCCATAACCATCCATCAGGAATTGCCGAACCTAGTCAGGCCGACCAACATATTACTCAACGATTAAAGTCAGCTCTTGAACTTGTTGATATTCGCGTTTTAGATCACATCATCATTGGTGATGGTGAGAGTCTTTCTTTTGCAGAGAAAGGCTTATTATAATCT